>NZ_SSOK01000020.1:161-147199 GCF_029871195.1 Pseudomonas sp. BN415
CGTTCGGGTGAGGGTTATGTCCGGCTGGCGCGGAAGCCTCGAAGGTCTGCACTAGAGCACTTCCTCCATCGTTGCAACAACTAACGCAGACATAGCCAATTCATTCGCCAAACGGGCCGAAGGTTTGCCCTTCAAACCCGCAGGGGGCAGCGTTGCTGCCCTTGGCGATTGAAATCGCCCCCGAAGGCCATTCAGCCGAACGCCAGCTTCAACCAGCGCCGGTAGAACCCTTCCGCCACCTGGTTCAGCGCCGCCACCTTGGTGGGCAGGTCATCGAGCATGCGTGCCCTGGCCTGCTGGCTGGGCTGGGTCTCATCCAGCAGGTGCGCCCAATCGGTCAACCAACCTCGCACCAGGTCCTCGGTCATTTCCGGATGGCCTTGCAGGCCCAGAACCTTGTTGCCCCAGGAAAAACCCTGGTTAGGGCACCAGGGGCTGTCCATCAACCACTGGGCGCCTTCAGGCAGGTCGAAGGTGTCGCTGTGCCATTGGTAGATCGAGAACTCCCGTGGCAGGTGCGCCAGCCAGGGGTTGTCCGTCGCCAGTGCGCGCTTCTCCAGCGGTTGCCAGCCAATCTCGGTGTAGGGCATGCGATGCACCGAGGCGCCCAGGGCACGAGCCAGCAACTGGCCGCCCAGGCAGTGGCCGATCATGGGCACATCGCGCGCGATGAAGTGACGCAACGCGTCGACCTCCGCCCCGATCCAGGGCAGCGGGTCGTTGACGCTCATGGGCCCGCCCATGATGGCCACAGCCTTGGGCTGGTCCAGGTCGTAGCCATCCAGTTCGCCCAGGTCCGTGCGCAATACCGTGAAGTCGCGTTGCTCTCGGTCCAGGACGGTGGCCAGGTGGCCGGGTGGGCAGAAATCCGCGTGGGTAAGAATCAGGATGTCGGTCATGGGGTCCCCTCCGTTGGCGGAGTCTGAGGCAAAGGCCATGCCGAGGTCGAGTAATGGAAGTGTATGTTTTTGCAGGGAATACGCGAGCCAGAGGGGGGAAGGAAAACCAGCCGAAGAATTGTCCGGAATGCCCGGTTCGCAGCGAATTGTCCGCCACGAACCGGGCTGGCCTCAAGGTCGCGTAACGCCCACTTCCTGGGTCACGCCCCAGCCGTCGAGCACACCGCCGAGCGGGACCACCAAGGCCTCCAGATCGTGCTCGAAATCACCGATTCCCGTGTGGGTGGCGTACATCACCTTGCTCACCTGCAGGTGCCAGACCCCGTCGGCGCGTACCGATACCTGGGCATTCAAGGACTCACCACGAAAATTCTTCGCCGCCAGTCGCGCCCGGTCCTCGTCGGGGAAGATGGCGTAAAACTCGATCGGATGGACACGGGCAAAATCGAAACCGCCTTCTTTCATGCGGCGCAACAGACTACTGCTGACATCATCGTGGAAGGCTGTGCTCATGAAACGACCTCCTCTTAGCGATGGATGAGAGTTCCGCTTTTTCGCTTTTCCGCTAATCCGAGAAGCCGGTGGAATCGGCCTCGCGGCACCACGCAGTGCCGCCCCCGGGCCGACTCTGCAGACACAGCGCCAGACCCTGGCCAAGCCCCGCGCGGACCTGGCCACTGACTCACTCGTCGAGTGATTGTTTCAGCTTTCATTTTGCAGGGTAGCGCCACCACGGCCGGTCTGCCGAAAAGCAGGACAAATTGTCACAAAAGTGGCGACAGGCGGCGTCCAGGCTTCCTCTATCGACAAATTGTCCCGGCGCTCGCCACGTATATCCATCACGCCCCGCTCAACAGTTTCATGATTCCCCGATTCACCCAAGCCGGCGAAACCTGCCCCGCGCCGTACATCAGGCGGAACAGCCAGCTCACCGGCCGATGGACCGCCGCGCCCTGGGCCTGCTGCCAGGCGGCCTGGGCGATGTCCTCGGCGTCCAGGTTCACCCCCAGGCGGCGCAGCACCGGCGGTTCGAAACCCTGGTTGCTGACCATCGGGGTGCGCACAAAGGGTGGCATCAGGTCGCCCACGCGGATGCCGTGACGGCGCCATTCCAGCTCCAGGGCCTCGGTGAAGCCGCGCACCGCGAACTTGGAGGCCGAATAGCTCGCCATATGCGGCGTGCCATAGACGCCCGACGCCGAGCCCATGTTGATCACCTGGGCACCACGGGTGGCCTTGAGGTAGGGAAAAGCCGCATGGGTGACCTGCACAAGCCCCAGCACGTTGATCGTGAGGATGCGTGCGTGCTCGGCCATGTCGATCTCCTCGAAATGGCCGAAGCGCAACACACCTGCGCAATTGAACAGCAGGCGCAACTGCCCCGCGTGGTTGCCACAATAGTCCGCCAGCGCGGCTTCGACAGCGGCCAGGTCGGTCACATCCAGGGCCTGGTGCCAGACGCCGCCCAGGGCAGCTGCCTGGGTGGCCAGCGCCGCGGCGTCGCGGTCGATCAGCCCCACTTGCCAGCCCCGTTCATGAAACAGCCGCGCGGTCGCCGCGCCAATGCCGGACGCAGCGCCGGTAATCAGGATGTTGTCCATCTCAGGCCTCCACCTCCACATGCTTGCAGATGAAGTCCGCAGCGCTGGCCAGGGCCTGGTCGGCGGTGCGCAACACCCCGGTGTGAGCCTGGAACACATGCCAAAGGCCGGGATAGCGCTCCAACCGCACCCAGCCCCCGACCTCACGCACCCGCCTGGCAAGACGCAGGCTGTCATCGCGCAGGATTTCGTCCTCGGCCACCTGCACCAGCATGGGCGGCAGCCCCGCGAGATCGGCGAACACTGGCGACAGGGCCGGGTCGCGGCGATCCATTCCGGGCGGGCAATAGAGGTCCATCGCCTGCTCCACCCAGGCCGGGTGGATCAGCGGGTCGCCGGCCGGTGGCGTGTGCTGCGCCGTGCCGCTGAGGTCCGTGGCCGGCGAGAAGCAGACCAGTCCTGCCGGCTGGGGCAGGCCCTGGCGCTTTATTTCCAACGCACAGAGGAGCGTCAGGTTACCCCCCGCCGAATCGCCGCCAATGACGATGCGCGAAGCCGGATAGCCCGCGTCCAGCAACTCGCAGTAGGCAGCCACGGCATCCTCCCGCCCGGCAGGAAATGGATGCTCCGGTGCCAGCCGGTAATCCAGCGCACACACGGCCACGCCGGCACGCTTGGCCAGGCTGGCGGTGATCGCCCGGTGAGTGGCAGGCGAGCCCGTGATAAAGGCCCCGCCATGCAGATAAAGCAGCACCACGTGGCTGCCGCCCTGGGGCCGGTGCCACTCGCAGGGACGACCGCCCAATTGCCCGCCTTCGCGCACCACGCCCCGGGGCGCCAGGGTACTGGCGGTGAGAAAGCGCAGCACCAGCCGCTGCAACGCTACCGGCACGGGTGGCCGCATCAGGCCGCGGAACAGCAGGCACAGGGCACCGCGCAAGGTCGCCCGCAGCAGCGGCTGACCGGGCTCGGGGGCCGTGAATTCAACGGGTGCATTCATAGTGATTCAGTTCCAGGCGACGAGTCTGTTGACGGTAGCTGAAGGTGAATCCCGGCCAGTTGTTGGTGTTGCGGCCGTCAGCGGTCTTGTACCAACTGTTGCAGCCCTGCTCCCAGACGGTGTGGCGCACATCCTGCTGCAGCCGCTGGTTGAAGTGGCGTTGCACCTCTGGCTTGAGGTCGAGGTAGCGTAAACCGCTCAGTGTACGAATTCCGTCGAGTACGTAGCGGAACTGGCTTTCCAGCATGTAGATGATGGAGTTGTGCCCCAGGTTGGTATTGGGTCCATAAAGCATGAAGAGATTCGGGAAACCGCTGACGCTGACGCCCAGATAAGCCTCCGCGCCCTCTCGCCAGGCCTGGTTCAGGTCGCGCCCACCCAGCCCGCGGATGCTCATGGGGGCGAGGAAATCCGTGGCGGTGAAGCCGGTGCCGAGGATGATGGCGTCCACCTCATGATGCTGGCCGTCATCGGTGACCACCGCACGCTCCGTGACCTCGCGGATGCCCGTGTTGATCACCTCGACATTGGATCGCGCCAGGGCCGGATAGAAATCGTTGGAGATCAGGATGCGCTTGCAGCCCAGCGGGTAATCCGGCACCAGACGCTGGCGCAATCCCGGGTCGGTGATGCCGCGTGCCAGGTGCCGACGAAAGCGGAACTGCATCAGCTTCATCAATGGCGGGAACACCGAGAACGCCAGCACTCGCGACTCGTGCTGGATGTACTTGAGCATCCGGTCGACCTTCTGCAACCCGGGCAGGCGCCGCATGAGCGCCAGCTCCCAAGGCTGGTAGGCACGGTCCGGCTTGGGAATTACATAAGCCGCCGAGCGCTGGAACAGTGTGAGCTGCGCCACCTTCGGGGCAATCTGCGGAACGAACTGGATGGCGCTGGCACCTGTGCCGATCACCGCCACCCGCTTCCCCTCCAACGGGTAGCCATGGTTCCAGCCAGCCGAATGGAACAGCTCGCCCTTGAACCCGTCCAGGCCGGAAATGCGCGGCCAGGCCGGACGGTTCAACTGGCCACAGGCGCTGACCAGCGCACGGGCGTGGAAGCGTTCGCCCGTGCACGTCTGCACCTGCCAGGTGCCGCTGGCTTCATCGAACTCCGCACCCGCCACCTCGCAGCCGAAACGAATATGCCGGTGAAGCCCATACTTGTCGGCGCAATGACGCTGGTAGGCAAAAATCTCCGCCTGGGGCGCGTACTTGCGCGACCAATCGGTCTTGGGCTCGAAGGAAAAGGAATAGAGATGCGAGGGCACATCGCAGGCCGCCCCGGGATAGCTGTTGTCACGCCAGGTGCCGCCGACTTCGCTGCCCTTCTCCAGGATCAGGAAGTCCTGGATGCCGGCCTTCTGCAACTGGATGGCCAAGCCCAGGCCGCCAAAGCCGGCGCCGATGATCAGGACGTGTAGGGGCGCGCCGGGCTGGGAACTGTTGATCATTGATATCTCCCATGGGTAGTGACGCGTGGCACAGGGCCTGCGTGATGGAAGCATGCTAGTTCGGCGTATATCGGCGCGTTATGGCATAGTCGGACAGTAAATTGTGAATTTCGGACAGACCAGAGCAAAGCCTCCATGCCCAGCCCCACACCCCGATCGCCCCGCCGCAGCGCCATCAGCGTGCAACTGATGACCCAGTTCGGCCTCGACCAGGGCCTCACCCTGGAACAATGCCTGGCCGGCACCGGGCTGGACTGGTGCTTGCTCGGCGATCCCGGCGCAGAGGTCGTCGCCAGCCAGGAACTCGAACTGTTGCGCAACCTCGCCCGACACCTCGGCCAGCACCCCGGCATGGGCCTGCAGGCCGGGCGGCGCTATCGCCTCAACACCTACGGCATCTGGGGCTTCGCCCTGCTCAGCAGCGCCACCTTTCGCAGTGCCGTGCAACTGGGCTTGCGCTACCTGGACCTGACCTACGCCTTCCACAGCATGCACCTGGAGGAACAGGGTGACGACGCCTGGCTGACCCTGGAAGCGCAGGAGCTGCCAGACGACCTGTGCGCCTTCCTGCTGGAGCGGGATGTGTCCGGTGCGCTCAGCGTGTACCACGACCTGGTCAACGCCCCGCTTGCGGTGCGCCGGGCCAGCTTCCGCATTCCTGAGCCCGCCGACCTCAAACCCTGGCGCCAACTGCTGGGGGTGACACCCCAATTCGGCGCCAGCCGCAACTGCATCGTCTTTCCCCGCGCCCTGCTCGACCTTCCCCTGCCCGGCGCCAACCCGCAGGTGGCGCAGCATTGCGAGGCGCAGTGCAAGATCATCCTGGCCCGCCGCCGGGCACGCACCGGCTTTGCCGGGCGCATCCGCGACCTGCTGCTGGCCCGGCCGGGACAACTGCCAGACATGGAACGCCTGGCGCTGGCGCTGCATATGACGTCACGCACGCTGCGCCGCAAGCTGGCGGCCGAAGACACCAGCTTCCGACAGTTGCAGGAGGAAGTGCTGGAGACGCTGGCGGAAGAGCTGCTGAACTCAACCGCCTTGCGACTGGAGGAAATTGCCGAGCGCCTGGGCTATGGCGAAGTGTCGAACTTCATCCACGCCTTCAAGCGCTGGAAGGGAATCACACCGCGTCAGTACCGGCTGGAGAGTCAGCGACCGGCACGCGATTCGCGAATATAGAAGCGGGCCTTCTCGGCCTTGTTAGTGCAGCCTTCGAAGGCTTCGAACTGCTGCTGGGTCTTGGCCGCGGTGAGCAGGCTCAATGCCTTGGAGTAACTCACGGTGCCGGAGAAACCTTCGGCCTTGGCCAGGTCCAGCTCCTTCCAGGCGGCATCGAGCTCTGAAGCGCAGCTCGTGCGAAAAGCTGTCTTGCCGGCGCAACCGACGAGCAACAAGGCGATCAAAGGCAGACTGATCCAGGCTTTCATCTATACAACTCCTGTGGTGACGATCGGCAGAGTCTAGTGTCTCGATAGACGGTCCGATACTCGCAAGATTCAACTTCGTGTGCTGATCGGCAAGCGACAGCGAGCTGCCCTGGCGTGTGGGTAGAGCGCCTTGGCGACGCCCCGCCACGGGCGTATCGTCGAAACACTGTTGGTGGGGGATTTCCGAATGAGCAAACGCGTGGCACTGGTGCTGGGGTCAGGGGGTGCGCGCGGCTATGCGCACATCGGCGTGATAGAAGAAATTGAAGCGCGCGGTTATGAAATCGCCTGCATTGCCGGCTGCTCCATGGGCGCCGTGGTCGGCGGCATCTACGCCGCCGGCAAGCTGAACCACTACCGCGACTGGACCGAAAGCCTGGACTACCTCGATGTACTGCGCCTTCTGGATGTGAGCTTCCGCCTGGGCGCCATCCGCGGCGAGAAAGTCTTTGGGCGCATCCGCGACATCGTGGGCGAAATCAACATCGAAGACCTGTCCATCCCCTACACGGCGGTCGCCACCGACCTCACCAACCAACAGGAAATCTGGTTCCAGGAGGGCTGCCTGCACCAGGCCATGCGTGCCTCGGCAGCCATTCCCAGCCTGTTCACGCCGGTGGTCCAGGGCAGCCGCATGCTGGTGGACGGTGGCCTGCTGAACCCCTTGCCCATCGTCCCGGTGGTCTCCAGCCATTGCGATCTGATCATTGCCGTCAACCTCAACGCCACTACCCAGCGCGACTACCAGCTTCCGGTGATCGAGCGCCCACCGGCGATCAAGAGCCGCATCGACCTGCTGATGACGTCTCTGGGCTCGCGGCTGCCCTTCCTCAAACGCAGCGGTTTCGAACCCCACGACATACTCGATCCGGAGAGCCTGCCAGGCGGCAACCCTTGGCTGGAGAACGCTGCACCGCAGATGCAGCAACCCGCCGCCGCTCCGGAGACCCACGGCGCCCCCCGATCCGCCAGCGGCTCGGAAGTCATCGCCAGCGTCGGCCCCGCCTCCCTGCTGGACCTGGTGAACCAGAGCTTCGAGGTCATGCAAACCTCACTCGCCCAATACAAGATCGCCGGCTACCCGCCGGACATCCTCATCAACGTACCCAAGCGCGTGTGCCGCTTCTTCGAGTTCTACAAGGCACCCGAACTGATCCAACTTGGGCGGCAGATCGCCCGGGAAACCCTGGAGCGGTATGAGCAGGGGAAATGAGGGGGTAGTTTTTTAGTGGGTACGTAGGTAGGCGGGTTGGGCCGGAAGAAGAAACGTGCGGCGGGCTTCTTTCGGCCAACAGCGACGCTGTTCTATCCACGTACGCCTATCCGTACCGGCTCGACATCGCGCTCACCAAGGTGGATAGCACCCACTCCCCTGCCGAATCGAATCGTCCTCGCGGGGCACGTTCAAAAGCTGGAATCAGTGCCGCGACGCGACAACGAGCGCCCTTGCGCTTCCAGGACTTCGTGCCAGCCCCCCTCTCCCCAAGCCCCCGCCCTGCGCCCCGGCGTTCATCGACACCGGAAGCGATGCTTCCGAAAGCATGCCTCTTCACCCCTGAAGAGGAGCGGGGCAACTGGCGCCGATCAGGCACAAGCCATCCTGGTCAGGCTACGGGGCCTTTCAGGGCAAAATCCGTAGGGTCGAACCGTTCGCTCGTGTCCATCCGAACGCCGCGCAAGCTCGCGGTTTTGAGGTGTGAGGCGTAGAGAGATTCCGAGAAATAGCTGATCAGGAGAGAGCGCCGGCGAGCGCCGATGGCGTTCAGGCTGCCGGCGTGCACGAGGTCGACATCGAACACGAGTATGTCGCCCGCCGAGCCTGAAAGCGGCACCGAGCGGGATTCGTCGTTGAAGTCGAAGGGCGGCTCGCCCGGCTCGGGGCGATGGCTGCCGGGGACGATGCGTGTCGCGCCGTTCTCGGGGCCGTAGTCGTCGAGAAACGCCAAGGCGTTGACCATGTCGCCGGGCCGCTGGGCCGACAGGTCACGGTGCAGTCGCTGGTGACCGCCACCGCCAAGGGGCTCGCGCCCCTCCACCTGGGAAAGGAAGAACCGCTCCCCGATCAACTCGCCCACCGCTGCCAGCAGCCCCGGCAGGCGACAAACCGCCTGGACCTTGGGATCAAGGTCCAGCTGCGCATGGCGCCAGTCCATGCCACGTGGCACGGGCCAATGGTTCGATGGCTTCACACCGGCATCGAACACAGCGCGAAGGTCATCCAGCCATTGGGCCGGTATGGCTCGACGGAGCAGCACATAGCCATTGCGTTGGCATTGCTCGCGATCGGTCATAGCGTTCTCGATTTCCTTATCAGCCACGCGAGTTGCAGATCGGCCCGGCTCCGGACAGGCAGCGTCCGGTGCGTCGGGGGCAGGCTAGAAAATCGACCAGCCGATCCGCTCGGACAGTTTTTCCAGCGCTGCCATTCCCGCCAGCGAATTGCCGGCCTCGTTGAGTTCCGGTGACCAGACGCAGACGGTGAAGCGCCCCGGCACTACCGCGACTATCCCGCCCCCTACCCCGCTCTTGCCCGGCAGGCCGACGCGGTAGGCGAAGTTGCCGGCTTCGTCGTAGAGGCCGCTGGTGGCCATGATGGCGTTCAGCTGCTTGGCCTGGCGCGGGGTGAGCACCTGTTCACCGCTGTGGGGGCTGACGCCGTTGTTGGCGAGGAAGCTGAAGGCCAGGGCCAGGTCGGCGCAGCTCATGCGAATCGCGCAGTGGTGGAAGTAGCTGTGCAGCACGGCCTCCACGTCATTGCGGAAGTTACCGAAGGACTGCATCAGGTAGGCCATGGCGGCGTTACGCGCACGGTGCTGGTATTCGGAACGGGCCACCACCTCATCGGACACTACATGGGGGTTGCCCGACAGGCGCCGGACGAAGTCGCGCATGGACAGCGACGGTGCGGCGAAACGCGATTCGTTGATATCGCAGATCACCAGGGCGCCGGCGTTGATGAAGGGGTTGCGCGGCACGCCGCGTTCGAACTCCAGCTGCACCAGCGAGTTGAACGGCTGGCCGGAAGGCTCGTGCCCCAGACGCTGCCAGATGTCCTCGCCCGAGTGCTGGATGGCCTGCACCAGACTGAAGACCTTGGAGATGCTCTGGATGGAGAACGGCGTCAGGCCGTCACCCGCGTAATAGAGTTCGCCGTCGTTGCTGTAGACGGCAATGCCGAGCTGGTCCCCGCTGACACTGGAGAGTGCGGGAATGTAGCTGGCGACCTTGCCCTGGCCGATCAGGGGGCGGACTTCATCGAGGATTTCGTTCAACAGTTGCTGCATGCCGGTCCTTCCGTTAAGAGAGCGTCTTCGCGCTCATGGAGCACTGGACGCGCGCCGCGGGCATGACGGCACAGCCTTGTTCAGGCCTCTTTCAACCGATAGCCGACGCCCGCTTCGGTAACGATGAAGCGCGGGTTGGCCGGGTCATCGCCGAGCTTCTGGCGCAGGTGCCCCACGACTACGCGCAGGTAATGGGTGTCCTCGACGTGGGTTGGGCCCCAGATGTCCTTGAGCAGTTGCTGCTGGGTGACCACCCGGCCGAGGTGGCGGGCCAGTTGGGCGAGCACGGCGTACTCCTTGCGGGTCAGCGACACGTCTTCGTTGTCCAGGCTCACCCGGCGATAGGCGAAGTCCAGCCGCAACGGGCCGCTGGTGACGCTGGCTTCCTGCTGCTCGCCAGGACCGCCCTGGCGCAACAGCACCCGCACGCGGGCGAGGAATTCCTGAATACCGAACGGCTTGGTCACGTAGTCATTGGCGCCCCCGTCCAGGGCCAGCACCTTCTCGCCCTCGCTGGCGCGCACCGAGAGCACCAGCACCGGCACCTGGGACCATTCGCGCAGCTCGCGCAGCACGTCCTGGCCATCCATGTCCGGCAGACCGAGGTCGAGCACGACCATGTCGGGCTTGGCCAGCGCTGCCTGGGCCAGCCCTTCGCGGCCATTGGCGCCCTCCAGCACCCGATAGCCCTGGGCAGCCAGGCTGATGCGCAGGAACTTGCGGATCTGCGCTTCGTCGTCGATGACGAGGATGGTCGGTTGATTGGTTGTCATGCGTGGTTCGTCGTTTCCGGTTTCAAATGGAGCACCTTTACTGTAGGGGCGAATACATTGGCGATGTCTGCGTTAGCTGTTGCGAGAAGTTGACCATCGGGCCAAGAGCCTACGGGCAATGCAGCTCCCTGCAACACCCAGCCAATTCATTCGCCAAGCAGGCCGAAGGTCTGCCCCGGAAGTCCTGTGGGGTGACTTCGCCACCCTTGGCGAATGAACTCGCCCCTACAAGGTACTGCAATCATTCCTCCTCCAACTGGGGCTGCGGGTGCAGCGGCAGGTGAAGGGTCAGGGTCGCGCCACGGCCGTCCAGGCCTTCGCTCACGGTCACGCGGCCGCCGTGGGCGCCGACCATGCCCTGGCAAATGGCCAGGCCCAGGCCGGTGCCCTGCCCGCCCCGATCACCCCGAGCGGCGGTATAGAACATGTCGAAGATCCTGTCGCGCTCTTCCGGCGGAATGCCCGGGCCCTGGTCGCTGACGGAGAAACGCAGCTCGGTTTCGTCTGCCTCCACCGCAACACGCAGGCGCCCCTGGCTGGGCGAGAAACGCGCGGCGTTCTCCAGCACATTGACCAGTGCCTGCTCGATCAACGCAGCGTGTACATAGAGCAGCGGCAGTTGCTCCGGCACAACGGTTTCCACTCGCAATGGCGCCAGTACCGGGCGCAGGCGCTGCAGCGCGCTGGCGACGATATCCACCGGGGCCACCCAATCGCGCGCCAGCTTGAGGCCGCCATGGCCGAGACGGGTCATGTCCAGCAGGTTCTGGATGTAACGGTCCAGGCGTTCGGCTTCGTCGCGGGTGCCTTCCAGCAACTCGCGGCGGTCCGCCATGGGAATGGCCTCGCCCAGGGCAAGCAGGCTGTCGATGGAGCCGCGCATGGCGGTAAGCGGCGTGCGCAGGTCATGGGAAACCGACGCCAGCAATGCGCTACGCAACTGTTCGGTCTCGCCGTGCAGGCGCGCGGCCTCCAAGTCTTCGGCCAATTGGGCACGGGCCAGGGCCTGGGCCAGCGGTTGGCCGAGGGCGGCGATCAGCCGACGCCGGCCCGCCGGAAGCGGCGCTTCGTCGCGCGGGCTGATGCCCAGCAGCACCAGCGGCCCTTCCTCGCCCGACAGCGGTAGCCACCACCAGCGCCCGCCCGGCAAGGTGTCGGTCCCCAGGCCCGCCGGTTGATCGTGCTGCCAGGACCATTCCGCAGCTGCCCGTTCCTGGTCCGCCAGCAGGCGTTGGGCGCCTGCTTCCACCTTCCAGATGCCGTCGCGGCCTCGGGAAAGCAGGCAAACCTCCACATCCGTCCAGGCGCCAAACTGCTGAATCGCGACATTAAGGACAGCCTGGCGGTCGGTGGCGGCGGTGAGCTTGCGCGACAGGTCAAGCAATGCCGTGGTTTCCGACTGGGTATCACGCAGGGCATCCAACTGCCGGCGCTGGCGCGAAGCCAGGTTGCCGGTCAGACCGGCCATCAGCAGGAAGAACAGCAGCGTCAGCACGTCTTCCTGGCGGGCGATGGTCAACGAGAACGTCGGCGGGATGAACAGGAAGTCGTACGCGAGAAAGGACAATCCGGCGCACAGCAACGCAGGTCCCAGGCTGCTGCGAACCGCAACCAGCAGCACGGCGGCGAGGAATACCAGGGAAATGTTCGGCAGTTCGAGGGAGTGGGACACCACCCAGGCCAGGGCACTGGCGGTGATGGCGGCCAGCACCGCGAGGCCGTAGTCCACCAGACGCGCAGAATCGCTGGCGCGCGGACTGGGTGGGCGACGGTCAGCTTCGGTATCCAGCACGCTGATTTCCAGTCCCTCGCCAAGGTGCAGCAAGCGCTCCGCCAGCCCTCTGCCGAGCAGGCGGCGGCGCAGACGCTGACGGCTGCGGCCGACCAGCAACAGGCTGGCGCGGCGCTCGTTGGCGTGCTGGACCAGGGCGTTGGCTACGGACTCACCACGCAGGGTCACGACTTCACCGCCGAGTCGCTCTGCCAGTTGTTGCGCACTCTGCAGGCGTGAACGTACCTCTTCGGAGCGGTCGCCTCCGGTATCAACGTGGACGACCGACCAGGGCAGATGGCGCCGCTCGGCCACCCGGCTGGCATGCCGCACCAGGCGCTCGGCCTGATGGTCACCATCAATGCCTAGCAGCAGCCGCCCGCGCACAGCCGGTGCTTCCAGGCCACGCTGGCGGTAACGACGATTGAGGTCGGCATCCACCCGTGCGGCGGCGGTCTGCATGGCCAGCTCACGCAGGGCGGTGAGATTGGTCTGGGAGAAGAAGGCGTCGATGGCGGCGCGCGCCTGCTCAGGCACATAGACCTTGCCTTCGCGCAGGCGTTCGAGCAATTCGCGGGGCGGCAGGTCGACCAGGAGGATTTCGTCAGCCTCCTGCAGGACCCAGTCCGGCAGGGTCTCGCGTACCTGCACGCCGGTGATGTCATGCACCTGGTCGTTGAGCGCTTCCAGGTGCTGGACGTTGACGGTGGTGTAGACGTCGATGCCAGCGTCGAGCAGCTCCTGCACATCCTGCCAGCGCTTGGCGTGTCGGCTGCCGGGGGCATTGGTATGGGCCAGCTCGTCCACCAGGGCCAGGCGCGGCGGACGGGCGAGGATGCCGTCCAGGTCCATCTCGGTCAGTTGCATGCCGCGGTAATCGAAACGCCGCAGCGGTTGCTGCGGCAGTCCGGCGAGCATGGCTTCGGTCTCCGCGCGACCGTGGGTTTCCACCACGGCGGCGCGCAGGTCGACGCCCTGGCGCAGTTGCGCCTGGGCAGCCTGCAGCATGGCGTAGGTCTTGCCCACGCCAGGCGCGGCGCCAAGGAAGACTTTCAGGCGGCCACGCCCTCCCTGGGGCATCTCGGCCAGAAGCGCATCGGCGCGCTGCGCATCACTCATCGAGTCATCTCATTCAACGCTGTGTTCAGGGCCAGTACGTTGACCACCGCCGGACCGATCAGGGGCCGCTCGGTGTGTTGTTCAACCAGTCGTTCCAGGGAATCGGCCGGCAGGCTGCGTTCGGCGGCGATACGTGCAATCTGGAAACGCGCGGCCTCCGGCGGCAGGTGCGGGTCGAGGCCGCTGCCAGAGGTGGTGACCAGGGCCATGGGCACCTTGCCGTGGCCTTCGGTGGCCAGGCGGTGCGCGTCCTTGTTGATGCGCTCGACCAGGGCCGGGTTGCTCGGCGCCAGGTTGCTGGCGCCGCTGGCCACGGTGGCAAAGCTTGCGGCCGACGGGCGCGGCTGGAACCACTCGGGGCCGTCGAAGTTTTGCGCCAGTAACGAGCTGCCGCGCACCTCGCCCTTGGCGTCATGCACCAGGCTGCCATTGGCCTGCTCGGGGAAGGCCAGTTGGGCAATGCCGGTAACGGTGAGCGGATAGGCGACGCCGGTGATCAGGGTCATCAAGGCCAGAAGGCTTATGGCTGGGCGGAGTTGGCTAAGCATATTCAGTTCCTCGCGGGAAATCTAAGTCCTGGGGGGGGTGAGAAACCTTCACCCCCGACCCCTCTCCCTGAGGGAGAGGGGGTGGTTCACACCAGTCCCACTGCGTTGAGCAGGACGTCGATCAGCTTGATGCCGACGAAGGGCGCGACGATGCCGCCCAGGCCGTAGATCAGCAGGTTGCGGCGCAGCAGGCTGGCGGCGTCCGCGGCCTGCACCCGCACCCCGCGCAAGGCCAGTGGAATCAGCCCGATGATGATCAGCGCGTTGAACACGATGGCCGAGAGGATGGCGCTTTGCGGGTTGGCCAGCTCCATGATGTTCAGCACACCCAGCTGCGGGTAGATGCCGGCGAACAGCGCCGGGAGGATGGCGAAGTACTTGGCCACGTCGTTGGCCACCGAGAAGGTGGTGAGCGCGCCACGGGTCACCAGCAGTTCCTTGCCCACCTGCACCACGTCGAGCAGCTTGGTGGGGTCGGAATCCAGGTCCACCAGGTTGGCAGCCTCGCGGGCGGCCTGGGTGCCGTCGTTCATGGCCAGGCCCACGTCGGCCTGGGCCAGCGCCGGTGCGTCGTTGGCGCCGTCGCCGCACATGGCGACCATCTTGCCTTCGCCCTGCTCCTGGCGGATGCGTGCCAGCTTCTTCTCCGGCGTGGCCTCGGCGATCACGTCGTCTACCCCGGCCTCGGCAGCGATGGCAGCAGCGGTAAGCGGGTTGTCGCCGGTCACCATCACGGTGCGGATGCCCATCTGGCGCAGTTCGGCGAAGCGATCACGGATGCCAGGCTTGACCACGTCCTTGAGGTGGATGGCGCCCAACAGTGTTCCGTCGGCCGCCACCAGCAGCGGCGTGCCGCCACTCTGGGCGATCTTCTCGATCTCGCGGGCCAGCGGCGCCGGCACGTCCTCGCGACTCATGCCGACCCAGTCGAGTACCGCATCCACAGCACCCTTTCGGTAGCTGTGGCCAGCCCAGTCGGCGCCGGAGAGACGCGTCTCGGCGGTGAAGGGAATGACGGTGATCTCGTCACGAGCAGGCTCTTGCATCGAGTGCAGTGCGCGCAGGTATTCGACGATGGACTTGCCTTCCGGCGTTTCGTCGGCGAGCGAGGCCAGCAGCGCGGCGTCGGAGAGCTCTTTGCCGGCCACGCCGGGGGCCTTGATCATCGCGCTGCAACGGCGGTTACCGAAGGTGATGGTGCCGGTCTTGTCCAGCAGCAGCACATGCACGTCACCCGCGGCCTCTACTGCACGTCCGGACTTGGCGATCACGTTCAGGCGCACCAGGCGGTCCATGCCGGCGATGCCGATGGCCGACAGCAGGCCGCCGATGGTGGTGGGGATCAGGGTCACCAGCAGCGCTACCAGATAGACCAGCGGCAGGTCGCCACCGGCATAGCGGGCGAAGGGCTGCAGGGTGGCCACCACCAACAGGAAGATCAGCGTCAGGCCCAGCAGCAGGATGTCCAGCGCCACCTCGTTGGGGGTTTTCTGGCGCTTGGCACCCTCCACCAGGGCGATCATCCGGTCCAGGGTGGACTCACCGGGGTTGGCGGTGATGTTCACCAGCAGCCAGTCGGAAACGATGCGCGTGTTGCCGGTGACGGCGGAACGGTCGCCGCCGGACTCGCGGATCACCGGCGCCGATTCGCCCGTGATGGCCGCTTCGTTGACCGCGGCGATGCCTTCGATCACTTCACCATCACCGGGGATCAGTTCACCGGCTTCTACACGCACCACGTCACCACGACGCAGGCTCGCGGCCGGAACGGTCTCGAACTGGCCATTGGCCTTGCGGCGGCGCGCGGTCAGGCCCTGGCTACCGGCACGCAGGCTGTCGGCGCGGGCCTTGCCACGGCCCTCGGCCAGGGCTTCGGCGAAGTTGGCGAAGAGCACGGTGAACCACAGCCAGAGGGCGATCTGTACGGCCAGGCCGGTGCTCACCGCCGGGTTGGGGATGAAGCAGAGAACGGTGGTAAGCACCGCGGTCAGCTCGACCACCAGGATAACCGGCGAACGTACCAGCTGGCGCGGGTCCAGTTTGACGAAGGCCTGGCGCAGCGCCGGTTTCCACAGCGCGGCGAAGGAGGTCTTGGGTTGCTGCTTGGCGCCTTTGAGCGCCTGCATGGGGGCATTCATGTTGGTTCTCCGTTAGAAGCCCTGGATCAGCGCAAGGTGTTCAGCGATCGGCCCAAGGGCCAACGCCGGCAGGAAGGTCAGGCCGCCGACCAGCAGAATGGTCAGGATCAGCAAGGTGACGAACAGCGGGCCGTGGGTAGGGAAGCTGTTGGCGCCAAGCGGCGCGCGCTTCTTCGCTGCCAGACTGCCGGCGATGGCCAGCACCGGGAGGATGTAGCCGAAGCGGCCAAGGATCATGGCAAGGCCGATCAACACGTTATGGAACGGCGTGTTGGCGCCGAAGCCGGCGAAGGCCGAACCGTTGTTGGCGGTACCCGAGGTGTAGGCATAAAGGGCCTGGCTGAAGCCGTGGGCGCCGGGGTTGGTGATGGAAGCCGCAGGGCCTTCAAGGCTGATGGCCAGGCCGCAGAACACCAGCACGCCAACCGGCATCACCAGCAGGGTCGCCACCAGCAGACGGACTTCGCGGGCTTCCAACTTCTTGCCGAGGTATTCCGGGGTGCGGCCGATCATCAGGCCGGCGAGGAATACGGCGATCAGCACGAACAGCAGCATGCCGTAGAGACCAGCACCAACGCCGCCAAAGATGATCTCGCCGAGCATCATGTTGAACATTGGCACCATGCCGCCCAGGGCACTGAAGCTGTCATGCATGGCGTTGACCGAACCGTTGGACGCAGCAGTGGTGGTCACGGCCCAGAGCGCCGAAGCGGCGATACCGAGTCGACTCTCCTTGCCTTCCAGCGAACCGCTCTGCTCGATCGGCAGTGCAGCCAGCGCCGGGTTCGGTTGGTATTCGCTGTACAGGGTCACGCCCAGGCCGATGACGAACAGCACCAGCATGCAGGCCAGCAGCGCACGGCTCTGGCGCAGGTCCTTGACGTAGTGGCCAAAAGTGAACACCAGGGCCGCCGGGATCAGGATGATGGACGCCATCTCCAGCAAGTTGCTCCAGGCCGTGGGGTTCTCGAACGGGTGCGCCGAGTTGACGCCGAAGAAGCCGCCACCGTTGGTGCCCAGTTGCTTAATGGCGATCTGGCTGGCGGCAGGTCCCAGCGGGATGCTCTGGTCGGCGCCCTGCAGGGTCACGGCGTGGGCGTAGTCGAAGAAGCTTTGCGGAACGCCCTGCCAGACCAGGAACAGCGCCAGCGGCAGGCACAGAGGCAGCAGCACGTAGAGGGTCGCGCGAGTCAGGTCCACCCAGAAGTTGCCGATGCTGTCGGTCGAACGACGGGCAATACCGCGGCAGAACACGACCAGTACGGCCAGGCCGACAGCAGGGCTGACGAAGTTCTGCACGCCCAGGCCGACCATTTGGCTGAAGTAGCTCAGGCTGGCTTCACCGCTGTAGGCCTGCCAATTGGTATTGGTCATGAAGCTGACGGCAGTGTTGAACGCCAGGCTCCACTCCAGGCCCGGCAATTTCTGCGGGTTCAGCGGCAATCCACCTTGCAGCATGAGGATGGCGAACAGAACGACCAGGCTGGCGAGGGAAAAAGCCACCAGGGCCAGCGCGTAGGTCTTCCAGTCCTGCTCTCGCTCGGAGTCGACGCCGGAGACGCGGTAGCAGAAACGCTCGACGGGCGAGAAAACCGGGGTCAGGAAGGTGCGTTGCCCCTCCATCACCCGGTAGAAGAAACGTCCGAGGAAAGGTGCCGGCGCCAACACCAGCACGAAGAAGGCCAGGATGAGGCCGATGTCCTGAAGTTGCATGTGGCCTCCTAGCCGCGCTCGGCGCGCAGCAGCGCGACCAGCAAATAAATGAAAAGTCCCATGGCCAGAACCAGGGACACCCCGTCGAGAATGCTCATTGCTTGTGCTCCTGAATGCGGTCTATGCCGCCGTGGAGCCATTGTCGGAACGGAGGGCGTAAAGGAACGAGTCCAGAGGGCGAGCGGAGCCATCAAGAAAGCGTAAAAAAGGGAGAAGTTGGCCCCGTTCCGGGACCAACGATCTTCACTGCCCCTCGCCTGGAGGGAGGCGGAGACTATTCGCGCCGACTGCCGGGCTCGCGCGGACGGTCAGGCACGAGCCCCGCTCCGCGGCATGGAGAGGGGCTGGGGGTGAGGGTCACCCCCGAGTCGAAACGTCAGGGCATGACCGGCGGAATGTAGGCCAGCGTCTTGCCCAGGCCCCACAGCAGCACCAGCACCAGCGGGATATGCACCAGCAACTGGACGAAGGAGAAGCCGATCAGGTCGCGCGCCTTCAGGCCCAGCACGCCCAGCAGCGGCAGCATGTAGAAGGGGTTGATCAGGTTCGGCAGCGCCTCGGCGGCGTTGTAGATCTGCACCGACCAGCCCAGGTGGTACTGCAGTTCATTCGCCACCTGCATCACGTAGGGCGCCTCGATGATCCACTTGCCGCCACCGGACGGGATGAAGAAGCCCAGCACGGCTGAGTACACGCCCATCAGCAGCGCGTAGGTGTCGTGGTTGGCGATCTGCACGAAGAAGGTGGAGATGTGGTGCGCCAGGGTCTGGCCGTCGACACCCTTGACCGTGGTCATGATCGCAGCGATGGAACCGTACAGCGGGAACTGGATCAGCACGCCCGTGGTGGTGGGCACCGCACGGGTCACGGCATCGAGGAAGCTGCGCGGGCGCCAGTGCAGCAGCGCGCCCGCCATGATGAACAGCAGGTTGTAGGTGTTCAGGCCGGAAATGGCAGTGATCGCCGGCTTGCTGGCGAACTCCTGGGCCAGCCAGCCACCGGCCAGCACCACCAGCAGGATGATCAGCAACGGGCTATGTTCCAGCCATTCGCCCGGACGGGTCGGCTTGACTTGCGGCGGCGCGGTGAAGCTCGGATCAACGCCGCAGGACTTGGCATCACGCGCACTGGCGGCGCTGGGTGCGGTCATGTAGGCGATCACCAGGGACACCACCATCAGCGCCAGCAGCATCACGCCCGACTGCCAGAGGAAGATGGTTTCGGTGAAGGGAATCACGCCGGTGATGGCGAGAATCGACGGCGGCAGGCTGGCCGGGTTGGCCTGCAACTGCGCGGCCGACGAGGACAGACCAAGGGCCCACACGGCGCCCAGACCCAGGTAGGCGGCGGCACCGGCGGCGCGGTAGTCCATCTTCAGTTCTTCACGGCGGGCCAGGGCGCGCACCAGCAAGCCGCCGAACACCAGCGACAGGCCCCAGTTCAGCAGCGACGCGACCATGGAGATCAGCGCTACCCAGCACACGGCCGAGCGGCCGTTCTTCGGCACGCGGGCCAACAGATCGATCAGGCGCGACGCCGGGCCGGAGCTGGCAACCACATAGCCGCCGATGACCACGAAGGCCATCTGCATGGTGAAGGGAATCAGGCTCCAGAATCCGTCGCCAAAAGCTTTGGCGGCCTGGCTGGCCGGCGCGCCCATCGCCAGGGCTGCGACCGTCACCAGCAGAACGGCGACTGCGGCAAAGACCCAGGAATCAGGGAACCAGCGTTCCGCCCAGTTCGAGCAACGCATGGCAAAGCGTGCTGAGCGGCTTTCTTGAAGTGTTGTGGCCATCGGGTACCTCGGGAGTGTTGTTTTTATCGGCAATCGCCCAGCCGCAATGGCGGCCGGGCGCCGGGACAGTGGTCTTGATCGAATCCGAGGGTCTCTGCCCTCTTTCTGTCTGAAACGACGACGCCACGCCCATCAGGGGCATGGTGAGGTCGGGTGCCCGTAAACCTTTCGGCCTTGGGCTCGTGCGTGATGGCCTTGCGAGGACCAGGTGGGCCCGGTCCGTTGGAGCTTTCTAGTTATGGGTGAAGCAATCGTAGGGTGGATCGCGCTTTATCGATCCACCCTACATGACCCGCAATGCGGGTCGGGTGTATTGCGGCTTAGCGTTCGATGGCCAGGGCTACACCTTGGCCGCCGCCGATGCACAGGGTCGCCAGGCCCTTCTTCGCATCGCGCTTGATCATTTCGTGCAGCAGGCTCACCAGCACGCGGCAGCCGGAGGCGCCAATGGGATGGCCCAGGGCGATGGCGCCGCCGTTGACGTTGACCTTGCCGGCATCCCAGCCCAGCTCCTGCCCGACGGACAGCGCCTGGGCGGCGAAGGCTTCGTTGGCTTCGATCAGGTCGAGATCAGCCAGGTTCCAGCCGGCCTTTTCCAGACAGCGACGGGTCGCCGAGACCGGGGCGATGCCCATGATCGCCGGGTCGACGCCGGCGTTGGCATAGCTGGCGATGCGAGCCAGCACCGGCAGGCCGAGGGCCTTGGCCTTGGCGGCGCTCATCAGCAACACGGCGGCGGCGCCGTCGTTGAGGCTGGAGGCATTGCCGGCAGTGACGCTGCCGTCTTTCTTGAAGGCCGGCTTGAGCTTGGCCAGGGCTTCGGCTGTGGTGCCGGCGCGCGGCTGCTCGTCCGTGGCGAAGGCAACGGGGTCGCCCTTGCGCTGCGGGATCAGGATCGGGGTGATCTCATCCACGAATCGCCCACCTTCGATGGCGGCCACGGCCTTCTGCTGCGAGGCAGCGGCGAAGGCGTCCTGGGCTTCACGGCTGATGCCGTACTTCTCCACCAGGTTCTCGGCGGTGATGCCCATGTGGTAGTCGTTGAAGGCGTCCCACAGGCCGTCCTGGATCATGGTGTCGACCAGCTTGGCATGGCCCATGCGCAGACCGGTGCGGGCACCCGGCATCACGTAGGGCGCCAGGCTCATGTTCTCCTGGCCACCGGCGATGATCACCTCGGCGTCTCCACAGCGGATCGCCTGGGCCGCCAGGTGCAGGGCCTTGAGGCCGGAGCCGCAGACCTTGTTCAGGGTCATGGCCGGTACCGCGTGCGGCAGGCCGGCGAGGATCGCCGCCTGACGGGCCGGGTTCTGGCCGGAGCCTGCGGTGAGCACCTGGCCGAGGATGACTTCATCCACTTCTGCGCCGTCGAGGCCGGTCTGGGCCAGCAACTGGCGGATCACCGCAGCGCCCAGTTCCGGGGCGGGAATGTTCGCCAGGGCACCCTGGAAACTGCCGATGGCGGTGCGGGTGGCGGCGACGATAACGACATCTTGCATGTTTGGAACTCCTGCACCACATGGGGCGGCTCTCGATTGATGGGTATCGCTCCGCGCCACCCATCCTACGAACTACAAAACGAAAAGACCGCGCCGGAGGACACCATGCGTGGTGGCCTCCTCCGGAGCGGTAGAGCAATCAAAAGGTCATTTCAACCACGTCGTCGGGGACGATCAGGCGGCCGGCGGTTTTCTCGGCGATTTCGGCGATGCTCACGCCCGGCGCGGTTTCACGCAGGATGAAGGCACCGTTCTCGATCTCCAGGTAGGCCAGGTCGGTCAACACCTTGCGGATGCAGCCAGCGCCGGTCAGCGGCAGCTCGCAGCGTTCCAGCAGCTTGGACTCACCGTCCTTGGAGGCGTGGGTCATGGTGACGATGATGTTGTCGGCACCGGCGACCAGGTCCATGGCGCCGCCCATGCCCTTGACCAGCTTGCCGGGGATCATCCAGGAAGCGATGTTGCCGTGGACGTCCACCTCGAAGGCGCCGAGCACGGTCAGGTCGACGTGGCCGCCGCGGATCATCGCGAACGACTCGGCCGAGGAGAAGATGGACGCGCCCTTGACCGCGGTAACGGTCTGTTTGCCGGCGTTGATCATGTCGGCATCGACTTCATTTTCGGTGGGGAAGGCGCCCATGCCCAGCAGGCCGTTCTCGGACTGCAGCATCACTTCCATGCCTTCGGGTACGTAGTTGGCCACCAGGGTCGGGATGCCGATGCCCAGGTTGACGTAGTAGCCATCTTTCAGTTCGCGGGCCACGCGCTGGGCCATTTGTTCGCGGGTCAGTGCCATGTCGATTTCCTCGAATTCTTCTTGTCGTGATCAGGAGCGGACGGTGCGCTTTTCGATGCGCTTCTCAAAACTGCCCAGAATGATGCGGTCGACATAGATGCCCGGAGTGTGGATCTGGGTCGGGTCCAGTTCGCCCGGCGCGACGATCTCTTCGACTTCGACCACGGTGATGCGGCCGGCAGTGGCCACCACCGGGTTGAAGTTCTGCGCGGTGTGGCGGTAGATCACGTTGCCGTAGTAGTCGGCCTTCCAGCCCTTGACGATGGCGAAGTCACCGGTGATGGACGGTTCGAGGATATGAGGACGGCCGTTGAACTCGCGCACTTCCTTGCCTTCGGCAACCGGGGTGCCGTAGCCGGTGGCGGTGAAGAAGGCCGGAATACCGGCACCACCTGCGCGCAGTTTCTCGGCCAGGGTGCCTTGCGGGGTCAGTTCGACTTCCAGCTCGCCGCTCAGCAGTTGCTTCTCGAACAGGGCGTTCTCACCCACGTAGGAGGCAACCATCTTGCGGATCTGGCGGTCTTCCAGCAGCACGCCGAGGCCGAAACCATCGACGCCACAGTTATTGGAAACCACGGTGAGGCCCGTGACGCCACGGCGGCGGATCTCGGCGATCAGGTTCTCGGGGATGCCACAAAGGCCGAAACCACCGGCCAGGACGGTCATGTTGTCTGTCAGCCCGTCCAGGGCTTCCTCGTAGCTGCTTACTCGCTTGTCGAGTCCACTCATGCTCATGTGCCTCTTGTCTTTATTGGTCGCGGCGCAGTGCCGCCGGTGAGTGGGTCAGAGCTTCTCCTGCACAGACTGATTTGTTAAGTTTGTTTTTCCTAACGATTCATAAGCAAACCAAATCAATGACCATCAAGCAGTTGCGCGCCTTCCTCGCTGTAGCCCAGAGCCTGAGCTTCGCCCAGGCCTGCGAACGGCTGCACCTGTCCCAGCCGGCGCTGAGCCTGGCGATCAAGAACCTGGAGGAATCCCTCGGCGGCCAGTTGCTGGTGCGCACGACGCGCAGCGTCGCCCTGACGCCCGAAGGGGAAACCCTGCTGCCCATCGCCCGGCGCCTGCTGGCGGACTGGGACAATGCCGAGGAACTGCTGCGCCAGCACTTCACCCTGCAATTGGGCAAGGTCTCCATCGCCGCCATGCCCTCCTTCGCCGGCAACCTGCTGCCGGCCGCGCTCAAGGCCTTCCGCGACCAGCACCCCAAGGTCAACGTGGCGGTGCATGACGTGATCAACGAGCAGGTGCTGGAGATGGTGCGCAACCGGCGGGTGGAGCTGGGTATCGCCTTCGAACCCGAGTCCCTCGACGGGCTCGACTTCACGCCCTTCTACACCGACCGCTTCGTCGCCGTGGTGCCCGCCGACTGCGCGCTGGCCCAGCGCGCCGAGGTGGGCTGGGCAGAGCTGCTGCAGGGAAACTTCATCACCCTGCAACGCCCATCCGCGGTGCGGCTGATGCTGGAAGAAGTACTCGCTCCGCAGCATGGCCGCCTGCCGGTCGCCTTCGAGAGCCACCAACTGGTGACCGTGGGCCGGATGGTGGCCCAAGGGTTGGGCGTCAGCGCCGTGCCCAGCCTGTGCATCCAGCAGATGGAAGAGTTGGGCGCCCACTGCATCGCCCTGCACAGCCCCCAGGTGGAGCGCCGCGTGGGCCTGCTGCGGTTGGCCGAGCACACGCTTTCCACCGCTGCCCAGGCACTGAGTGACGTGCTGCTGCACACCCCCGACTGGAACCGCCTCGACCTGCCCCGGCCTTGAGCCAGGGCCTATGCTGATAGCAGACGGACGACCCAAGACTCGCAAGATGAGGATGCGCAGATGGATCAGCCACTGTGGACTCCCAGCCCAGCGCGGATCGCCGCCACCCGCATGGATGCCTTCCGCCGCCAGGTCAGCCGGCAACAGGGGCTGGACCTGCCCGACTACCCTGCCCTGCATGCCTGGAGCCTGGATCGTCGCGAGGCCTTCTGGCAGGCGATCGTCGAGTTTTTCGACATCCGTTTCAGCGCGCTACCCAGCGCCGTTCTGCAAGAAAGCAGCGTGATGCCCGACGCCCGCTGGTTCCCCGGCGCCACGCTGAACTTCGCTGAACACCTGCTGCGCCGTCGCGACGGCCATCCGGCCCTGGTGGCCATCGGCGAAGACGGCAGCCGCCTGCAACTGACCTACGCCGAACTGGCCGCCCATGTCGCCGGCCTGCAACAGAGCCTGAAAACCATGGGCGTGGGCGTCGGTGATCGGGTGGTAGCCTTCATGCCGAACACCTGGCAGACCGTCGCCGGCATGCTCGCCGCCACCAGCCTGGGCGCCACCTGGTCATCCTGCTCGCCGGACTTCGGCACCCAGGGGGTGATCGACCGCTTCGGCCAGATCGAGCCCAAGGTGCTGATCGCCGCTGCCGGCTACCGTTACGCCGGCAAGAACCTGGACCTGACGGGCAAGCTCAATGAAATTCTCGAGCGCATGCCTTGGCTGGAACAGTTGGTGGTGGTGCCCTACTCCCAGGCCGAAGCGCGGCCGGAGGACTTCACCACCCGTGCCCGGGTGGCCTTGTGGAACGACCTCTATCAGCCCGGCGGCGAGCCGGTGTTCGTCCCGGTGCCCTTCGACCACCCGCTGTACATCCTCTACTCCAGCGGCACCACCGGGGTGCCCAAGTGCATCGTCCACGGGGTGGGCGGCACCTTGCTGCAGCACGTCAAGGAACACGGCCTGCATTGCGACCTGTCGGCCTCGGACACCCTGTTCTACTTCACCACATGCGGCTGGATGATGTGGAACTGGCTGGTTTCCGGCCTCGCCCTCGGCGCCACGCTGGTGCTCTACGACGGCTCGCCCTTCCATCCCGGCCCCGAGCGCCTGATGGACCTGATCGATGCCGAGGGCATCAGCATCTTTGGCACCAGCGCCAAGTACCTCGCCGCGCTGGAGAAGGCCGGCGCCAGGCCACGCCAAAGCCACCGCCTGGAACGCCTGAAGGCGCTGCTTTCCACCGGCTCACCGCTGTCCCACGAAAGCTTCGAGTACGTGTACCGCAACATCAAGGGCGAGCTGTGCCTGTCCTCGATATCCGGCGGCACGGACATCGTGTCCTGCTTCGCCCTGGGCAATCCGGTGCTGCCCGTCTGGCGCGGCGAGCTGCAATGCAAGGGTCTGGGGATGGACGTGCAGGTGTGGAACGAGGACGGCAAGCGGGTGTTTGGCGAGAAGGGTGAGCTGGTCTGCGCCCGGCACTTCCCGTCGATGCCGGTGGGCTTCTGGAACGATCCGGACGGTGCGAAGTTCAAGGCGGCCTACTTCGACACCTTCCCCGGCGTCTGGGCCCATGGCGACTACGCCGAGGAAACCCCGCACGGTGGCCTGGTGATCCACGGCCGCTCCGACGCGGTGCTCAACCCCGGCGGCGTGCGCATCGGCACCGCCGAAATCTATCGCCAGGTGGAAAAGGTAGAAGAGGTGCTGGAGTCCATCGCCATCGGCCAGGACTGGCAAGGCGATGTGCGGGTGGTGCTGTTCGTTCGCTTGCGTGACGGGGTGGTGCTGGACGACGCCCTGCGCGAGCGTATCCGCCAGGTGATCCGCGCCAACACCACGCCACGCCATGTGCCGGCGAAGATTATCGCCGTAGCCGACATTCCCAGGACCCTGAGCGGCAAGCTCGTCGAGCTGGCGGTACGCAATGTGGTGCACGGCCGGCCGGTGAAGAACACCGACGCCCTGGCCAATCCGCAGGCGCTGGAGCTGTTCCGGGACCTGCCCGAGCTTATAGGGGCGAAATCATTCGCCAACCGGACCGAAGGTTCGGCCTGAAGCCCTGCGGGGCAGCTCCGCCGCCCTTGACGAATGAAATCGCCCCCACAGGATGCCGGCCTAAAGGTAGGGCCTGATCACACCCAGGGCCCGTTCCATGTACGCCTCCTTCTCCCCGACCGGCGCCACATAATGCAGGGCCGTGGCGCAGGCATCCTCGCCGGCTAGTTTGGCGATCACCCAGGCCGCCAGGTACGGCGCGGACAGGCAACCGCCGGCGGTGGCCAGGTTGCCGCTGGCGAAGAACGGCTGATCGAGCACCTGGACGCCAGCCTCGATCACCCAGGGTTTGGTGGTGAGGTCAGTGCAGGCCGGCAGGTTACCGAGCAGGCCAAGCCTGGCCATGAGCAGGGCGCCGGAGCATTGCGAACCGATCAGTTGGCGCTGCGGGTCCAGGCGCAGGCGGTCGAGGATGCTGCGGTCCTTGGCGATTTCACGCGTCTGGATGCCGCTGCCGAACAGCACGACGTCCGCCGTGTTGGCCGCCTCCAGGGGCTGCTGGGCCTGCACCCGCACGCCGTTCATCGAAGTGACCCATTCGCTGGGGGACGTGATTTCCGCCCGCCAGCCCTGCCCGCGCATGCGGTTGAGCAGGCCGGCGGCCACGAAGGAGTCCAGCTCGTT
This sequence comes from Pseudomonas sp. BN415, assembly GCF_029871195.1. Taxonomy (NCBI): domain Bacteria; kingdom Pseudomonadati; phylum Pseudomonadota; class Gammaproteobacteria; order Pseudomonadales; family Pseudomonadaceae; genus Pseudomonas; species Pseudomonas sp. BN415. The sequence continues at coordinate 26,360 of NZ_SSOK01000020.1, forward strand.
GAAGCCTTCGAACGTCAGTACAGCGATACGCATCACGACCTCCCGGATCGGTTGGGGCATGCAGCGAATCTATGCGGGCCGGGGTGCGGTTGCTATGTACAGACGCGATTAAATCTGGCCGTACAGGTTGAGCGCCATCCGGCTGGAATCGGTCGTGATTCTGCCTGTGAGGGCGATTTCAATCGCTAAGGGCAGCGAAGCTGCCCCAGGGTGTCCATGGCCGAACCTTCGGTCCGGTCAGCGAATGAATTCGCCCCCACAAGACAAGCATTCCTCCGCCCCATTAGCGAGGCCCCGGCTCCTCCGGCCCGTCCTCTTCCAGCTCTTCGAGCTTCAGTTCCAGGCCCCAGCTGGCGGCATCTTCAGTACGGGCAGGCGCCGCTATGGGGGCTGGGGCGGCTGCCGGCACCGGTGCAGAGGCAGGACCATCACGGTAGAGCTTGAGTTTCAGGCGCAGGTTGTTGGCCGAGTCGGCGTTCTTGATCGCCTCGTCCTCGGGAATGGCGCCCTCCACCACCAGGTCGAACAACGCCTGGTCGAAGGTCTGCATGCCCAGGCCGCGGGACTTTTCCATGATCTCCTTGATGGAGTGGAATTCCCCGCGCTTGATCAGGTCGCTGATGGTCGAGGTACCCAGCAGCACCTCCACTGCCGCCCGGCGTTTGCCGTCCTGAGTGCGCACCAGGCGCTGGGAGACGAACGCCTTGAGGTTGTTGCCCAGGTCGTTGAGCAGCTGCGGACGGCGCTCTTCGGGGAAGAAGTTGATGATACGGTCCAGCGCCTGGTTGGCGTTGTTGGCGTGCAGCGTGGAAATGGCCAGGTGGCCGGTGTCGGCGAAGGCCAGGGCGTGCTCCATGGTCTCGCGGTCGCGAATCTCGCCGATCAGGATCACATCCGGCGCCTGGCGCAGGGTGTTCTTCAGCGCCGCGTGGAAGCTGCGGGTGTCCACCCCCACCTCGCGCTGGTTGATGATGGATTTCTTGTGCCGGTGCACGTACTCCACCGGGTCTTCGATGGTGATGATGTGGCCGCCGGTGTTGCGGTTGCGGTAGTCGATCAGCGCCGCCAGGGAGGTGGACTTGCCGGACCCCGTACCGCCGACGAAGAGCACCAGGCCGCGCTTTTCCATCACCATTTTCAGCAGCACTTCGGGCAGCTTGAGGTCTTCGAAACGCGGGATGTCCAGCTTGATGTTCCGCGCGACGATGGACACTTCGTTGCGCTGGCGGAAGATGTTGATACGGAAACGGCCAATGTTCGGCAGCGAGATGGCCAGGTTCATTTCCAACTCGCGGTCGAACTCGGCGCGCTGCTCGGCATCCATGATGGATTCGGCAATCTTCGCCACGTCGCCGGCTTTCAGCGGCTCATTGCTGAGCGGTCGGAGCAGGCCGTTGAACTTGGCACAGGGCGGCGCGCCCGTGGACAGGTAGAGGTCGGAACCATCCTGGCTGGCCAGGATTTTCAGCATCGATGAGAGGTCCATGGGTGTGCGCGTCCGGTCAGGTGTGAAGGCATCCGCGTGGCGGATCACAGGTCAGCAACTGTATGGCGGCGGCCCGTGCTGGCACAATGAACCGCTCCACACTCCAAGAGGAAATCCCATGGCCAAGGCCCTTGCCCGCCATATTCTGGTCAAGACCGAGGCGGAAGCCGAGCAACTGAAGAAGCGCCTGGATAAAGGCGAAGACTTCGCCACCCTGGCCAAGAAGCACTCCATTTGCCCATCCGCCAAGCGCGGCGGCGACCTGGGCGAGGTGCGCCCCGGCCAGATGGTGCGGGTGATCGATCAGGTGATTTTCAAGAAACCCGTACGGGTGATCCACGGTCCGGTAAAAAGCCAGTTCGGCTATCACCTGGTGCAGGTGTTCTTCAGGGAATGAGGGCATTGCGGGGGAATGGGCACCGTCCGTGGCGCAGTGCCCATTCTGGGGAGCGAATGTGACGCTCTTGTTACCGGCTCACTGCAAGGTTTCGCGAGCGCAGAAACGCGAGATATCGGTCAGGACGGTCAGCTCTTCTTCGGTAGGTTTACGACCTTCGGTGACGCCCACCAACTGCTGGGAGGTGAACGCCTCCTGCATCATGCCGTTGGAGCACTTGCAGTAGGCAGCGGCCTTGTCCGGCGGAACCTGCCGCGCCGCGCTGGTAACGCACTCCTGGGTGAACTTCTCACCACCGCCCTGCGGCCACTCCCCCGCCACTGCCGCGACCGCGCAGGCCTGCAAGGCCAATACAGCGAAAAACCGAGTCTTCTTCACGTGCTATCTCCTGCTGGTCCTGAAGGCGCATTCTTGCCGCAGCGGACACCCGGCAGGCAATAGCTGAAAACGACAGGGCGCGACTTCACTCTTCCGTGGACGCTGGCTGCTCCCGTCTCGGCAACCAGTGCGGGGCGTCCACACGCTCCTGCAACCTGACCGCAAATGCCAGCGCCGAGGCACGATCACGGAACGGCACCTTCATACCGAGGGCTTCTACCTGCCACTCTTCCTTGCCGCCACGATTGACCTGCTGGATCGCGATTTCCATGGACTGCTCCGCTGAACCCGGTGGGACCACAGCAGAAGCGGCAGGCAGAAAAAAGGCCAACTGATGAGGTTGGCCTGCACCGCGAAGGTGTGGGGATGCGCTGCCGCATCGAATATGCCGTGGAAGCCGAGTCAGGCTAACGCCGGAAGTTGACACTTTTGCGACAGGCCTGTGACCGGGGCCATCGCCCCGGCCACTTCGCGCGCCTCAATCCGCGATCGGCAGCGGCGCGGCCGGGTCGACCAATCCGGCGCTGCGCAGTTCGCGCCAGAAATCGGCCGGCACCACTTCGTTCAGCGCGGCGCGGTCCTCGGCGATGCGGCCGGGCTTGCTGGCCCCTGGGATGACCGCGGCCACCGCCGGGTTGGCCAGGGCGAACTGGAGCCCCGCGGCCTTCATGCTGATGCCATAGCGATCGGCGATGGCCTTGATCCGGGCGACCCTGGCGAGTATCTCGGGCGTGGCCGGTGCGTACTCGAAGTTGGGGCCGCCGACGAGCGCGCCGGAGCTGTAGGGGCCGCCGACGACTATGCCCAGGCCGCGCGCTGCCACCTGCGGCATCACCCGCTGCAAGGCGCGCTCATGGTCGAGCAGCGTGTAGCGGCCCGCAAGCAGGAAGCCATCTGGGCGCGGTTCATCGAGGTCGAGCAGCAGTTCGATGGGCTCTACCCGGTTGACGCCCAGGCCCCAGGCCTTGATCACGCCTTCATCGCGCAGTCGGTCGAGAGCCCTGAAAGCACCCTTGCGCGCGCTTTCGAATACGCTGAGCCATTCGTCGCCGTAGAAGTCCTGGGCCACGTCATGGACCCAAACGATCTCGATGTGATCGGTCCGCAGTCGCTTGAGGCTGTCTTCGATGGAGCGCAGGGTGGCGGCCTCGGAATAGTCGTTGACGATCCGGTTCGGGCGGCCGTAGCGGAAGACATCGCCCTTTTCACCGAGGTCGCGGGCATTCACGTCCTCGACTTCGTCGAGTATCAGGCGGCCGACCTTGGTGCTGATGACGTAGTCTTCGCGACGCCTGCCGGCGAGCGCCTCACCCATGCGGATTTCCGCCAACCCCGCACCGTAGAACGGCGCATTGTCGAAGTAGCGGATGCCGTCGTTCCACGCGGCGTCCACTGTCGCCCGTGCTTCCTCCTCGGGAATGTCGCGGAACATGTTGCCCAGCGGGGCGGTACCGAAGCCCAGTTGGCCGGGAAGAATATCTTTGAGCACCATGGTGGTCTCCTTTTGCGAAAGGAGGCGAAGGCCAAACCTTCGCCCTGGGTTTTCAATGAATGTGCCTATTCGGCGGACGTCGGCACCGGGAAACCGGGCAGCGGATTGGGCGTAACAACACCCTTGTGTCCAGCCTAACGCTCCTGCGTCCGGTCAAGGCTGGCGAGGATGAACGGGATCTCCGGCATGGTTGGCTTCTCGATTACGGGTTGACCAAAGCATGCGTGCGCCCAACATATTCATCCAATTTATTTGCCGAATTTCAGATATTCACCACGAAATATAACTGGATGCGCTACGACGGGCGACCGGATCGATGGCGAAGATCGATTACCCCTTTCCCGAACCAGAAACGCTACAATCGCGCCCTTTTTGCGCTACGTGCGCCCCAAGCTCAGGATTCCACCGTGATCTCTACCGCCAACATCACCATGCGGTATGGAAGGGGTTTTCTCGGTTGTCTGAGAGTAGAGAAATCAAGGGTTTAGCGCACGCGAGCACCCACCAAAACGCACCGATTGGTATCAAAATTGGTATCACTCGGTGCGCCCCTTCTCGCCCGATCTGGGCACATCCCCTCCCCCTTCAGCCGGTGCAGCCCTTCGCTGTGCCAGCCCTGCCGCTTCATCCTTTTCCCCACGTGATTCTTGAACTGCTCCGGCGACAGCTCTGCCTTCCGGGCGTGCCGCCCGTGGTTGCAACGCCAGCAGGCAGCCACAATGTTTCCGTGTCCCACTCCACCACCATCCTTGTGCGCGACCAGGTGCTCACCGGTGCAGCGCAAGGCCTGCACCTGACCCAGGGTCAGCCCATGTCGGGCGGCGAACTGTTCGGGATTGGCCTGCCACATCGGCAGGTGGCAGTAGTAGCAGCGACCACCCTGAGCCTGGAAAGCCTGGGAGCGGGGTTTGATGAGGGATTTTCGAGAGTTCGGGCGCATGAGCGTCTCCTCTGGTTAAGGAAATCCGCTCACGCCGAATGGCGATGACGACGGTACCGGCAGGAGACTTCCTGCAGGCCAAACAGGCGCCCCTTCTGGGCGCGCCCGAACTCAATGTACGGCGCCCAGCCCCTGTTTTTCAAGGGGGCGCGCCATCTTCCCGGCAATATGCCGCCCTTTCACCCGCAGTGGGGTCTCAATGAAGCGGTAGGAGAACTCGGCAAGAGCAATGGTGGTGATGGCCGCCAGCATTGCGGCGATCACTTGGTCTTCCACCCGACTGAGGTCAGTCAGGCTCGTCGCCAGGATGGCCTCCCGAACCAGCGCCAGCACCGGGTAGTGCACCAAGTAGATCGAGTAGGAACGGGCCCCAATATAGATCGCCAGACGCCTCAGCCACGAACTCCCGCCGGTTAGGTCGGCATTACCGGACACAAGCAGCACCAGCGCTGCAGACGATATGGCGACCCACCCCATGTAATAGGGCGAAAGGGCTTCCCTCGCCAGGAGCACGGGGAGCGGTAGTAGGACCAGCAACAGACTCTGCCAGACACCCTTCCGGCAAGCCGCAAAGCCGCGCGTCATCGTCTTCGGGTGAAAGTGCCACGCCATCGCGATCAGCACCCCATACAGAAGCGCATCACTTCGCACGAACCAGAGAAGGCTGCCCCAAGGCCTGATCGCGGTGCTCTGGTAGACCGCGAACAGCACCATCAATGCCACTAGGAGACTTCTCCGGGGCCTCAAGAATAGAACCAGGGGCACCAGGATGTAGAACTGCTCCTCCAGCGACAGGCTCCAGTAGTGCCAGAGTGGTGTCACCCTCTCGGGATCGTTTAGCCACCATAAATACAGGTTTGCCACGTTGAGGGTGCCAAATAGCCAGGAGAAAGAAACGTCCTCACGACTACCCAGGGTTCCTGACACATCAAACAAGGCCGAGACCAGGAGGGTGGCGGTCGCCCAAAAAATTGCGGCTGGCCACAGCCTGAATGCCCGGCGCACCCAGAATGGCAACGCAAATGACCTGAAGCTTTCGTGGGCATCGATGTCGCCGAGGAGCGACGTAGTAATCAGGAACCCAGAGATGCAGAAGAAGAGGTCAACGCCCCCACCCAGCCAGAAGTAAGTCGTCCAGGCCTGCCAGGACGGATTGATCACCCAGAGGTGAGCAATGAAGGTGATGATGACGGCGTAGGCCCGAAAGCACTCGATATCCCTGTTCTTGTTCATTGGCCGATCCGTGAAGCCCTGCTTCGCCTGGTGCAAAAATGATCTGGCCGCCACAGCCAAGCGTCAAGCCTTTGGGCGCGGCGAAAGCCACAATAGTTACCAGTTGATTGCCTGGATCTGCTCAAGCGTGGAGGCGGCCAGTACCTTGCGTTCCAGGGCGTGCCGCCTGCCAGTCATACTCGCACTGATTGCCGAGTAGGAAGCGTGCTTGGCCCGCACTTTTGTCGCCAACTCGGTCTTTGTCTCATTCATCCCGCGCGCCAGCACCAGCGCTTCGAGAAAGGGGGCGTCGGCTCCCGGATCCGCCTGAAGGGCGACGGACTCAGCCAACTGCATCGGCCAGGATTCTCGCTCTGAGTCTGGGTACTGTCGCTTTATCGCGCTGAACTCCAGTTCGTAGGCGGCACAAATTACGTCCAGCTTGCGCGCTTGCTCATCAGCAAAGCTGACACCATCTGCGGCACTAGGAGTATTGCCGGCTGCCAACCAGGCTTCATAGTCATCCCACCAGCGATGCCCCTTGCGGATGGTCGTGTTGTCGTCAAGGCGAATCACCAGGTCTGCATCAGTGGTCAATTGGTACATCTCAAATCTCCGCATCAATGGTGATCGCGCCACCGCTCGGCCAGGCGAAGTAGCCGGAACGGCCAGCGGTTAGGCCGCTCGAGCCAGTCAGAGAAATTTGGAGCAGGAACGGCGTCTGCAACTGCCCGGCGCGCGTGCCGCTTCGCGCCGTCGGGTCGTAGAAGTTCAGACCGGAGGCCACCGTCACTGCGGCGGATGAGGTGCGCATGGTGGTCGGTAGCAGGATCCAGCTGTAGGCGCTACTGGTATCCGGCGAGGTGCCAATGGCGAAGCCTTGCCCACTACCGAGCGTGTACACCACGCAATAGCGCTGACATAGCTGTAACTCTAGGCTGTAAGGCCGCGCTTCAAAGGGCGTGGCCACGCTGCCTTTCTCGAACTTGGCCAGGGAAACCGTGCCACCGCTGAAACGGATAGTCACGTTCGAACCGGCGGTCAAGCTGGAGGTCTGGCCACCATTGCTGATCGACGTGCCGTTTACCGTCGCGGTCGCGGTGCCGGTCCAGGACAGCGTGTAGACACCGCCCTGAATGTTATTGCCTTCGACGACCTGTTCCACCCCGCCAGCCGGAGCGGTGATTTGATTGCCCAGGCCAGAGGCAGAGAAGGCCAGGTTTTGCCCGCTGGTGACGACTCGCCAGCGGTCCAGGGTGTACTGGTTCGCCGCCGTGGTGTTGGTGGCGCTGACGTAGCCACGCTGGTTGATGGCGAAGTTACCGTTGATCAGCAGGTTCTGCTCAGCCAGAAGCACCGCTCCGGTCTGTCCGTTAACGCTGGAGACGGCACCGCCGCCCCCGGATTCGGCCGCCCAGGTCAACGCACCGCTGACGACCTTGAGGATCTGGTTGTCGGCACCCTTCGCCAGACGGGTGGGCGTGCCACTGGCGCCACCCACGATGAGGTCGCCTTCCGTGGTCATGGGATTGGTCATCCCGCCACCGCCACCGCTCTCGGCCGCCCAGGCTATGGCGCCACTGACGACCTTCAGGACTTGGCCGTCCGTGCCCTTGGCAAGCCTCTGCGGGGTTCCGGACGAACCGCCGACGATCACATCACCGGCGGTGGTCATCGGGTTGGCCATGCCACCACCGGTGAAAATGGCCCAGGCGCTGCCGTCGTACTTGTAGAAGGCGTCTTCGTCGTTGACGTGGACCAACATGCCCTCGCGCGGCGTGACGAAAGTCCAGGTGCCGACGCTGGACAACCAGTAGGCCAGGTCCTTGGCGTGCCCGCTCCAAGCCCCAGTCGGACTGGCAGCGACGATGTACAGCGCCTCGTCGGCCGGCGAGCCGGGCGGGGTCGCCAGGTCCTTGTCCAGCACCGCCGCCTGCACCAGCTGGTTAAGCTGGGCAAAGCTGGCATTGGCATTGAGGTAGTTGGCCTGGCCATTGGCCAGGTCGGTGAGGGCGAGCTTGGTCGTCACAGGGTGACCTCCAGGGGATAGCCGCGGCCGACCGTGGCCGAGAGCTGGTAGATGCGGAAGGTGATGGCGGCCTGGGTCGAGCCGAAGTCAGAAACTTGATTGGCGGCGGAGTAGCTGAAAGCTGGCGTGCTAGCGGTGATCGTGCGCTTCACGGTCGAACCGGACATCACATCGATCTCGTAGGCCTGCGCGGATTCGCCCAAGGGCGCCTCGACGCCATTGGCCCACCAACTGCTGCTGAGGCGAGAACGACGGGTGAAGGTGCTGCTGAAGTTGCTGGAACCGTCTCGACTGCCCTTGGCCGATACCGGGCTCAGGCATTCCAGGTTGACACCCTGATAGGTGAACGGCACATCACTGGCGCTGTCGATGGTGGCGCCCGATGTGATGCCGCGATAGGTGGCTGGTACCCCGATTGATCCAACGGCCATGTCGATGAAGACGTTGTCCGGGTCATCCAGCAGAACAAACCATTCGCCGTTCTGGTGCAGGCCAGCGACCCACTCGGTACCACGGTCACCTCTCACGAATCCGCTGATCAGGTAGGAGCCGTCGCCCTGCAGGGTGGCAGTCTGAAACCGCACGATCTCCCAGCGACCATCAACCCCATAAGCCGCGTAGTTCATCCCCGACAACATCTGATTGCGGGTAATGCTTTCCAGCTCCCCGGAAACCAAATCGACAGTCAGAGTTCTCTGATCAATCAGCGTGCAGGTGCTGGACAGCAGCCTGCCGCGCGCAGTGCCAAGCGTCGGCAGTCCGGTAAAGCCTTGCAGGTCGTTCCAGGTTTGACCGCTGTCCACTGAGCGAACTGCCAGGCCACCCGGCCAGCTGGGGTTGTAGCCCGTCATGACCCCCGCGAACCCAGGGGCATTCTGCAGAGTTTCATCGACCACCGGGATATCCATCGGCAGGAACAACGATGGCCCCGCGAGTGGGATGGTCCCAACCGGCTGTACACCCTCACCGCCCTTGGCGTTGCTGGTGTAGAGCGCGGCGCGGTTCGGCTTGGCCTTGCACTCCAGGCGGCCGTCGGGGGCGTAGTTGATTTCCGTGATCCGCAATTCGAAGGTCGCCCAGGGCGCGGCGATGGTGACTACATCCGCCGGCTCCAGCGCCAGGTAGATCGGCGGCAGGCTGAAGGCATATTCACTGCGCTCCAGCCAGGCGAGCTCCTGCAGCACATCGGCCACGCCGGCTGCCTCGTCGGCGGTGAGCACGATGGGCAGTTCGCGGTCGACGCGGTTGATCGCTGGCGTGTTGTCGCGCGCGGCCGACTGCTCGGCGACGGCGTACTCCCGCGCCGCGTCCAGGTACTTGATGCTGGTCCGCGCCGGGAGCTGCGAGTCCATCTCGCGCGATTCCTGCAGCAGGTCGCCCGGCGTATCACCATCGGATGCGCCGAGATCCTGCCAGGGGATGGTCATCACCGAGGCCTGGCCGCGCGGTACTGGTTTCAGCACATAGCCCGACTGGATCATGTCGAACGGCCAGGTGCCTTGTGGCGGCTCCAGCGCGCTGCGGATGCTGCCGCCGGACACGCGGTAGCCGCGTACCGTGTCCGTCAGCAGGGAGGTGTCGATGTCAGCAGCCGTCAGCAGGCTCGACCGTTCGATCTCGCGCTCGATGATATTGGCCAGCGACTCCTGGTCGACGCTGATGAAGTTCTTCTGGTAGACCCGCCAGTGCCGGGCGCCGCCGTAGGGCAACAGAACGTAGAACATCCCGTCCAGGGCGCACGCCGCCGGGTAGCCAACGCCGGTGATAAAGCCGGTGCTGTCGAAATAGTCCTGCTGCAACTCGCCATCCGCCAGCGAGTAACCAGCGACGAAGGCCTCGCTGCCGGCGAACCAGGCGGTCCAGACCAGGCCATTGGCAGGGTCGTAGGCGGTCGCACCATTGAGCAGGTTCAGGTTGTCGAACGGCGGGAAGATCCGGCTGGCCCCGCTGATGGTGCCGGACTCGATCAGGCTGGCATCCGCACCGAGGACGAAGTAACGATTAGCTTGGTTCGAGGCGCTGCCGGGCAATGCCCCCGTCATCAGAATCAGTTGCGTACCGTCCGGGCTGAAGGCCGCGCCATGCAGGTAACGCCCGCTTTCCCCGGGCAGCAGGTCAGTCAGGTCGCCACGCGAGCCGGTGACGTTCACCGTGTTCGGATTGGTCAGGTCGCCGAAGGGCAGGATGTCCCGCGTCGAGCCGATCGGGAAGGTCGTCGCGTACTCCGGCGCCCAAACGTTCGACCCGTCCAGCGCGCCCGCACGGATGGTCAGCGTGCCCGAGCTGCTGAACTGGGGCCGCAGCACGTCACCTGGGAAGGTTTCAGCACGCAAGTAATTGCCTTCGGAGCCCAAGGCAATGACCCGCTCGTCAGTCGGGATGCCGCCGGTAAAGCCGGCCGTGGGGTCATAGACATAAAACGCCAGCAGGCCGGGCTGGGTGGTCAGGCTGCGCTGCACCGGCCGAACCGAGAAGTTGCTGCTCAATGGCAGGGTGATCGCCTGGTCGTACAGCTTGCGCTTGCCCGTCGAGCCCGCGTTCACCACCTCGACCTTGAACTGTGCGCCCTGCAGGCTGTTGCCGTAGTCCGCCAACTCGAAGTCATAGAAGGCGATGTAGGCTTCGCCCCTGTACGCCGGGGCATTGCCGACACCGACATCCGCCTCGTAGCGCGGATCGGGCAACTGGTCGTCGGTGCCGCGGTAGAGCCTCCAGCCGGTCGCGGCCTGGTTGCTGGCGATGATGGTTTCCAGGTCATCGCTGCCGGCGTTGTAGATCAGCTTGCCCTGGCACCACATACGCCGGATGCCAGCGATAGGACCAAGGCCCAGCGACAGGAAGAAAGTGGCGCTGTAGGTGTAGGTCTTGACCGTGGAAACAGAGCCACCACCTTTGCCGCCCCGTTTCTTCTTGCGAACAGTTTCCTTGAGCTCGCCATTCTCCAGCCAGGTGGCGTTGCCGTGGGCACCAATGGTGCCGTAGTAGCGGGTGAGGATCGTGCCGTAGGTGCTGGTCTGGACCGATCTGTCGCCCAGGCGTGGGCCGTGAACGGTCGGACCCTTCGGCGGGTCGAGGTAACCACCGGCCGCCAGGCCGATCTGGGCGCCATAGAGCGCGCCAGCTGGTCCGCCGACGAAGAATCCAATCGTTCCGCCGACGACGGCGCCAAGCGCCTGACCAGTACTCATTCCAGGCCCTCAAAGCGGTAGACGCGGACAATGCGGGCACCCCAAAGCTCATCGAGGCGGTGGGTGGCAACCTTCCCGTGCTCGGAGCTGCCGTGGGTGATGTAGGGATGGCCATCGATCAGGCCGCAGTAAATCGCGATGTGCTGGGGGGCGCGGGTCATGCGCATGCACAGCACGTCGCCGCGATCCAGGTCGGCGTTGACGATGCGACGCAGTGAAGGCTGGCTGTCGAGGATGCGCTCGAGCTGGCCGTCGAACGGATTGCGCGGATAGCCCATCTCGTCGTGGTAGGGCAGACCTAGGCGCTGGAAGCAGTGCACCAGCACGCCGGCGCAGTCCAAGCCGAGTCCAGGAATGCGCCCCTGATGCCTGAACGGCGTCCCTTCCACCTCGCGGACAGCAGCAATGATGTCGTCGCGGGTCATGCACCCCTCCCGATCTGGCCGTACTGCGAGGGCGCCGGCACATGTGGATGGCCGCCGAAGTTGCGCATGTTTTCCCAGAAGGCGCAGTCCTCAGGACGCTTGCGGCAGCCGGGGATCATTTCGTACTGGTCACCAACCTCGGGCAGGTAGAACAGCGCTTCCTGCAGCTGGATCACGCCGCCAGCGGTGAAGGCCTTGATCTCGATCGGCTTCAGGCCGGCATTCGGGCCAGAGAGGAAGCGAATGGCACCGGTGGCGAAGTAGTCGGCCGCCTCAACGCGCGCGCTGTCGGCGAAGTAGTACTGGTCGGTAACGCTGGTCAGCGTGCCAGTGACCTTCAGCGCGGCGAAGCTCGGGCCGTCCGGCGCCGAACGCGGGCCGATGCAGCGGCTCTGGCTGGCCGGCAGGATGTTTCCGTCGAGGGTCTGGTCGAGGAAGGTCCACTGGCAGGTCGGCGAATAGCTGCGCCCGGGCGACTGCGACAGCACATCGATGGCGCCCATCAGCTGGACTGAGTACTGGTCGTCGGCGGTCTCGACCTTGCCGAAGAACAGCATGGCGAGCTCTTCCTCGTCTTCGATGGGGTTCGCCCAGGAAGTGGCGAACAGGTAGACCCTGGCGTTGTCGTAGACCCCGGCCATCAGGTCATCGCGGGAGATCGCGCCCTGCTGGACGATGCCCTTGAGGTCGATGGAGGAACTGGCGAAGGTGCTGGAGGCGCCATAGCCGGAGAACTCGTAGCCCGACTCGGTCAGGTAGGTCTGGCCGTTGCTCATAACCAGGTCGACCGGGTAGCCGGCCAGGCGCACAAGGGGCGCATCGTTGGCCGGCTCGATCCGGACGCAGTACACCCGCGTCTGCCAGTCTGCGACGTGTGCTTTCATGGGGCTCCAGAAACAAGAAAGCCCGCACAAGGCGGGCTCAGAGATAGGGCGAGGGGTCAGTCCGGGTTGAGGATTTCGATCAACTGAATCGACGGCGTGTTAATCGTGTCCCAGTTGGAGAAGTCGCCGGCCAGGTCGGCGTTGAATCGCATCGGCAGGTCGAACTTGAAGCCGGCGGTGACGGCCTCCGCCGCGAGCGGCCAGGTCTGTACCGTGCCGCCACTGACGTAAGTGCTGAAGGCCGTCGAGTTGATGTTCACCGTAATGGTGGTAGCGCCAATTGCAGTGATCAGCGCTCGAAGTCCATTCATCTGCGTCATGCCCACGACCAGCGACACGGCCACCGACTCGCCCACCAGATACGTATGAGTACCAACGGTGATGACCGCCTGAGCTGCCTTGGTGATACCGGTGATGGCCTTGGACTTGTTCGCCACCAGGGTGACGATGCCAGTGGTGTTGCTGACGCCCCATTGGGCGGAAGGCAGTGCCTGCCCAGCCACACCAACCAAGACGGTACCGGCTTGCGGCTTGCGGATGCGCCGACGCGCACAGGCTGGATCGGCGCTGTTCCCATACCAGCGCATCAGCTGATACACACCAGGCACAGTCGGGTTCACCAGCGGCAGCGCCTGGTCGAAGGCGGTCGGCACGTCGCGGTAGTTGTTGCTCGAATAGTCCACCGGGTGCAGCACGCGGAAGCCGCGCAGGGTGCCCCCGGCCCGGTGGTTCAGGTCGATCATGTCGTCGATCACGACATTCGTTTGCTTTTCGAACTCGATCGCCATCGTGGCTTTCACGAACGGATGCCGCTGGCTGCGGTATTCATCGCCACCAGCCGTGGGCACGATCTGGTTCGAGTACGCCGCGGAAAATCCGCTGCCGTAGTCGATTTTGTCGGTCAGGCGCTCTTCCAGGAACATCGCCATTACATGTACCTCTGAGTTCCTTGTGCAATCCTGCCAAGGTTCCTGGCGGCAACAGCCGTAGCCTTGTCCGCTTCCTTGGCACTTGTGATTCCCGGAAACACAATTGGCCCTTTGATGATCGTGGTATTGGCACCCATCATCTGCGCCGTCTCCTGCCTACCGGTGACATTGGCCGGGCCGCGCACAATCTCAGGCCCGCGCTCGCCGACGATCCCCCAGCCGCCTGCCGGGATCGGGCCGCCACGGTCGAACAGGCCGGCGAAGCTGGAGAACAGACCTGCCAAGCCGGTACCGCCACCGCTGCCGGTGAAGGCATCCTTCAGCCAGCCGCCAATGGCACCGAACGCCCCCGTCGAGCCCTTGGCGCCGCCGCCGGCCTCGCCAAACAACGAGCGGGCAACCTGGGCGGCCAGGGCATCCGCCGCCATCTGGTTCAACAGGTCCACCCAGCGCTTGCCGATGTCGTCGAAGTCCCCGGTGATGGTGTCCTTGATGGTGCTGCTCAGTGAGTTCTGGAAGCTCTGCACGGCGTTTTTGGTGATCTCGTCCCACTCGCCCGTAGCAGTCTTCGCTTCTTCGGTCTGACGTTTGTGCGCCTCGGTGACGGCGTCGACCCGGCGCTGGTACTGCTCTTCGGTCCACCCCAGCTCTTGCTTGGCCTTCCACAGGTCTTCGACCTGAGCCTGGTAATCGGCCAAGGCGCGCTGAGCATCGGTCCAGGTGGACTCTTCAATTTGCCGAACGCGCTCCTGCAGTTCCTTGCGCTGGTTGAGCTTGTCGATTTCCTCCGCCAGACCGATCAGGTGCTCCTGTTGCTGGGTGTTCAGCTTCGAAAGCTCGCCGTTCTCGACCTCGTAGCGGACGCGGGCGGCCTCGGTAGTTTGGCCAAAGAGCGCGACTTGGCGGGAAAGCGCTAGTTCGTTGCTGTCGTACAACTGCCGCAGGCGCTCGGCTGCCTTCTGGGCCTCCTTCGCTTGCTTATCGGCATCGCCGCCTCCACCCGTGCCGATCTGGCGGCCCTGCATCCCCCTGCGCAACTCCTCGATCTGTCGTTGCCGCTCGGCCCGAGCCTCGGCCCGCTGCTGACGCTCCTCGGTGGACTTCTGCCGGCTCGCTTCGGCAGCCTGGATGATGGCGTCACGCTCGGCGAACGCGTCATCGACGGCCTGCTGCTTCACGCCTTCCAGGCGTTTCAGGTCGGCTTCGACCAGTTGCCCGACCTTGGCAGCCGCCTCGGCGCCGCCAGAGATGTAGGCGTGAATCTGCGCGGCAGCACCGCCGGCCTGCACTTTCACCCGATCAAAGAAACTGGCCACTTCAATCGTGGCAATCTGCACAGCCGCACGCAGGTTTGCGGGCATCTGCTGGAAGGCATCCGCGAGGAAGGAAGCCGTGCTGCTGCCCGATTCCTCCAGCCCTTCCAGGTCAACGCCCAGACCGGCAATGTCCTGGCTGGCGGCATCAAACGTCTGCGACCAGATGTTGAAGGTCTGGACGATTCCGTCGGTGAGCGCGCCGGAGTCGATGTATTGAGAGAGGCCGATGATGGTGTCACCAAACAGGGTGCCAGCACCGGTCGCGTCGTTCAGGTCGCCCACCAGCTTGGTCAGGCTGTTGCCCAACACAGTCAACGCCTGACCGCCAGTGGTGCCAAGATCGCCGAAAGCCTGGTCGACGGCGTCACCTTGTTTCAGCAACGCCTGAGTGACGGCTTCCGCGGTGAGTTGCCCATCCGTTGCCAGTTGGCGCAGCTTGTCGGTAGTGGTACCCAGCCCTCGCGCAATGGCATCGGCCAGCGCCGGAGCCTGCCCGATCACCGAGTTGAACTCGTCGCCGCGTAATTGCCCCTCGGCCAGGGACTGAGCGAACTGGGTCAATGCGGCTTCCGAGGCGGCGGCCGCCGTCCCGCTGAGCGCGATGCTCTTGGATACGGTATCGACGATCGAGGCCATCTCGGCGCTACTGAGTCCGAGATTCTGCGCGGAGGTGGCGATCCGCTGATAGAGCTCGGCCACGCCCGCGAGCGACTGGCGGGACTCCTGCGCGATCTGGAACACGGTGTCCTGCGCCGCCACCAGTTCCTCGGTGCCGTTGGTGACCAGGCGCAGCCGGTTGGTAAGCGTGGTGTAGCTCTCCGCCGCCTGGGCGATTTCGCGGGCGCTGATGACGGCCGCCAGCGGCCCAGCCAGACGGCGGAAGGCACCGGCCAGTTGGTCCGTGGACTTCTCCGTTTTGCCGGCGGTCTGGGTCAGCTTATCCAGGTCGCTGTCGGCGGTTCTCACCTGCCGACTGTCGACGCTGACGACGAGCTTCGCGTATTCGGTCATATCCAGATCCGCTGCAGATCGGCCAGCAGCTCAGCCTCCCAGGCTCGCAGATTGCGCCGGGTGAGTTGCGACCAATGATGGAGTTCGGTGAAGTTGAAGGGGCGGGAGAGTTGCCAGAACCAGTGCCAGAGGTACTGCAAGTCGGGCGGGCAGTCGAGTTGATCGGCCAGTTCCTTGGGCCTTTCGCCGGTGACCTTCCAGATTTGTTCCAGATGCTCCCGGAGCGGTCGGTCGGAGCCCGGCGGCGGCCGCAGCAGGGTTAGCTCTGCTTTGCCCCACTCGATGAGCTGGCCGATCCTTTCCCGAAAAAACGGCGGTCGTCCTCGGCGATGCGCTCGACATGCGCGAGGATTTGCGGGGCTTCCAGGAGGAAGTCGGCAACGGCCTCAGGGGTGAACTCGAGGTCGAAAGACCAGCTGGCCACCAGTGCAGCGGCGGCAACGGCACGCCGACGGCGGTCAGCCTCGCGGCGCAGGCCCTGCACTTCGTTTTCCTTCGCTTCAGCCAGACGCTTGCCGTCCTCGACGGCCTGGCGGATCAGTTCCGACCGGGCCGCCTGGTACTCGTCGGACCAGACCGAGCGGATTTGCAGCCAGTGCTCAGTCGGCTTGCCATCGGGCTCGGCCAGGTTGATACGGATGCCGGCGTTGGCGCGGCCACGGGTTTTGAATGCGTCGATTCCGGTCATGCTCAGCTCCGGGTGATACGCATGGAGGTGGTGCCGTCGTAGCCGGCGGACATGGTGTACTGCGGAATCACCGCGCCGGGACCACTGACCTGCTTCTGGCCCTGGGTGTAGCGGACTTTCGGCAACTGAATGGTGTAGCTGTCGGCACCCTCCTCCAGCACGACCACATGGTCGGTCTCGGCCTCGTTGAGTACCTTCGCCCAGAGGCTGCCGTCCTTGAGGTAGGCGCTCATGCTGCCGGTGACCGAGGCGATGCCGTTGGAGATGCAGTAGGCCTCGCGCTGGAACAGTGAGAAGGCGGCTTCCATACCGTTGTCGAGGGTCACACTCCACTCGGTGGCGTAGGCGATCGGGGCGCCGTCTTCGGCAAAGGAGCCGTTGGTGGTGACCATCATGTCGGTGGTAGTGGCCGGGGAGAAGGTCGCGCCACCCGGAACGGTGTAGGCCTCGGCCTTGGTGCCCAGGATGCCGAAGGAGATGCCGGCCTTGTCACCCAGCGGGGCCGAGATGTTCATGGTGGCCACACGGCTGCCGCGGTAGATGTAGTCGACGCCGATGTCGGTGTGGCGCTCGAGGATCGCGAAGGAGCGCTCGGTGGAACCGATGATCAGCACGTCGGCGGTCCAGGTGCCCTGCATGGCAGCCTCGATCAGGTCGTCGAAACTGCCGAAACTGACTTCCGCAGCGATCTCGCCCTGTGTGCTGTAGGTGCCGCCACGGCTCGGCGCGCGCTGGCGGGCCTGGTTGATCTCGGCCGACTCGATCTGATTGATGTTCGGACTCAGGCCTTCGGAGACGAAGCGGATCGGCTTGAACACCGGATTGCCCGGAATCGAGCCTTCCATGGTGATGGTCACCGAATCACCAGCAGCCTCGTCGACCAAGGTGACCGGATTGCCATCGACATCGGTCAGGGTCAGCTTGCCGGCCGCAGCGGTGGCAATCTTGAACTTGCCGTTGTTCGCCGCCTCGGTGAAGCCGGCGACGGTGATGATGTGGGTGGCGAGGAAGCCGGAAGTCAGGAACCCGTTGCCGGAGTCGTTGAGGCTGTCATCGCTGGCAGCCGCGCTGATGGTGATGGCGACCTTCTGCGCGAACTCGCGCACGTAGTAGAGCTTGACGGCGGAGCCGTTGGCGAAGCAGGCCATGGGTTATACCTCCGGGCGGATGGTCGTGGCGCTGTAGTAGATGGAGACGTTGATCTGCTGCCAGCCGTTGACCGGCCGGAGGTTGTTGCGGGTGACGCGCTCGACCTTCACGCACTGGCCCTGGTAGACGAGGCGGCGGCCGGCAACGAAGTAATCGCGGAGCTTCTGCACGGCGGCGAGGATGTTGCCGATGCCGTCGTTGAGCGGGTAGTTCAGGTCGACCTGGAAGACGCCGACGGTTTCGTCCATGCCGCCGGAGCCGTTGCTGGCGACATCGGTGCTGGCCGGCAGGTTGAACCAGGCCGCCCACGGCGCCGTTACAGCCGGCGGGGTGAAGTTCTTGCCCTCGCCCGCTGTCGGGATGCCGAGCGCAGCCGACGTCAGCCCTGCTACCAGGGCGGCGTTGATCTTGATTTCGGACATGTCAGACCCTGAATTTGGCGATGGCCTGGTTCACGATGCGCTGCACACGGGCGAGGTTACGGCGGACCATACCGCTCGGGGCTTGCTGGCTATGGCCGTATTCGAGCTCTTCGATGTAGGGCAGTGAGTTGGACATGAAGGTCTCCTGCCCTGCCCCTTCCGGCGTCTTGGCGACCACCTCAGCAATGGCTGCGGAGCCGGCCTTGTCGTCGCGATCGATCTCGCCTTGGGCGGGATTGTCGACGGAGGTGACCCAGTTGCCGCGCGCCCTGCCAGTGTCAACGGGGGTGTCCTTGATCGTGCCGCTGAAGAAATCGATGGTGGCCGCGCGGGTGATCTTGTTGTGCGCGTCGATGATGCGCTGGGTCGCGCCACGCATGTCTCCGGAGAAGCTCATCACTTGCGCCCCTGGCAGAAGTACACGAGCGGCGTGCCTGCGGGGTTGGATTCCTTGATGTTGACGATCTGCCAGAGCACGCCACCGACATCGACCTTGGTGGTCAGCGCCGGCGGCCAGGCCAGACCCTTCGCCGCAATGATGACCTTCTTGTCGCCCTGGCGAATCTCGGAGCCTTCGGCGTATTGCTGGCCGGACTCCTGCAGGGTGTAGTCCAGCAGGATTAGCTGGGCCGGCTGGCTGATATCGCTCGGCGGTGTAGTCCAGGTGCCGCTGATCTCGTCATAGACCCCGGCGGTGACGTCGCGCAGCGTCTGTGCCGAGCCGAACTCGGTGATAAGCTCCAGCGCCACTGCGGCCATGTCGTCGTAGAAGGCCATCATCAAATCTCACAAGGGAATCAGATGTTTAAAAAGCAGGCGGACGCCATCAATCAAGCCGACAAACTGCACTCCGAAGCGGTTTTATCTGGAACGGGTGAAATCACGGCAAGATACGAGCTTCGGAAGGCAATCGGAGACTCGACGATTGGATCTGATGCAGAGCCTTACGCCCAGGAAATCAAAGACACCCTGGTTCCGATGAACATGGAATCCGCCGTAGATAAAGAAGGCGTGCAAAAGCTGGTTGATGATCTGAACAGCTCAGACAGGAAAGATCAGAAGGATATCCATGGCGTGCTAATCCTAGAGCGAGGCCTTGGCCTCTAACCGCGCACCACCTTGATCTGGTTGGACGCTTCCAGGAACGGTCCGAACTGCGCATAGGACTGACGTGTGGAGGCCGGGCGGCTGATGTACTCGGCCGCCTGGCCGTACTGCACGTCGACTGCACCTTCCACGCGGTTGCGCACCACCGGGCCCTTCTTCAACTCCGGCGGCGCCAGGTCATCGGCATGGATCTCGGTCGCCAGCGCCATCTGCCCGGCCTTAATCTGCGCCGGGATGGAATCGGACGGCACCAGCCAATTCTCGCGGTACACGTCGTAGCGCGGCCAGGACAGGGCTTGGAGTTCATTGACCAGGCCGCCCTTCCACGACATGGCGCTCATCTGCAGAGCGGCACGGCGCAGCAGGGCTTCCTGGGCGGTGGTGTCGCCCGGGATCACCCGGCCGAAATTGGCGGCATAGGTAACCAGTTCGGCGGCCGTGGCAAAGCTCTCGGCGCCGGCCACGATGCTGCCGTCCTCGATCACCAGTGCCATGGGTTACACCGCCGCATCCAGAAGCGCCTGAAGCTCTTCCTGCGTGGCATTGTCGTCGAACGCGATTTCCTTCGCTTTCAGCGCAGCCTTGGTTTCTTCCAGAAGCTTCGCGGCAGCTTCCTGCGCCTTCTTCTCCTTGGCGGACAGTTTCTTCTCGCCGTAGAGCTCGTGCACTTCGGGGTCGAAGTCTTCTTCGTTGATCAGCACGAAGTCGCCCTGACCTTTACCCCAGGGGTTTACCTTGATCGTCTTCATCGTGTTCTCCAGAAGAAGCCGGGGCCCGAAGGCCCCAGCAGACAGGGTTAGCCGAGCAGCACAGCCATGTGTGCGGTCTTGGTCGCAGCGCAGCCCCAGGCCAGGGAAACCTCGTACTGCATCTGGCGGTACTGGGCGTACATGGCCACTTCGAACGACAGGCCGCTCACCGGGTCGGTGATGATCTGGCGGTCGACGGCGCTGTCACCCTGCGGCGGCAGAGCCGGAGCGCGGGTGGCCAGGGCGATGGCCGAGCGAGCGAACGCCAGGTTGCGCACCGAGGTGGCAATCACGGTGATCGCGGTGGCAGAGGCTGCGATGGCCTTGCGCAGGCCGGGAGCTGCCAGGGTGATGGTGCCGCCGTTGGACACGTCGGCATCACCGGAGACGACCTGGTACTTGTTGGTGTCGCCGGCGAAGGTGATGAAATCACCTGCCAGGATGGTGCCGGTACCGGCAGACGCCAGGGTGATGGTGGTGGCGCCCACGGCATAGCCGGCGGCGTTGGTGGTAGCGGAAGCACCGGTACCCGCAGTGAAGGTCTTGATCTGCGCGGATTCGCGGATCGCGAAGCCGTGGACGTCCAGCAGCACGCCGCGGCGCAGCAGGCTGTCGTCATTGGCTTCGTTGGCCTTCGAGAGCTGGGTCAGGGTGCGCATGTTGGCACCGGCCGAGGTGTCGATCACCAGTTGCAGGTCGCCCAGCGGAGCGCCATTGTCCGAGAGGATCTTGCGAACCTGAGCGGTATCGGCCAGGTTGCTGGCGAACGGGGTGGTGCCGGCGGTGCCGTAGGCGCGGGAGGCGCTGACGTGCAGCGCAGTCAGGTCGGCCTCGACCTCGTTGACCAGGGTACGCATAGCCTGGGCCATCTGGTCGCGGAAGATGACGTTGAAGGAAGCGCCGTTGTTGTCCAGGCCGCGCTTCTCTTCACCGTTCCAGCGCACCGGCACACGGCGAGCCTTGGTGATGGTCATCGAGGTGTTGCCGATGGTCTGGTCACCGTCGTTCGGCGGGGTCACCGCCGGAGTGATGTCGCTTGCAGTAGCGGCCGGGGCCACCGGCGAGCGGACGGTTTGGCCCACGGCGGCGCGCTCGTAGGTCATGTCGCTGGAGACAGCGGGGATCATGCCGACCAGCTCGCGGGACACTACGTCCAGCGCGTTGTAGATGTCGGGGATCAGGTTGGTAAGGGTGTTGGCCATGTCAGGCTCCTTGTCGGATCAGTGATTGAGTTTTCAGACTTCCGGGCCATCCGACCCAAGCACCGATCCCCATCCGAGAATCGGCAATATGCAGGGACTCAGTCGGTCAGAGTCCCGCCTTCACGCATGAACTGGGCGCGCTGCGCCGGGTCCATCGCGTCGAACGCAGTGCGGCTGACGGTCTTCTTGCCGCCAGCGTTGCCACCACCATGACCAGCCCCGCCGCCATTGGCGCCAGTGCCTTTCAGGATGTGGTTCTTGTGCGGGTAGGCATCCACCAGCAGTTCGATGGCTTCCTCAGCGGAGGCCAGCTCGCCGTGGCGGGTGCGGGAATACAGCTTGTTGCCCTGGGCGTCGTAGCCGACGACCTTGCCGTCCTCGACCTTGAGGCTGCTGCCGAACAGGGCGCGGGCGATCTCGACGCCGGCCGGGCCCTCGGCGGCGAACTTCTCGGCGATGAACTTGGAAGAGGCGAACGCGCCACCGATCAGGTGGTTGTTCAGCTGCCCCTTCAGGGATTCGTTCTCCTGAACGATGGGGCCGTACTTCTCCTCGACGCTCTTGACCGCCTCGGACACCGCCTTGTCGCGGTCGCCGGCGGCGATCAGGTTCTTCTCGTCCAGGTTCTTCACGGTGGTCAGGGCCTTGAGGGCGGCGGCCGGATCGGTGATGCCGTCGAAAGCTTTCAGCTTGCCCTCGGCGGCCTCGGCACGTTCACGGTGACCTTTGGCCTCGCCGTTCAGGCGACCAATGGTGGCGACGGTGCTGTCCGCGTCGAAGGGCGCATCCTTGCCGTCAGCACCAGTGAACACAGGCAGCTTCTGGCCGTTGACCTCTTGGAGGACGATGTGACCGTCCGCATCGAACTTGAAAGGCATGTGTAGTTCCTCGGGCATCCGCCCATCTGCTAGGCCATCCGGCCCGTGGCGCCCTTCGGCATCCGCCGATCAGGCATAAAAAAGCCCCGGCTGGCGCCAGGGCTGAATACGAAATGGACGTCACACCATGCGGTGCCTATAGGTTCATGTCCGGCCATCTAGGTCGGATGACAACCGGATAGACCCAAGGTGTTCGCTATGAGCAACGTAAAAGACGTGTTGGAAAGGGCCAAGTTTGTCGGCAATGCCATCAATGAGATGGACAGCTACTACAAGCTCAACAAGATCAACCCAGTTGCGTGCAAAGATAGGCTACGCGGCTTCTATGGTGAGCAGCATGGTGATTGGAATAAGGCCAATGAGCAGGCCGAGACAGCGATTCTGCTTCTGAACGCTATCGGGAGAAAGCGCGTGGGCTTTGCCAACGCCCTGAAGGCTGAGAAAGCTCACCCCACACCGGATGGTGATGATCCCCTGCTCGCCTAGGCCCGCAGACTCAATTCAGTACAACCCTCTCACCCTTCATGAAGCAGCTTGCGCACAGCAACTGCTTCGTGCCGCCAGTGGGTTTGCCATTCTTGATGACCACCCCGGTCTTGGTCTCGATGACCTCCATGCCGCCGCAACGGTGGCAGCTGACGATGTAGCTCGGCCGCGACGCCTTCACACGGTCGATCACGCGCTGCTTGGGCGTGTCCGGTGGCGGCGTGCCGTCGATTACCTTGAAGGGATATTTGTCGGTCATGCGGCCAGTTTATGCCGCAATCCCCACCCGCTCAAACAGGTCTGCATCTCGCTTTCGCAGTTGCTCCAGGGTGTAGACATTGCCCTTGTCGTTGGTGAACTTGTCGATGTTCACCTTGCCGTCGCGGAACAACTTGCCGCGAGTCACGCCGAGTACTTCGTCCTGGAAGGCGGCCGGTTTATTGCGCAGCCAGTC
Source organism: Pseudomonas sp. BN415 (assembly GCF_029871195.1). NCBI lineage: Bacteria > Pseudomonadati > Pseudomonadota > Gammaproteobacteria > Pseudomonadales > Pseudomonadaceae > Pseudomonas > Pseudomonas sp. BN415. The sequence goes on from NZ_SSOK01000020.1 coordinate 49,182, forward strand.
GCTGTAGCTGATGTCGTCGGCAACATACCCATCCATGCTGGCCTGAGTTCCCTTGCCGATCTCTTCCTTGGTCAGGCCCAGCTCTTCCCAGGACTTGATCACCGGCGTCGAAGTGCTGCGGCAGTTAATGTGCCGCGGCGGCATGGGCCCTTGGCCGATCGGGAATGTCTTGCCGGAAAGGCTTGCGCAGGTGATGGTCGTGCGGCCATCCAACGTGGCAAGGAACTGCCACTCCTCTATCAAGTCATCGTTGGCCGCGTAGAACGCCTGGCGGGTGAAGTTGCTGAGGTGATTCACTGCGGTGCGGACGATCGCCTCAGCGCCGCGCCGATCGATCTCCAGCAGCCCGTCAGCGTATCCGCCGGTCCGGGTGCCACGAATCCGGCGAATCATCTGATCGACCGTCTCGCCCTCGACGAACCCGATGCGGATTGCGTCGCGTACCCGGGTCATGCGTGCCGCTTCCATATCCCGCGTGAACTCGGACAGCAGTTTGCCCTGGAATGGTCTGGCCATCGCGGCGGCGTAGACCTGCTGGGCGTTCACGGTGTTGATCGGGATGACTGCCTGCACCGGCTGCGGTATGACCGTTGTCAGCAGCTGGTACTGGTAGTGGGCCTCGTACTCGACGTAGGCCTGCATCTCGGCCTCCAGTTCGCGCCGGAGCGTCGCATAGGCCTGAGCGTTCAGCGCCTGAACCGACTGCAGAAGCTGGTCCAGGCGCTGAACAGTGAAGGCGCCGGGCGGCATGCGCTCGATCGCGGCCATCAGCTGCGCGAACAGGTCGTTGTCAACCCGGTTCAGCAGGGCAATCATCCGGCGCACCACGCCATTGCTGAAGCGCTGCAGGCTGATCGCGTGCGCGACTTCAGCGTCGGCCAACTTCTCGTTGATGGTGGCCATCAGACCATCCCGAGGGACGGGCCTTGGAGCTCAATCCGCTCCTGTTCCTCCTCCCAGTTCAGGTCACCATTGATCACGCCCCGGCGCTGCACTTCACGGAACAGAGTTTCGTTCGACAGGCGACTCTGCGCGGCCATATTGAGAAGCAGCGGCAGGGTCGTTTCTGGAGCGTAGTCGACGTCGAAGTTTCCATTCACCTCAACGTGACCGCCTTCCGTGACGCCGATCCACAGGGCAAACAACTGCAGCACCTGGTCGATGGCGTCCTCGAACGAGCCGGCCATGGTCTCCAGCGGGCTCAGTTCTTGGGCCGCTTCTTCCTCGGCCTGGGCGGCGGTCTTGGTGGCCTGCTTCTCCTTCTGGAGCAGCTTGCCGCCAGCCATGCGAATCTGGTCTTCGAGGTCGAGCAGCGATTGGCGACCGGCCTCGATGGCCTTGCCGGTGTGCTCGACGTATTTCATGTCACCCTGGGGCGGCAGGTAGGTCGCAGCAGCAGTCCCGACCGTGATCTCGCTGCCGGGCGCGGCATCCTGGCCGGGCGCATCCACGCCGATCAGGGCCAGCATCGGCACCCGGGCGACGTGGAGGATGTTGTCCTGGTCGCTCTGGCTCTGCCAGTGCTTGACGTTGAGGTGGGCGACCTCGAGCAGCGGCGGAACGGCAGTCATGAAGCCGGTGCGCTTGGTGTAGTAGGTCACCAGCGGGATAACGGACAGGGTCGTGGTGCCGGCGGCATGCTGCACCCAGGTTTCCTTGCCGCCCTCGCCCTGCTGCTTACGGAAGGTGCGCCAAGAGCCGGGTTCCAGGACACGAATCTGAGGGATGCACTTCACCGCGAAGTCGTTATCCGGATCGTCCTCTTCAACCACTTCCAGGTAGCGGAACTGGGTCAGGACTTCGGCACCGTGGCGGGTTTCCGACTTCCAGCCCAACACTTGGCCCGGGTGGATGATCACCGCATAAGGTCGTACTCCAGCTTCCGTCTCCGCCGCCTTGGTCGGGTAAAGCTGATTTCCCTCTTTGTCGGTGGTCGACGGATAGTCCACCAGCACATGGCAGAGACCCTTGGCCAGGGCCATGCTGAAGAAGACCTGCGACCAGACCTGCAGGTTGTTGCCCTGCTGGTCGATGTTCTCGGTGTAGCCCTTGATCGGCTCCTTCACGTCCTTGCCCAGGCTGATTGGCTCGGCAAACACGCGGCCGGTCATATTCTGGACCGTCTCGCTGTAGGCCGGGAGCAAGGTGGAGCGGTTCAGGCGATCCTTGTAGGCCTTGGGGTCTTCCTTCGGGAACTTCGGTAGCAGCTGCTCACCAGCAGCACGCATGGCCTTGGTGCCGCCCATGAGTGGGTCCACGACGTCCCAATCCGTGCGCATCTCCTGGACAGCAGGGATAACGGTGCTCGGGTCGTTGGCCATTCTCAAACTCGCAGGGTAGTGGCAGTTGCGGTGCGCTTGATCACCGGCCATTCGACATCAATGCAGTAGCCGATGGCGGTGGTGATGTGCTGGTACTGGTTCTTCTGGTCTTCCTGGAAGGTCGACCCGTCTTGCAGCTGGACGGTGGACAGACCCTTGTCGCACCACTTCGCGGTGTGCGGGTTGACGAAGAGGCTGATGTTGCCGTCGGCGGTCTTGATCTTGGCCCGAACCGCGTTCTGGCGGTCCTTGATGGCCGGGTGCGCCGGCTTCACCTTGCGGGTGAAGGTCCAGCCATGCGCCTTCAGCACCCCCTCGATGTCGGTGTAGTCGGAGGCGTGACCATGCTTCTCGCCGGCCTGCCCTGCTGGGTCGCCGTAGATCAGCACGTGCTTGTTCTTGTGGGCCTTGAACTTGTCGACGAACTCCAGGGCCGACTGCTTCGAAACCGCACTGGTGAGCACGATCTCATCGAGCAGGTACAGCTCGTTGCTGTTGCGCCGAACCCCGACCGCCGAGGACAGCGGGGTGAAGTTCTGGTCGTGCATCCACAGCAACTGCTCGTGCGGCTCGATCGTCGCCGTGGTGTGGTTGGCCTTGCTGTAGTCCTCGTAAATCCGGCCGCCGGCCGTTTCGAACGAGGCTTCGAATTCCTGCTTGAACTGCTTAGCCGACATCGAGTGCTTCATCGCCGCGATCACATCGGGCGGCAGGATCTCGGCCGACTTCCAGTGATAGACCTTGAAGCTGGGGTCGCCACCGGCCTCCGCACGCATGCAGAGGTCGTAGTAGTGGTTCAGGCCGTCGGGCACTCCGAGCAGCCAGCACCAGGCCCGGTAGTCCGGGTCGGTCGGGTTCACGGTGTTCAGCGCCGGGAGGATGTTGGCCTCCCAGGCATCCGACTTCACATCGGCGAACTCGTCAATCAGGCCGCCCTTCCACGGGATACCCTCGATCCGCTGCGGCTTGTCCAGACCGATGACGTGAATCTCGCTGCCGTTGGGCAGGAAGATGATCAGGTCCGATTCACTGGGTCGCTTGTCATGCAGGCACGACAGCGAGAAGGCCTTCAGGTCATCCCAGAATATCTTCTTGGCCTGGGCATGCGTGGGCGCGGCAGCGAAGTACTGCCCGACGACCGCGTTGGCCTGCTTCACCAGGAAGCGCTTGGCGCGCTCGGTCTTCCCGCTCCGGCGGCCAGCAGGCCCCAACGGGAAACGAATGCCGCTCGGCACCGCATCGACCAAGGCGAGCTGTACCGCGTGATCCTTGAGCGGGTACCAGCGGGCCAGTTGCCGGTCCAACAGGAGGTTTCCGCTGCTCAATTGGGCAGCCCATCGATCAGCCGGCGGAGCAGGTCAGCGGTATCGCTTCCACCGCCCTTCTTCATCTGCTCAATCTCGACCCGGCGCTTCTCGATCTCCAGACGCTTCAGTTCGATGTCGAGCTCCGCGTGTCCCTTGGCAGTGAACATGCCCAGGTGCCTGGCCACCGAGTCCAGGGCGCCCTTCTTGTCCGCGACCTTGTACTTCTTCGTGTAACCGATGAAGACACGCTCATCCCCGTAGCCTTCATAGACCTCTTGCAGGTCGAGGCCAGCCAGGGCAGCGGCGGTGTCGTCATCCAGCTCGGTGATCGGCTTCGGCGTGCCGTCATCATTGAACAGGTTGCGCGGGTCGAAGAAGGCGATCCGGGCGTACTCGCGGAGCACCATGTCCTGCGTGATCTCGGTCCGCTTCTCGCGGGCTTTCATGCGCTCGGCGATTGCCGCCTGGACACTAACATTTGCTAACAGCCTGGCGCCCTGTTCGTTCGCCGTGTTCTTGCTGTACTTCGCGCGTATTGCAGCCTGCGTGGCGTTCAGATCGATCAAGTACTCATCGACAAAGCGCTGCTGTTTTGCTGTCAGCGCCATAGTGATTCCTTGAGACCTTGATGCCTCGCTCGGGCAGGACTTGAAACAGTGGCCTGATGCCGGTATTGGTGCGGTTCCACTCAACAGGGGAGGAAACTCGATGGAACTTAAGGTCAAGATCGACAGCGACGCTGTTGCAGCCGATATCCCAACCATGCGCGAGATGCCGCTGGAGGGCTACGCCAATTACATCGATGGTGAGCTTTTCTTCGTCGACCACCACGACGTGCTGAGGGCGGCGCTGGGCGAATACCCGATTGCCACCTCATCCACACAAGTCGAGGAACTGATCCGCTACCTAACGAAGGTGGCTGTGAGGATGCGCGCCAGCGAGAGCTAACTTCATCGTGCCGCACTCAACTGCGGCACTTTTATCCAGCCAGCTCGCTCGCCAAATGCTGCGCCTCTTCCAGCGAGGGCTCCGGGTCGCGCGCCATCAGCTCAGCGACGATGCGGTCGCAAGCTTCCTTGGAGTCGACCGTGATCACGACATCACCAGCCGGTGTACAGGCCATCGGGCGATAGCGCATGACCGACCAGGGGCCGCCAATGTTCTCGAACATGCCACAGGGCCAGCGGTAGAAAGAATCAGCCATCTCAGTCCTCCCGCTCCACATTGCGGAAGTTCTGGTCGATGATGGCGGCCTTGATGAACTCCAGGTGCCCGACTATCAGGCCAGCCGGTATCCCTGCGTCCGTTGCCTTGTCGATGGCGGCCCAGATCTCTTCGCCGAGCTTCGTCGAAGTGTTTCGAAGGGTTGGAGTAAGGCCATTGTCGGAAAGACCGATGATGTTACTCATGGGCAGTACCTTGCGCCTCGCCGCGACGGAAGGGTTCCCCCGCACCAGCCGGAGCGCGCACGCGGTTGATGGTCTTGCCCTCGGCGTTCTCGATGTAGATGTCGAGGTAGTCGCGAGTGCTCAGCCAAACGTCGTGCTGAACATCCCTGACCATCATGTGGCCAGAACAATTTGCCGACAGATCGACAACGATCTCGTATGCCCCGCAGCACGGGTAGCAGAATTGGCTACCGTCCGGGCGAAAACCTTTGAAGGTGTACATGAGGCTCATGGCTATCTCCTACCTTGTTTGCTGAACACCTGTCCGATCTCTCAGGCAGGCGGTTGAAACGGATTACTTCAGGCTCGGCTGCTTCACGGCGCGGGCGACGATCACCAGCGCGGTGAGCACGGCATAGGCCACGGGCGGCAGCACGCCAGCCAGTTGCGGCAGGAACTGCTCGGCCAGGGCCAGCAGGCCGGTAGCGCCGGCGATCTGCACGCTGCTCATCTTGAACAGCTGGGAGACGTTGTCGATCAGTTGCATGGCTATGGCACCTCTTTGAAGAACCGGTGATTGCCGATGGTGACGGTGGGCTTGGCGCCCTTCACCCAGGGCGGAGTCTTCTTCACGACCTTCGGGTTGTAGTAGTGCGTGGCCCCAGCAGTTGGATCGGGTTCGCGCCCCTCGATCACCGCAATGGCGGCTTCCCGGGCCCTCACGTACTGCGCGGACGGGATAGGCTTTGCGCCCGAAAGAAACGGGTAGTTGGCGTCGTCCTTGTTCCAGCAGGAGTACTGCCAGGGCTTGAGGCAGACGGCCGTGTACCCTTCGCCCCACCAATCGGGCTTGCCGTCATTGTGAAGGTCCATCTCGACACGGTTCCGAACGGTCCAGCCGGCGGCGATCATGCCGCCAAAGCCTTCACCCCTTGCTTCTGCCCAGAGGGTCCGGGCCAGGATGTCGATGTCCTTCTCGGTGGCTTTCATGTCAGGTACCAGTAGATCAGGCTGCCGACGATGCCGATCACGAAGCAGAAGAAGCCTGTGCCCCAGCGGATGTAGGCGACGAGTACGTCATCGGTCGTAAAGGACAACCGCCAGAACAGGAAGCCCAGCAGGAACAGAGCCAGCAGCAGCGCGTGCACCACCATGACGAATCCCTCGCATCAGACCTGATCCACCTTGCGGCCGATCAGCCGGTCGGCGTAATCACGCAGTTTCTCCACGCCCATGAAGCCGACCGCGCCGCCGGCGAAGGTGGCCATCGAGTCAGGCAGGCCGAGGTAAGCCAGCAGTGGAACCAGGGTCAGGGTGGCCAGACCGCAGAGAGCGCCTTCCAGGGCCATCTGACGCCAGCCGCCGCGGCCATAGATCACGCGGATCACAGCGATCGCCACGGAGAGGCCGAAGGCATAGAGCTGGGGATGGTGCGATGCCATCCATGCCACGAAAGCAGCCGTCAGGCTGGGGTCCTGGTCCATCTTCATGGCTCCGGTTCCTGGCCGTCAGGCCGCTCGGTTGAATAGGGCGCCGCCTTCCCGCCGGGGGAGGTGGTGACAGGTCAGCGGCAGAAACGAAAAGCCCGGCACTTGGCCGGGCTTTTGGGGATTCAATACTTCAATTCAGCGAGTTTGCGTAGGAATTCCACTCATCGATGGCTTCCTGCGCGGCGCTCTGGTGCTTGCGGACCGCATCGTTCTGCTCGTCCACGAAGTCCGAAATGCACTGCTTGTAGTCCTCAACCTCATTGATGAAGTTGTCGCGCTCGAATTCGCTAGTGAATTCGTACGGCTTATAGGGCTCGCTGCAGTCATGACTCGGCTGGAAAGTATCAGCAAGCACGACTGGAGAAAGCAGGAAAAATAGCGCAAGTACTCGAGTCATCCTTCCCTCGCAAAAAAGCCCCGGCTTGTCGGCCAGGGCTTTCGAGTGACTTCTGTCACGATGGCGAAACACTATCAAAATGCCCTTCAAGTATCAAGCGGCCTCTTCTCGCTCCCGCTGTTTCTCGACTACGGCCGCTACCGGGGCCAGAGCTTTGGCGTCCAAGCGGTCGATCTGCTTGGCGATTCGCTCCCACAGGTCGGCCCAGTCGCGCGACCAATTATCCGGGTGCATCCGCACACCCAGTCGATCCTGAACGAACATGCAGGCTTCGGCAGGGCCGATTGGATCTTGGCCATGCACCAGGCGCTTGTGGGAATTCAGGGCGACCATCGCCAGCCAGTAGGCCCGCTCCTGCCTCACCGGGGTAACGCCCCAGTCCGACGAGAACCACACCATGGAATGGGCGGCGGCGAGGTCGACGCCATCGGCCAGCGGTGAGTAGAAGAAGTGCCCGAGGCGCTGCAGCGGGAGCGGGAGGGTGCTGATCGCGTGCTGGACCAGGCCGGCCGCCAACATGTGGGCGCAGCGGGCATTGGTAAGGCGCATGCCGGGGCGCGTCTCACGGATGTTCGCGTCCCCCTTCTCCCTTGACGAGTAGGTCCGCGCCACTTCCTTCCCGTTCTCGTCCTCTAGCATGACGACGACCTTGGATTTCTTGTCCTCGCGTTTCTGCAGCCGTGCGATCTCGGCTGACACAGCCATCACTGAGTCGCGGCTTTCGTGCATTGCATCTCGCCAGGCTTGGCGTGCGCTGATCAGCTTCATCGTTTGCTCTCCCCTTCGCTCGATTTGATCAACCCAAATTCCCTCAAGATCGCCATGTTCCAGGCGACGTACTCAGCCAACGTCAAACCGCTGCCTCCGTCCGCGTAGCCCCACAACGGCGGCAGGTGCAGGTCTGCAGGCGCTCGCCCAGGCTGTGCCAGGTGTACGCGCCGCCCCAGAAGCAACCGAAGAACAGGCATTTCCAGTTCATGCGACCTCCCATTCCAGCTTCGCCGGCATCGGCGGGATGGCTTCCAGGGTGTGCAGGTTCAGCAGGGTGAAGTAGCCACCCCGCTCCTCCGGCAGCCAGCCGCCGGTGTCGATATGGATGACGTTGCCGAGCACGGCCGGGCGCCGAACAGGGGTATGCCCAACCACCACGGCACTGATGCCGCTGACCCCAGATGAATCGCTGTTCGTGACACGCTTGCGTGACCATTGGCACATGGCAGCCACATGCTCGGCTTCCATCCCGCCGCCATCGAACGCCGACTTCAGGTCCGCCCAATCCGCGCACGGCACGTCGGCATGAACCAGGCCAATCAGTCCATTCGGAACTTCAACCTCGATAAGCAGGGGCAGCTGGCCGAGCTGAGCAACGATGTCGGCGCGCTCGAAATGCGAGAGGCCATAGAACCAGGCGCCGCCATTCACGAAGTGCAGGTCGGCATTGGCGGTGATGACCATGTCCTCATGGTTGCCACGGATGGCGAAGAACCAGGACTTGGCCAGCCACTCCAGCACCTGCTCACTTTCCGGGCCTCGGTCCACCAGGTCGCCGACCGAGAACAGCCGATCCACGACCGGATCGAATCCGGCGGCATCCAGAGCAGCTTGCAGGCGAGTGAAGTGCCCATGGATATCGCCCACCGCAAAGTCGCGGCCGGCAGTGTTGATCCCGAAACGCTTGATCACGCTCATGCAACCTCCCCCTTCTTCAGCTCCCGCACCAGGGCCCTGTACTTGGCCTTGATCGCCTTCAGTTCCTCGATGGTGTAGCGCTTGGCCTCGTGTGAGCCCTCCAGCCAGGCCACCTGGTCGGCGCCGATGCGCTGCACCAGACGGATTCGGTACTCCACGGCATTGCCGGACAGGTCGCGGTTGCAGCGGACGCACTGCTTGTGCACGTTCAGCGGCTCGAAGCGCAGCTCCGGGCAGGAGCCAGTCGACCGATAGTGACCGGCATCCCAGCGGCTGCCGGTGATCAATCCGGCGTCGTTGGTGGTCGAGTCGCAGCTGATGCAGGGCTGATGGCGGTCGCGCTCACGGATGTAGGCATTGAACGCCTGCTGCGCTTCGCGGAGATGATCCGACCGGCTCTTCAGCTTCTCCTTCCTGGCCTTCAGCTCCTTCCGCTCGCGCTGGGCGATGGCCTTGCGGACGCGCTCGGCGTGGACGTCCTTGGTGGCCAGGGCGCAAGCCGGGCTGCAGACTCGCTGCCCCAATCGCTGCGGAACGAACTTGCTCCCGCAGGCGGCGTTCTGGCACTTCTTCGGGCGAGGAGGCTTGGCGGCGAGGGTCATGCTGCAGCACCCATCTCGCGCTGGTACCGCATGTACTCGGAATCCTCCGGATGCGGCAGGTAGATGCCGTGCTCCGAAGCCCAGGCGTCCACGCAGGTCATGAAAGCGTGCATCGCGCCCTTGTCGAGCTCGCTGGTATGGCGCAACTCGTAGCGCTCGGTGACTTCCCCGGTCTTCAGGTTGATGTCGCGGATCAGTTCCTCGCCCAGGAAGGTCTGCTTCAGGTTCCGCTTCACGTTCTCCATGTTCATCGGCGCACCGGTGGCGAAGGTGGTCTTGCCCATGCGGACGAAGAACTGGGCGATCTCCTCGCACCACTTATGGAACAGGGCGTTCTGCGGAAGACTGCGACCGGCGCCGGTGATGGCGACATTGCAGGGGAATCCCTTGCGGCGGATGGCGGCCTGAAGTTCAGCCAGGTCGCTGATCTGGGAGAGGCGGATTTTCTCAGCCATGACGAGCCACCCCCAGCAAGGTCAGCTGCTCACCTGGAAGCGGCAGCACGCCGTTAGCGGTGACTTGTTGGATGCGCTCGAAGAGGTTGCGCAGACGGTTGACCTCCGCGTCCTCAGCAAGCCTGCTGGTGGCGCGTCGAATGCCATAGGCCAATTCCCTGACAGATGTTTCAGCAGGAAGGCCGAGAACTTCGGCCAGCGCCTTCAGTTCACCAGTGAGATGCGCCCGGTCGCGCTCAATGGCTTCGCGCGCCCATTGCAACTCCTGTTTGGCGTTGGCGCGGATGTCCTCGCGCTGCTTTTCCAACTCCTGAAGCTCGTGCTCGACGAGTTCCTTGGAACGCATGCACTTGGAAATCAGGGAGGCGATCTCGTCGCCAACTTGCTTGCGCAGCCTCTGTTCGGCGCCCCAGCAGTTCATTGCATGGCGCACTTTGGGCGTGTCGCGCTGCTCTACTGCGCGCCCGATGCCGTCAATCACCAGCTTCAGCCAGGATTCGCGCGGCAAGGTCTCCAGGTGCTGCATGGTCGGTTTCTTCACCATGCGCCACACTTCGTCGTGGCGCACGATCAGGCCACAGCCAGCCGGCACGTCCTCTTTCTTGATCAGCCCGACCGGCACGGCGAAGATCACCGCACTGGAGAAGCTCAGGTAGCCCTGCCACTTGCCGGAAGTGATGTCGCTGCGGAAGTCGCTGACGCTGATCTTCACCTCGTAGGTGACGGGGGCGAAGGTGGCGTAACGCTTCTTCAGCAGATAGACGTCGGGGCGGATAGAGCCTGACGGCCCCATCTGCATGTTCTCCCAGACGATGTGCTCGGGGTTCGCCCGCAGGCTATTCGCGAGGTCATGAGCGAGTTCGTCATGGCCCCATTGCTTATGTTCAGCCATGGCTCACCTCCCGCATCGCCGCCTCGGCAGTCATGGCCGGCATCTGCCAGTCGTAGGCGCGGTTGAAGCACAGCGGGTCCATGCGAACGTGCCGATGGGGCTGGGCCTCGCCGCGAATGTCGTAGAAGGCGCCGTCGATCTTGGTCAGGACGTGGTCGCCGTCATACCAGGGCTCAGCCTGGGGGAAGACCTGCTTCAACGCCAGGTAGACGAGGAAACAGCCACCATGCAGGCCCCAGCGGGGCATGTCCGGGTGCAGTTCGCGCAGGGCGGACAGGAAGGCGTGAATGTCAGGCATGGGCGGCCTCCTTGCGATAACGCGCCTGGCGCTTCTTCGCGCAGGCCTGGTGGTTGCCTCGATTGCGTGCCTTGCCGCATTCGTCGCAAAGGTGCGGATGCTCCAGGCCGGCGGTGGCGATCTTGCCGAGGGTGGGATTAGCCATTGACCACCCCCTTGCGCGCGCTGCCCCAGTCGAACACCAGGCAAAGGCCAGCGTTCTCGCGCAGGCGATCCATCACGCGGTCGCCAAGGGCCTTTTCCAGTTCGTCGGGCATCAGGTTGGAAATGACGAGGGTCGGGCGCTTTTGCTCGTAGCGACCGTTGATGACGTTGAACAGGGTTGCCTGCTCGAACTCGGTCTGCTTGGTCGCCCCAATCTCGTCGATGATCAGTAGGTGCGGCTCGATCAGGTTTTCGTATGCCTGAGCCTCGGTGTATCCGGACTGGCTATCGAAGCTGCCCTTCACGTACTGCATCAGGCTGTACAGGGTGCGGTAGACGGCCAATGCGTTGAGCTGACGGATGATGTGGTCGGCGATAGCAGAGGCCAGATGCGTCTTTCCGGTGCCGACGTTGCCCACCAGCAGCAGGCAGCGGCCGTCGTCGTAGTGCTCGCGAAATCCCTCTGCGTACTGAGCGCAGACAGCGAGGACTTCACGTTGGTGCTTGGTCGAAGCGCGGTACGCGGAGAAATCCTTTCCAGCGAAGCGAGGGGGGATCATCGCGGCGCCCAGGCGGCGCTCCAATCGCTCCTTCGACGCCTTGGCCCGATCCTCTGCAGCCTGCTCCTGGTCGCGCACCTTCTGCGCTTCATCGGCGCAAACCGGGCAGCCGGTGGGCTTCTCCGAATGCTTCAGCACACGGGCGATGTAATCCCCATGGGTATCGCATTTCGCGGCGTGCTTGGACAGGACGCCAAGCTTCGCCTCCATGGTGTCGACAGTCAGGTCAGAAACGGTAAGAGCCATCGCCGTTGGCCTCCAGTCCTGCGGTGTAGTTGCGTTGGCCGGTGAAGCCGTGGTGGTTGTCCAGCAAGTCAGGGGCGCTCTCATCCTGCCAGCGACGGCCGTTCAGCCAGGTGGCGGGGAGCGGGATGAACTGGCCGGCGTTCTTGGTCCAGTCGTGGCTGCGGACCTGCTGACCGAGGGCGGCCAGGATCTCGGCGCGGAGTTCGGCATTCGGCTTGAGCTTCGCCCAGGCCTTCTCGGCGTCGACCTTGGATTTCTTCTTGGGGTACCGCATCCAGAACTCAGCGAAGCCTTCCATCGCATCCGCCTTCGCAGGCTTGGCGATCGCCGGAGCAGCGGCAGGCTTCGGCTCAGGTTGTGGGCCCGCCTCCCCCTTGGGGGGTAAGGGGGGGTCTTGCTCTTTGCTCTTACTCTTCTCTACATCTTCTTTAGGTAACGCTCCGCTAACGCTCGGTGCGTTACCTTCACCGTTACCTTTTGCGTTAGCGGCCTTGTGATTGGCCACGCGCTTGGCCGTGAGAAGCCGATTCTTCGCGGTCTTGCCGTTGTGGCGCTCGAAACGAGGCAGGCTGATGAGGCCTTCGTCTTCGAACATCCAGCCGACCGATTTCATGTGTTCGCAGAAGTTGGTAACGCCGACCATACGATCGAGTAACCGTTTGCTAACGCTCGGAGCGTTACCGGATTCGGTGTGCTGATCGAACCAGCCCCAGACTCGCAGCAGCTTGCCGACGACCGCATCCATGTCGATGTTGGCAAGGTCCGCCAGTTGGCACACCTCCGGCTTGTCCAGCGTGGCCAGTTCGAACTTGATCCAGTCGCCGGCCATGTCACGCCACCTTCACGGACGCTTCCAGCACATCCAGGCTGGCGCGTGCGTGTTCGATCTCGCGGCGAATCAACGCCTTCTCGGTCTGGCAGATGCGCTTGTCTTCCAGGGCATCGGTACAGGCACGGGTCACGTCTGCCACTTCGGCCGACATGTGCAGCAAGGCACTGGTCAGGCCGGTGGCGGCGACCTTCTCCTTCCCTTCCAGCTCATAGCCGAAAGGGCTCACCAGTTCGCGCAACACGCGATAGCGGCCCTGCTCCGACAGGTTCTGCAGGATCAGCAGGAACTTCGGCAGGTTGAGGTTGTGGGATTCGTCATTGGGGTTGGTTTGTTGCAGAAGCCCGATCAGGGTCTTGAAGCCGGCCTTGGCGTAGAAGTCCTTGGCGCCTTCATCCTTGACGGCTTCGTGAAGCGCCTTGAGAAACTCTTCCATCGGAAACCTCCCGGTTTCTTTCCGTGTCGCCTCGGTCCATTGCCTGGCAACCTGCCATCACTTGATCAACCGACAGGGAGTCCCCCATGCCGACCGACCTTTCCGAATTACGCGGCGAGCTACTCGCCCTTCGTTGCTACGTGGCAGCCCTGATCCAGGTACTGCCCCTCTCCTCTCAGCTGCGACTACCGGCAGCCTTTGAAAACCGTGCGGAGGTCATCCGCGATCAACTCGACGAATCCGGGCAAGCCGGGTTCGCCCGCGCAGCGACAGCGCTGGCGGTTAGGCGGCAGCCCGCTTTGGGGTTGCGTGAGCCCTCAGTTCTGCCGGGTCGACAGCGAAGCCTCTAGCTGCGGCCAAGGCCGAAATGCGGCTTGCGTAGTCGGTTTCGCCGGTGAATTCGGTACGGGGAAGAGCTTCAGCGGTGAGCCACTTGTAGATGGCGCGCTGGCTCAATTCGCAGGCTGCGGCGACTGCAGCTACACCACCCGCTTCATCTATGGATTTCTTGAGCGCGTTCATGCGTTCTCCGGGGCAATTTATGAACCCTAAGTACATATTATGTCGGAACTGAAAGTACACGCAAGCGCGTGCGATATTGAACCCATGGTTCAGGACATTGAGAGCATCCGCCGCTCGTTCGTTCAGCGGCTGAAGGATGCAGCGCGCGAAGCCGACTTCCCCGAATGGGGTCTTGGCGCTCATCTGGCGAAAATCACCGGGAAGACCCCGAAGGCCGTGAGCAAGTGGCTCAACTGCGAGTCGATGCCTGACCGAATCGCCATGTTGAAATTGGCTGATGCAACAAAGGTTCGCGTCGAATGGCTTGAGTACGGCGAAGAGCCCAGGGTCAGTGAGTTCCTGACGACGAACATGACTCGCGCCCTCGTGGCTGACCTGGCTTCTGGGAAGAACACGCTTTCCACATCGACAGGAACCGGGAAGACAACGGCAACTCTCGACCTGCTCCATTCCATGCTTGCCACCAAGGCAGGCAAGGCTCTTTCCGAAGAAGCGCGATCTCGCCTACTTCAAGCGGCCGAAGAGCAGGACGGACAGCAGCACTCCAGGCATGGCAACGTCATCGCCGGAGATTTCCCGCGGCCGCCCCGGCTTGTGGATGGCGATGTCTTGATTCCGCAATACGACGTTCGCGCGTCGATGGGCCACGGCCAGGTGCCGGCCGACTATGCCGAGTTCGTGCGCAACGTGGTGGTCAGCGGACCACAGCTGGAGAAGCTGGGCCTGGAGTACACCTCCCCTGCCAACCTCTCGATCATCACCGGCTGGGGCCAGTCCATGGCCGGCACCATCGAGGACAAGGATCCGCTGATTGTTGATCGCGGCGTCACCGAGTTCGCCGGCGACGGCATCTACGTGCTGACCTGGGACGACCACCTCTATATCAAGCGCCTGCAGAAAGCAGACGCCGATCATTTCGACCTGATTTCCGACAACCCCAAGCACAAGGATCGCGTGGTGCATGTGGATGAAGTGACCATCCATGCCCGGGTGCTCTATGTGTGGCGAGGGATGAAGGTCTAGCCAACACCCAGACAAGGAGGTCGCAATGGCCCATGAAGTAAGCGTCAACCTTCACCAGAAGATCGTGCTCAGCAAAGACGTGGAGGTTGAGGTGAAGGCGGATGGCGCCAAGCTCGGCACCATTCTGATCAGCAAGGGCAACCTCGAATGGGTGCCGACCGGGAATAGCGTGAATAAGCACCGCCTGACCTGGAAGCAGTTCGCGACCCTGATGGAAACCCAGGGCAAGCCGAAGAAGATCAAGTAACCGGCAAGGAGGTCGTCATGCGTTTTGCCTTAGCACTCTTAGTCGCCCTTGCAGTTACCGGCTGCGCCAGCAAATCCACCCAGCCGATCGAACGGACCAGCTACCAGCTTGGCCAGGAGCAGGTCGCTGTTCTAGGTGTGCCCTTCCTCTCCGAGGAGCGAGGCAGCGTCGAGCACAGCAAGCAGTGGCAGGGTGTGCTATTCGGCGGGATGCATCACTCCTACACCAAGTCCCCAGACTACCGGCTGACCGAGCTGTACTACGGCGGCCTGGAAGGCGGCGCCGCCCTGGTCATCCTGCAAGAGATGGCGGGAAATGCCACCTCGCCCTCTCGTCAGTCCTACTCTCTCGATCTGAACCAGAACGACACATTCCAGATTGGCCGTTACCGCCTGCAGGTGCTGAGCGCGAGCCAAGCCAACATGCGCTTCAAAGTCGTCTCCAACTAAAACAACATCGACAAGGAGATCGCCATGCGCGTCTTAATCATGATCTCGGCTATTGGCGCGCTCATCTCTGGTTGCGCCAAGAACCCCTACGTCGAGAATTACACGCAGTATTACGACCCTGTGTACGTGTCGGCCAATCGCGCGGAAGCAGCGCAGGATCCGCACATTGAACCGGGATCTACGCCCCAGCAGGACATTCCCGCCTATTACCAGAATGGCTACATGGCGATTGGCTTCAGTAAATTCAGCGGAAAGCTTTCGAATGGCCAGCTTGCCCTAGAGCAGGCGAAGCGCATTAGCGCGGACGTCGTGGTCGTCTATCAGCCCCAATACGAGCGCACGCAATCAGGCGCAATGCCTATTTCAATGCCGACCCAGCAGACATACAGCTCTCAAAGCATGGCGACCGCATACAACGCCTACGGCACCACGAATGCGTATGGCTCCACTTCGGGAACTGTGAATGGGCAGCAGTGGATGATGATGCCCTACAGCGTCGATCAGTATTCGCACCTAGCGGCGTACTTCGTTCGCATGAACATTCCTCTTGGCCTCCATCTTCGTGAGCCCAACCAGTCGGAAGCGACGATTGCTGGGACTCAGAGGGCGGTTGTGGTTGAGGTCGTTGTCAGAGGATCGGAAGCGTATAAAGCAGACATTCTCCCAGGAGACATCATCATTGCTGCCGACGGCATCCCCGTTGATCAGATCGAGTCTACGGCGGCGTTTGCATCTTCCCGCAAAGGGAAGACTGTCGACGTTCAACTGATAAGAAACGCTAAGCCACTGACGAAGAAGCTTACTGTTCAATAGCCGCCCCGCTCAGCCAGTCGCAGTGGCAGGAGCAGCAGCTCCAACAGCTCAAAGCCTAGCAAGGCCTGAGCTACGAGGAGTACCAGCGGCGGTATCGGGAGATTGTGGGGCAATGAATCATGTGCAGGGAGAGTGATTGATGGCCCAGGCAGGCCAAATTCCATACGCTGACGCGCTGTCAGCCATTGCGGTTCCAAAAGCATGGGCGGGTGCGCATCGCATTCTATGGAAGGGCCAGGGCGGCAAGGGGTTCCCCGAGTCTCACAAATGCCGGGTCCCTTTATCGATCCATGGCGTGGTACAGGAGGGCTACTTCGTTGACCTCTACCACAAGTACAGCAGCCTGGCCGCCGTACCTGATAAGGTCTCGATGACCTTGGTCGCCAACGGCGCCCGGGTTCTTGCTCTCGATGAGAACGGCCCGAGCGAGCACGTGAATACTGTCGGCAAGGGGCATCCGTTCTATGGGCAGAATGTCGACCACCCGCATCTGCACACCCCCGTTCCAGAAAGCTCCTCGGAATACGCCGAACCGATCGGACGGGTAGACATACAGGGTTTATGGCGGATTTTCCTAGAGCGTGCCAACATTGAAGGGGCCCCGCCGTTCAACTTGCCTCCGCGCAAGCCACAAGCAGGCGGCGGCCAAATGGATCTACTATGAATTGCGCAGACATCAGCAGACAGCTCGGCTTTCGGTGCCGCACTATCGGCGATGGGTTGACCTACATCCAGTCGCCGCTGACGCTTTCCTTCGACGGGCTGGCGATAGGCGCGTTCGTCCAGGACATAGGTCGTGGCTTGGTGCGAATCAGCGACAATTCCGACATCCTGTTTACCGCTATGACGCACGGCATTGCGCCGGACCAGCGTCGCGCCAAGCGGTTTGCGGAAATAGCCAATCGGAGTGGCATGTCGATTTCCGAGAACGGCGAGCTCCATACGATTTGCTCTGAAGACCAGGTGGGCTTCCAAGTCGCCAGATTCATCGAGGCAGCCTCGCGAATAGGCGATGCATGCGGCGACATGCTGACCGTCCACGTACCAAAATTTCAGCGGAAGGTGGGGAGCATCCTCAGCAAGCATTACAAGGATCGCATGCGCCGTGATTTCTTCCTCGCCGGAGCAAGCGGCCATCAGCTCTCCTTCCCGTTTGTACTGAATCCCGGCACGGAGCACCAGATGGTGATCCAGACTATCTCTGCCGGATCGGTTGGCCGGCCAAATTGGGCCAGCATCTACGGAACCGTAGGCAAGATGGGCGACCTGAAAAACTCCGGCGACAGGACCAAAAGGACGGTGATTCTTCAGCGAGGCGAAGAAGAATCGACGCAGCAAGCGATGGTGGCGTTGGCGGCAACCGCCTCAATCATCGTGTTTGACGGCAATAAAGAGCACTTATTTGAGGCGCTTCAGGCTGCCTAACCATCACCCCCCGAAGCCCCGCCACCGAGCGGGGCTTTTCGTTAATTGGCCCTTCGTCCGGTTTCCGCGCCCCGCCCTCCTCCGTGGTCCATAGTTGGAGTCCGCCCACCTGAGACGCACCTGCAGGGAGTCATGATGACCACACGAGACTTCCCAGGGCATTCCGCCTGGACCGAAACCCGCATCAACGGCGATCACGTTCTGGCTTTTGTCGCCATCCAATCAAACAGCAGCGAGGACGAACCTCGTCTCCACCAGGTCTATGACCGCTCCTACTTCCTTCGCCGCACCGATGCCATCGAGGCGGCTGAAGACGCGCTGCGCAAGTTGAAACAGATCGATAAGCAGGACCGACCCTGGTTCAGCTCAGCAGAGTGTTAGCCCCGTCAGGCCTAACGTGGTGCAGAGGGTCGGCCCATAACGGCCCTCTCCACACTTTCCTAGCCCGCCTCGCGCGGGCTTTTACTTCTTGGATGCTCTACCCCATTCGCGCAAGTTCGCGTTTCACTAGGCTCTGGTACTCAGGCGGGTTCAGCGCGTCGATCTGCTCGGTGGCCCAGTCCTGCCACTTCGATTTCCGCTTGTCCTTCTCCGACCAGATCCGGCTGGCCTCGCCTTTCGCACGCTCGTTGTTCAGCTGCCAGAACTCGAAGAGACGACCCTTCTCGTCTTCCTGGGCCTGACGTTGATCCTGGGGCAGCTTGGCGAGATTGAAGGACATGGAGAATCCGGTGGATGGGTTAGGGCGCCAGTGTAACCCGGCCGCCCTCCCCGCTCGCTCACCATTGAGCGCCCCGCTCGACCGGCCGAGCATCAGAACGGCGCCTCAGCGAGGTTCTGCACCACGAACTCATCGACGGGCGCCAGCTCCTCGGCCTGCTGATCGTTTTCGCTCTCCAGGTGCCAGCGCAGCTTCACGCTGCCGTCGTCGTTGAAGGTCATGTCGATCCCGTCCTCTTCGGCCAGCAACTCCATCACCGCACTCCAAGCCTCGTCCGAATCCGTGTCCAGCCGGTGGATCGTCACGCAGTGCTCCGACTGAGCCTTGGGTGAATTGATCATGGCGGATACCCGAAGCCCCAGCTTTTCCAAGCCGGTGAGTTCGCGACGTTCGGATTGTTTTGCTTGCTTCTGCTTGGCCATTCCGGCGCTCTCCTTGTGCTGTATATCCATACAGTAATTTCAGAAAACTCTTACCGCAAGCCATCCACCCCTCACCTGACAACAAAAAGGACAGGTTCAGGGTTCACATTAAAAATATGTACTTTTGGTTCTTGACTGACTGTGAACCCTTGGTACATATTTACCCCAAGCCGAACGCAAACGCGCCGGCAGCAAGACCAAGTCGCCACCGAGCGCACGTTCTTTAAAAACCAGCGCCATGAACAGCTAGCCGCTCAGCGGCGAGGCAGCCCCGGCCACTACCCGTGGGGCGACAGAAAGTCGGGTGGACACCATCAACAGCAGAACGCATTGCCTCTGCGGCGACCGGTGATCAGACAGGTACTGAGGAAAATACCTGCCAACGCGAAGGCGACCCCGTGGGGCGACTGGAGACGGCTGATCAAGGGCTCTACCCGACTGAGTGAATGACCCGCACGCAATGCGCACCGCCCGCCGGCGGAAATAGGCAGCAACACGGACAGCATCACTGAAGCACCTGGGCGACCGGGTGCTTTGGGATGCACACCAACCGAATCACCTTGAGGGAAAGGCAATGCCAAACCATGTCACGACCGAAATTAAGGCAACCCCAGAGGTGATTGCCTGGATGCTCAACAAGGAAGGGCGCGTCGACTTCAGCAAGATCATCCCGTTTGCCGGGGAGTTCCCCTGGAACGGCATTGCCTGCGATGCGGAAACACTAGCCGATGTCGTGCGGCGCAAGCCTCTGGATGAGCATCCGCTGATCGCCTCGCTGGAAGCGGGCAATCGTGATCGCACGACCCTCGATCAGCTCTCCGATGAGAGCTTCGAGCAGTTCGTGCAGATGCTCCGCAACCACCGCGCCACCGGTTACCTACACAACATGGAGTTCGCCAGAGCTAAATGGGGGACCAAGTGGAATGCCTATGACCAGACGGTAGATCAGGAGGCCGGGACCGCGCGATTCGATACGGCCTGGTCCTTCCCGGAGCCGATTCTGCTGAAGGTGTCCGAGCAGTTCCCGGACGCAAAGATCGAGATTCGCTACGCCGATGAAGACATCGGCAGCAACTGCGGGAGCGTGACCTTCCTTGGTGGCAAGGCGATCGTCCGCGACGAGGTGCCTCGCTGGGCCGACATGAGCGAGGCGGAGCAGAAGAAGTGGACAGCCTTCGCCTACGAGGTGAAGCGCTGGCAGCCTGATCCTGACGACGAGTAACCCCGCGGTAACGACACGGGGCGCCACCGCGCAACGCATGACGCCGAGCGCAGCAACGAGCAGGTGGGCCCCGCCTGGGCACCAGGGGCAACGATTTATGGGGATGAATGCGCAGGCTGATGCGCTAGTTGGGTCGCCGCGAGTGGGCGAGCGATGCCGGTCTAAGAGCAGTGCTGCCAACAGAGCCGAAAGGCTGCCTGCGGTCACCGGACGTATTTGGCGGATATGAACAAGGTCCACATGCCCGAGATCAGCACGGGCCATTCCCACCCTCTTGCAGGCGATTCGCGGGGCTTCTAGAGCCAGACCTGAAGCATGGGAGGAAGCGCTCCCCGCCTGCACCCTCACCCTCATTTGCGCCTCCACACGGGCGCCTTTTTGCCGGTACGCAGGCACCTATTCCCCATCCACGCAGCCGCGAGGATTACCCATGAGCAGAACCGTTTGCATCGACCAGTACGAGCTGCAGGTCGAGATCACCCGTTGCCTTGTCGTGCCGCCGAACCCGAGCACCTGGGACAGCGACCTCGACTACTACGGCTACCAGGAAATGGAGTTCGAGGTCGTCTCCGGCCTGGTCTACGACGAGAACGACGAGAACCCGCAAGACCTGGGCCGCAACGGCTGCGCGGCGGTGGCCGAGCAGTACGCCGAAGTGATCGAGCAAAAGCTCTGGGATCAACTGAACGACGAGAGGGAGGCAGCATGAAAACCACGATCACGCTTTACATTCACCAGTTGCCCGGCAAGGAACAGCGCGCCGAAATCTGCGACATGAGCATGTATCAAAGCTACGGCGCTCTGCTCGGTGTCCGCGAGATTGAAGTCGAGTACGAACCCTTCGACGTTGATCCGGTGGTGGCGATGATCGACAACTTGGAGCAGCGGATCGCACAGAAGCGTGCCGACTGCACCCGCGAGTGCAACCTGCTGCTGGAACAGATCAGCCAACTGAAATGCCTGGAGTACAAGCCAGAGGTGCACGCATGAGCACCTACCGCGTCGAGTTCACTTTCCCCAAGACCTCGCGGATGCCGGTCTACAGCGCGAAGTTCGAGGCCATCACTCGCGGCGAGGCGGAACTGAAGGCCAGGGCGCAGGCCAAGGAAGACGGCTTCAGCGCCACGCCAATCAAGACCGTGATCACGCTAGTCAGCAAGGAGGCAGCATGAGCCAGCACACGCCGGGCCCGTGGGTGGTCGACCCGACATTGACCTACCTGGTCAATCGTGGCGAAGACGGTCGCCGGATTGCCTATATCGCGCCCAATGATCAGGTCGCCAACGCCCGCTTGATTGCCGCCGCGCCTGACATGTTTGAGGCGCTGGATAACATCACCGGCCTGTCTCGCGCCCTGCGCGTAGGCGGTCCAGACCCGATGGACCTGCAAGGCCTTTCCGATGCCCTGGAGGAGGCCATTCACATCGCAGCCGCCGCCATGGCGAAAGCCGGAAGTGAAGCATGAACACCCCTGTCACTCATCTGGCCTTCACCCACAAGAAACTCCACGGCGCCCTGTCGCTGGCCTGGGATGCCGGCATCGAGAACGTACACGCCTGGAGCAAGCGGCTCTGGGTCGGTGGGGAATGGACTCTCATCTATCAGGTGAAGCCATGACCATCTGCCCGTTTTGCAGGCGAGACCCATATCACTACGTTGACATCGGGATTGGCTGGCAGGCGGCTGCCGTCGAATGCTGCGATCTTGGGATATCGCTATTCAGCCATGTTGATGATGAAGGACGACGACTGGCCCGCAGGACTCTGCGAAACATGCGGTCTCCTTCCCCGCGAGCGAAGGCGAGAGCGATGAAGGTTTTGCGCGAATGGGGCTACAAGCCCGAAAAGCTCAGGAGGAATTCCTGATGACCCGCTACCAACGCGCCAAGCGCCTCGCCTTCTGGCGCGGCTTCTACCTCGTCATGTTCCTGATCACTGGCTTCGCTGGCTGCTCCTCGCTGAGCGGCTACGTCACGGCAGAACAGCCGACCAGCTACAGCGCCCAGCGCTGACCCCCTTCCCTTTCAATCTCTGCCCTCGGGCGGATGGAGTTCTCATGTCTGCTGAAATGCAACTGGCCACCGTGCCGCCCAAGGAAACCGCCCTGCAGGTCTACTCCGCCGAGAACGGCCTGGAGCCTTACCTGCAGATCATCAAGGCCGAGATCGATTCGTTCGTGCCGGATGTGAGTACCAAGAAAGGCCGCGACGCTATCGCCTCCATCGCCTACAAGGTGGCCCGCTCCAAGACGGCCCTGGACAACGCGGGCAAGGAACTGGTCGCCGAGCTGAAGGAAGTGCCGAAGAAGATCGACGCCGAGCGCAAGCGGATGCGCGACCTGCTGGATGTCTGGCAGGCCGAGGTGCGCAAACCGCTGACCGAGTGGGAAGAGGCGGAAGAAGCGCGCAAGGCCAAACATCAGGCCGCCATCAATCAAATCAACCTGCGCCTGGAATGCCGCGACCTGGATGCCGCCGAACTGAAGTCCAACATCGCCTGGCTGGAAGGCCTCGCGATCAACGAGAGCTGGGAAGAGTTCGAAGCCGAGGCCGCCCGCGCCAAGGACAAGGCTGTGGCCGCCCTGCGGGAGGCTCTGGCAGCCAGGGAGAAATACGAAGCCGAGCAGGCCGAACTGGAACGCCTGCGCGCTGAAGCTGCCGCCCGCGAGCAGCGGGAGCGCGAGGAACGCATTGCTCGTGAGGCCGCCGAGGCTGAGCGCCTGGCTGCCGAACGTCGCGCCCAGGAAGAACGTGACGCCGCCACCCGCCGTGAAGCCGAAGCCAAGGCCGCAGCCGAGCGCCGCGAGCTGGAACTGAAGCTGCAGGCAGAGCAGGCCGAACGCGAGAAGGTCGAGGCCCAGCGCCGCGCAGAGCAGGCCGAGCGGGATGCCCAGGCGAAAGCCGAAGCCGCCGCCCAGGCAGAGCGCCAGCGCCAGGCCGACGAGCAGGTCCGCATCAAGGCAGAAGCCGATGCCCGCGAAGCCGACCGCGCCCACAAAAGCGCTGTCCTGAAGGCCGCCAAGGAAGCCGTCATGACCGTCGGCCTCGACGAAGAACAGGCCAAGGCCGTGATCAAGCTGATCGCCGGCGGTGGCGTACCCCGCGTCTACATCTCCTATTGAGGCAATCATGAACGAGATCATCCAGATCCCGCAGCGGGAGAACGCCGGCATCGTCGCCGGCGAGGTTCACCGCTTCTCGGCCGTCGAGATCCGCCAGCGCGTCAACCTCGTCCAGGAGGTGATGCAGGGGATCATGAAGAGGGACACCCACTACGGCACCATCCCCGGCACGCCGAAGCCCACCCTGTACAAGCCAGGCGCCGAAGTCCTCTGCGTCACCTTCCGGGTAGCCCAGGAATACGAGATCGAGGACCTGTCCACGGCGGACATGGCGCGGTACCGGGTGACCTGCATCGGCGTACACCAGACCACCGGCATCAAGTTGGGGGAAGGCGTCGGCGAATGCTCCTCCGGCGAGGAGAAGTACAAGTGGCGCGGAGCCATCTGCTCGGAAGAGTTCGACGCCACCCCGGAGAACATGCGCCGCATCAAATTCTCCAAGTACCGCGGCGCCGTCGAGAAGAAGGCCCAGGTGCGCACCGAGGCGGCCGATCTGGCCAACACCGTGCTCAAGATGGCCTGCAAGCGCGCCATGATCGCCATGACCCTCAACGTCACGGCCGCCTCCGACATCTTCACCCAGGACATCGAGGACCTGCCGGAGGAGTTGCGCGAACACGAGCCTCACCAGCCGGCCACCAACCCCGAACTGACCGCCAAGTGGGTCGACCAGGCCAACGCCGCCCAGACCTCCGAAGCGCTCACCTCCGTTTGGAAGGAAGGCGTCAAGGAGATCCAGGCCGTGAAGGACATGCCGGCCTACAGCGCCTTCAAGGCGGCCGTGGAAGCGCGCGGCAAGGCCCTGAAAGCCGCCGAGCCGCAGGCCGAACCGACCGCCGACGACATTCCCGAATTCTCAGAGGTGACGCAATGAAGATTGTGAACTGCGCTCAGGGCTCGCCGGATTGGCACCAAGCCAGGGCGGGTGTGATCACCGCCAGCATGTTCAGCGATGCTCGCTCCCGGCTGAAGTCGGGCCCGAGCAAGGGCGAGCCGACCTCCAAGGCGCTCGACTACGCCTTCCGCCTGGCGGTTGAGCGCATTAGCGGTCACCCGCTGGATGGTGGCTTCGAGACTTGGCAGATGCGCCGCGGACACGAACTGGAGCCCGAAGCGCGCATGGAGCACGAAATCCAAACCGGCCTCATCGTCACTCAGGTCGGAATCGTGCTGACGGATGACGGCGCATTCGGCGCCAGCGCGGACGGCTTCATCGGTGAGGACGGCGGCAGCGAGTACAAGTGCTTCCTCGCTCCAGAGAAGCTGCGCTCCTTCCACATCGACAACGATGCCAGCGAGATCATGGACCAGGTGCAGGGCTGCATGTGGATCACGGGCCGCAAGTGGTGGCACATCGGCCTCTACTGCCCCGACCTCCGCCCTGTCGGCCGCCAGCTCTGGTGGCAAGAGTTCAAGCGCGACGACGACTACATCGAGCAGCTGGAGGACGACCTCTGGAAATTCAAGCTGCTAGTGGACCAGTACGAAGCCAAGCTCCGGGAGAAGGCCGCATGATCTCCCGCGAGTCCCTGGAGACCTATGCCGATGCTGGCGTCGTCGCAGCGGCTCGCGGGCTCCACTTCAGCACCCGCACGATTAACCGACTAGCCGAGCAACTCGGTGTCGAGTTCAAGACGCACACGCCGCAACAGCTTGAGCGCCGTCAGCAGCAACGCGACCGTCTAGCCCCTGCCATTGCCGAACTGGCCGCCCAGGGGCTCAGCCAGCGCGAAATCTGCGAACGCTTGGGCATCACCCGCGCCATTCTCCGGCGCACCGCCGAAGAACACTGGATCGACATCAATAACCGCGCCCAATCAGGAGATCGTCATGATTGACGCATCAGGCATCAGTATCCGCGAGCCGCAGCGCGCCGAACTGGCTCAGCTCACTTCCGCCTTTCTGGCCAACGGCGGCCAGATTGAACGCCTCGCCCACGTCGAGCGCGCCCCGATCCGCCAGGCAGTCTGGAACGGCGGCATCACGCACAACGCCGAGAACCGGCGCGAATTCCTCGAGCTGGAACAGCAGATTGCCGAGCACGGCCGGACGCTGGCTTCCACTGGCCTGACCGTCGAGCAAGCCGTCCGCCAGTTGCGCAAGCGCTGGGGCGACCGCACGACCATCACCGCTGCGAAGGCGGAACAGATCGCCGCCCGGTACGGCTACGCATACCCGGCTACCGCAAGACCCTGATTCCCCATCCCACCCGCCAGCCGCACCAGCGGCACGGCATCGCTCGACCTGGAGAAAGCCATGAGCAATGTCACTTTCAAGCCGATGGGCCCTGACTTCCGCCAGGCTGGGAACTGCACCGTTACCAAACAGTGGGAGATCAAGCGCGATGGCGAAGTGGTAGGTGCAATTGAGAGCACCATTCGCGACCTGAACCAGGACTACGCCAGTCCCGGCTATTCAGTAACCGTGATCGCCAGCATCAACGGAGTGGAAAAATCCTTCCGCCGCAACTCTGGAACGTTCTCCAACCGCTCGATGCGCGAAGCCATGAGCAACAGGAGTTACTACGTTTCGCAGGCGAAAGACTGGGCTAAGAAAGGGGGTTCGAGCCAGCCCCTTCCTCACGGCCAGGCCGAATGCGCCGAGGCCCAGATCGACATCTTTTGCGACTCCAAGGAGCCATCCGCATGACCTCCCTTCGTCAGGGCGACATCTTCGCCGCCGGCGCCCAGCGCCTGCAGATGACCGAGAGCATCGAACTAACCATCCAGTCGCTCCAGGCCTATGGCGCCGATCACGCTCACTGGGGTTTGGCCTGGTCGGGCGGAAAGGATTCCAGCGCCACGCTCACCCTGATTATCTGGCTGATCGACACCGGCCGGATCAAGACCCCGAAGACCCTGACCATCTTCTACGCCGACACCCGCCAGGAACTTCCCCCGCTGGCGATCGCCGCGCGGCAGATCATGGATGAGCTTGAGGAGCGCGGCATCCACGTCGAGGTGGTAACCGCGCCGCTGGACAAGCGCTTCATGGTCTACATCCTCGGCCGCGGCGTCCCGCCGCCGAACAACAACACGCTTCGCTGGTGTACCCGTCAGATCAAGATCGACCCGATGACGGCCGCCTTGGAGCAGCGCCTGGCCGAACTGGACGGCAACGTCCTGATGATCACCGGCGTGCGCCAGGGCGAGAGCGCGATCCGCGATAAGCGGATCGAGATGTCTTGCGGAAAGGACGGTGCCGAGTGTGGCCAAGGCTGGTACCAGAAGGTGCTGCCTGAGGCGAAGGGCCTGAAAGGCCGCCTGGCCACCCTCGCTCCACTGCTGCACTGGCGGGTCTGCCATGTGTGGGAGTGGCTGAAGCACTGGGCGCCTCAAGCCGAATTTGGCGACTGGTCCACCGCGATGATCGCCGACGCTTACGGCGGCGATGAGGCCGAGGAGATCAACGCCCGCACCGGCTGCACCGGCTGCCCGCTGGCCAGCGAGGACAAGGCGCTGGATACCATCCTGCTCAACCCGTACTGGGCCTACCTGGCACCGCTGAAGCGCATCAAGCGACTCTGGCGGGAACTTCGCGAGCCGCACCACCGCTTGCGTAAGGCCGGCATCGAGCGCCTGAAGGACGGCAGCATTGCTGCCAACCCGCAGCGTATGGGGCCGATTTTGTTGGAGTCACGCCTGATGGGTCTGGAGCACATCTTGGCCATCCAGACTGAGATCAACGAGGCTGCTATCCGGCTGGGACGCCCCACCGTCGACCTCATCAACGCCGAGGAAGAAGCCCGAATCCGCGAGTTGATCGCACTGGAGACATGGCCGGATGGATGGGAAGGCGACGAGCCGACCGCGGACACCCCGCTCGACAAGATCTACTCAGACGGTGCCGTGCAGCCCCTGCTGTTTGTGTGACCCAGCACCAGCTCGAAGCCTAACCACCCTACCCGGCCAGCATCCTTGCCCGATGCGGTGGCCGGGAGGGGGAGCAGAAGGAATAGACCAATTAATGCCAAAGCGCCATTACATGGCCTATGCGCAGTCGTGGCATTGCAGGGTGGTGTAGCCAGACGAAAGAACCGATATCGATCGTTGACCTGCCATGATGACAACTGAAAGCGTATTACTTCCTCAATGAATCAATGAAGTTCTTGGACGGCTTAGTTGTATAGCTCTTGAAGATAGTTGATACAACCAGCCTTAGCTTAGAGTAATCATCGGACAGATGATCCTTAACATATCCTCTTATCTGATCTGCGCCACTTGGCAAAAGGATATAAGCAGCACTCTCTCCATAGTTAAGAAAAGTAGGCATTGGAGAGCTTCCGGCATCAAACTTATTAAGATATATCATCGGCGCGCCATCACCATAAATGACGGCCGACCTGATATTTGCAGGCCGCCTGCCTTTATTGATCACGCTAACCATCAGAAATGGCGGACCTCCAGTGGTCCCCCACATGATGCTGGCATCAATATTCTCCGCTTCATCCAGAGCCTGCCTTCTCGCAAGCCACAATGATACGCCCACGGCCGCGAATGCACCGATGCCAGACACCCAGCCTCCAGCCATAGACAGCACGGGCAACCAGTAATCAACAAAAGTACTACTGTCGGTGGAGGCTCCGAAAGAGAGCCCAAATGCGAACGAGAGAAATAGCGCGAAGATAGAAACTATTGCTATCCCTGCCGCAAAGTAGTGTTTGTTATCCATCAAACTGAATCATCCATTTGAACTGCAGTTCGCAAATATACCGCCGAGGTATCCCCATGCCCACAGAAAACAAGACCATGAAGGTCGAGACCTCCAACGTCACGAAGCTCTACATCACCGGCGCCGACCGCCTGGACCCGATAACCGTCTTCCTCGAGGACTTCGAACCCAGGAAGGGGAAGATCACCGTCAGCTGCTGGGGCAAGAGCTGGACGGCTTTCTGGGGCGGGATGTGGGACGGTCACACCGTTGGATCGTTTTTCTGCCAACTCGATGCCGGCTACATCATCGGCTACTTCGATCAGCAGATGAGCGCCACCAAGTTCTCGGGTGAGGAGTTGATGAAGAAAGTGCGCGGCGTGGTCCTGAACGATCGCCGGCGAGGCCACCTCGATGCTGAAGATGCGCGCGAGCTGTACGACGAAGCTGAAGAGCTGGAGGCCGCGACCTCGCTCGACTACCTCTGGGGCGGACACAGCGACCTGATGAACAAGGTGTTCGGAGACGAGTGGTGGTACGAGGCTGACCGCGCCAGCGAACCGAACCCTGACTACCAGTACCTGGAGCGGATCATCGCTGCCGTCCAGCAGGCCCTTCAGCAGAGCCCGCCGGCGCTCGCCGCTTGATAGCGACTAGATCGGCCTCCCTTCCCGGATCGCCTTCTGCTGCTCTTCAGTGTACCGGCTCAGCAGTATGGACTGACCCAGTGTCAGCCTCCCTTCCTGCCTAATAGTGCGCACGTACTCAACCTCTACGCCCTCGGGCGTGACCAACTTCAGCAGTTCTACCTTCATGACCAACCTCCGTGGATAGGGTGGTTGAAGGATCGCCGCATTCTGGATCTCGCACAATCGTGGCCCGGTGAGAGCGCCGGGATATCACACAACAACCTGTCACCCCTTCCCCGGAAACCTGTTACCCGTTTTCGGAAACTCTTTTCCGCCTATCTGGCGAGGGAATTGCACATATGAAGATGGCACGCGCCAGCGAGCAGGACCTCGAGTGCGCCCAGCAGGTCGCCTCCTTCCTGGAATCGCTTATCAAGGGCTACCTGCCCGACTGCATCACCGAAGATGAAGACGAGATCGAATGGTTCCGTCTCGACGATCACGACCAGTGCAAGCGGGTGCTGGAGAAGCTGATCGAGGTAGCCCAGCAAGGCTCCATGTTCCGCGTCACCTTCGGCATGGAGGTGCTGCTGGATCCGCGCAATGAGTTGCTGGACCCGGCCGCCGACACGCTGGAGATTCACCCGGCGCTGGCTCAGCTGTTGAACAACACGGCGATGACGCCATGACCAACTACTACCCCAAGGGCGGTCGCTGCTCTGCTTGCCAGAAGGCCCACGATGATTGCTCGGCCCTGCCCTTTCACACCATGCCAGTTCACCGGCGAGACGGAGCGGACGTGGTGGTCATCTGTAATCAGTTCCGCCAGGCCAACCACGACGCCTCGCTGAAGGCTGGCGGAGGAAGAAACAGACGATGACCCGCTTCATCTGCCGCGCCAGCCGCAAGTTCGCCGACGAATGCCGCTGCATTCAGTGCTCCCCCGTTCCACCCAAGTCCTGATCCATCCCCTACCTACTCAGCTTGGCGATACACGCCAGGGAGGCCCCGTCATGCCCGCAGAAACCGAGGCGCTGGCGATTGCCGGCGTAAACCCGAAGACGCGCGAATGCACCTTCATCGCAAGGCGCCATCCGGACGACGTAATGGAAGCCCTGGAAGAAGGGCTGATCGTTGTGCCGGTAACTGCCGAGAAAGCCCGCTGGGCCTATGGCGAAGTCATTGATGACCTTGAGGCCCTGATGAAATGAAGCGCATCTACCTCGCCGGCCCCATGACCGGCCTTCCGGAGTTCAACTACCCGGCCTTCAATGCCGAAGCCGACCGCCTCCGGGCCCTGGGCTTCCACGTCGAGAACCCTGCCGAGAACGAAGCGCCGGCCGACACCACCTGGTCCGGCTACCTCCGCCTGGCCATCGCCCAACTGATCACCTGCGACACCGTGGCCCTGCTGCCTGGCTGGCACGAATCCAAGGGCGCCATGCTCGAGCACCACATTGCCTGCAACCTGGGAATCCTCCGGGTGATGGCAGCCGACATCGGGGTACGCGCCATGGCCACGCCGGGAGGGCTGCCGGCATGAGCCTCGACATGTCCGCCCGGCAGAAGCTCACCGAGAGCCTGCTTACCGACCATCCCCTGGCCCAGGCCATCGCCCTTCTCAAGCGCGCCAAGAACCACCTCAACCACTCCAGCGTCCTGGCCCAGGACCTGAGCACCGAAATTTCCGAGTTCACCGCCGCCTATGAGCGGAAGGAGCAGCAGTCGTGACCCAGCAAACCCAGGGAACCCCATCTGCCACCTGGCGCGCCAAGAACCAGCCCGATCCGCACGGCGACCGCTACAACTGCGAGCGAGCCGCGCTATGCATGGGCAGCCTGACTGACGACCAGTTGGCGAATGCCGTCTTCATGTGTGACCACCGGACCAGCCTTGAGAGCATCGCCTACCTGACCGCCGCGAAGGACCGCATCCGCTGGCTGTCGAGGAAGCTGGAGGAGGTGGGTGCAGCGCCACAGTCCAGCATCTGCTGCTGGACCTATGACAGCGACAGCTTCTCCTGGGACACCGGCTGCGGCGAGAAGTGGACGCTAATGGATGGCGGGCCGAAGGAGAACGGCATGCACTTCTGCCATGCCTGCGGCGGGAAACTGGAGGAAGAGAGCAATGGCTGAGCGAGCCCCACGCCACAGCGCCATGGTCGATTTCATGCAGTACAGCAAGCGGGAGACCGTTGTACTGGAAGAGGATCACCTGAAGGTGGAGAAGGAGAACGCCAGGCTTCGGGAAGAGTTGGAGGCGCTTCGCAAGGACAAGGACCGCCTCGACGCCATAGAGGGAAACTGCTGGGACGTACGCTACGACAGCAGCCCAACGCTGACGCCGGCGACAGCACCATCAGCATCGAGATCGTCGGCCACTTCATGGGTGCCCCGCATGAGCGGATCGTGGGCGAGAACTACGACGAGAACCTGCGGGCCGCCATCGACCAGGCCATGACTGCCGACGCTTACCCCCCGGCCCGGCCCGAGTACGACGAGAACGGCAGGCCGCTGGCAGGTCGAGAGTAGGCGCTAGCCAGGTCTAGTTCTTGGCGCGCCCCTCATACCAACCTGAGGGCGTCACAGAAAGCAGACCTCTGGCGGAGGCTGCCTGCAGCCTGGCCTTAGCCTCTTTCCTCGATATGCGGAGTGTGTCGGCAACGAACTGTGGAGAAATCCGTCCGTGCTTTTCCGCAACAGACAGAAGCCACCTGTCGTGAGAGTCGTCGACTCGACCTTCTAGCGCATCACGCAATCCATCAAGGCCTGGAATGTAAGCCATGGGCGACTCCCTGAGTTCCTTTGGATCCAGCCTAGCACCCTTCCCCATCTACCCCACCAGCTGCCGGCGAGAGTCGGCAGGAGGCATCCTCATGTCTGCAGCACAAACCGAAGAGGGCCTAGACAAGGTCTCCGAGAAGCAGATGGCCGCGCTGCTCGGCACCACGGTCCGGTCCCTCCAGGCGCGCCGCGCCCGCAAACAAATCCCGGAAGGCGTCTGGATCAAAAACGGCCGCCAGATCATCTACAGCAAACGGAGATATGACGAATGGCTCGAGAGTCAGTGGGTATGCCCACCGGGGTGGAACTCTTCCGCAACTCCCTCCGTATTCGCTTCACCTGGCACGGACGACGCTGCAGTGAAACGCTCCCGTATCCCACCACGCAAAAGGGGATCAAGGCTGCATCCCAGCTTAGGGATCAGGTAGTCGGCCTGATCAAGCTCGGCCTCCTGGATGACGCCAAGTATGCCGAGCTGTTCCCTTGGTCGAGCGGTGCAGCCGGTGGCGGCCACCGCTTTAACGACTACGCCCAGCTCTGGCTGGACAGCCGCGAGATCACCCCGGGCACCTACCAGAACTACAAGAGCTGCCTGAACCTGTACTGGATGCCACACCTGGCGCTGACCCGGATCGACCTGATCACCACGACCGCCCTACGTCGCATTCTCTCGGCAACGGAGTGGACCTCACCGGGGGTTAAGCGCAATGCGATCGTGCGGATCTCGACGATCCTTAAAGCTGCGGTGGCAGATGGATTGATTGATAAGAACCCAGCAGAGCCGCTGGAGCTACCGCGGCGTGCGCGGAAGGAGATCGACCCGTTCACCCTGGAGGAGGCGACCCAGATCATTGAGAGGCTGTACCAGATGGAGCATTGGCCGAGCCGCATCTACGCGGCCCTGTTCGAGTTCCTATTCTTCACCGGCTTGCGCATTTCCGAGGCACTGGCCCTGCGCTGGGAGTCGGTGAACGTGGAGAAGCGCCAGGTGCACGTCTGCCGCACAGTGGCCCTGGGTGAGGTGGTGGAGCGGACCAAGACGGGTAATGACCGTTTCGTCCTGCTCAACGAGCGGGCCCTGAACGCCCTCCAGTATGCCAAGGAGTATGCCGAGCGTCGGAAAAACGGCAAAGGAAAGGTGAAAGAGACTCCCTACGTTTTCCCGCCCTCGAAGAACCGGGAGTACGTCACGCAGACCTCAGACGTGCATTTCCAGTGGCGCCCTACCCTGGCCGCACTCGGGATCAGATACCGCCCGCCATACAATTGCCGTCACACCTATGCGACAATCTGCTTAATGTCCGGCATGAACCCCGCCTTCATCTCCCAGCAGCTTGGCCACAGCGTCCAGATGTTGCTGTCGACGTATGCCCGCTGGATCAACTCCTGCTCCGACTGGAGCGAGCTTGAAAAGTTGAATATCGGTATCAAATCGGTATCAGCCGAAGGCGCCACTTCGTAAGTTATTGATAGGTAAACCCCTTGATCTCCACCGCAAATATCACCATGCAGTTCGGCGCCAAGCCGCTGTTCGAGAACGTTTCCGTCAAGTTCGGCAGCGGCAACCGCTACGGCCTGATCGGTGCCAATGGCTGCGGCAAGTCGACCTTCATGAAGATTCTCGGCAGCGACCTGGAGCCTTCCGGTGGCCAGGTGATGCTGGAACCCAACGTGCGTCTGGGCAAGCTGCGCCAGGATCAGTTCGCCTACGAAAACTTCAGCGTGATCGACACCGTGATCATGGGCCACGAAGAGCTCTGGAAGGTGAAGGCCGAGCGTGACCGCATCTACTCGCTGCCGGAAATGAGCGAAGAAGACGGCATGGCCGTGGCTGAGCTGGAGACCGAGTTCGCCGAAATGGACGGCTACACCGCCGAGTCCCGCGCCGGCGAGCTGCTGCTCGGGCTGGGCATCCCGCTGAACCAGCACTTCGGCCCGATGAGCGAGGTCGCCCCCGGCTGGAAGCTGCGCGTACTGCTGGCCCAGGCGTTGTTCTCGGACCCGGACGTGCTGCTGCTGGACGAGCCGACCAACCACCTGGACATCAACACCATCCGCTGGCTGGAAAACATCCTCACGGCGCGTAACAGCACCATGATCATCATTTCCCACGACCGCCACTTCCTGAACAGCGTGTGCACCCACATGGCGGACCTGGACTACGGCGAACTGCGCCTGTTCCCGGGCAACTACGACGAGTACATGACCGCTGCGACCCAGTCGCGCGAGCAACTGCTGGCCGATAACGCCAAGAAGAAGGCGCAGATCGCCGAACTGCAGACCTTCGTCAGCCGCTTCTCCGCCAACGCCTCGAAAGCCAAGCAGGCGACCTCGCGCGCCAAGCAGATCGACAAGATCCAGCTGGCCGAGGTCAAGCCGTCCAGCCGCGTCAGCCCCTTCATCCGCTTCGACCAGCACAAGAAGTTGCACCGCCAGGCGGTGACCGTGGAGAAACTGGCCAAGGGTTTCGAAGGCAAGCAACTGTTCAAGGGCCTGGACCTGCAGATCGAAGCGGGCGAGCGCGTCGCCATCATCGGCCCCAACGGTATCGGCAAGACCACCCTGCTGCGTACTCTGGTCGGCGAAATGGCCCCGGACAGTGGTGCTGTGAAATGGACCGAAAGCGCAGACCTGGGGTACTACGCCCAGGACCATGCCCACGATTTCGAAGACGACGTCACCCTGTTCGACTGGATGGGCCAGTGGACCCAGGGCGGCGAGCAACTGGTGCGCGGCACCCTCGGCCGCATGCTGTTCTCCAACGACGAGATCCTCAAATCGGTGAAGGTGATCTCCGGTGGCGAACAGGGCCGCATGCTGTTCGGCAAGCTGATCCTGAAGAAGCCCAACGTGCTGGTGATGGACGAACCCACCAACCACCTGGACATGGAATCCATCGAGGCGCTCAACCTGGCGCTGGAAAACTACCCGGGCACGCTGATCTTCGTCAGCCACGACCGCGAGTTCGTCGGCTCCCTGGCCACCCGCATCATCGAGCTGTCGGAGAACGGTGTGACCGACTTCAGCGGCACCTATGACGACTACCTGCGCAGCCAGGGTGTGATTGTCTGATCCCTTTCAGAAAGAAGGCCGAATCTGTAGGGGCGAATTCATTCGCCAAGGACGGCGAAGCTGCCCCCATCTGCATCGCAGGCCGAACCTGCGGTCCGGTTGGCGATTGAAATCGCCGCTACAGGTAAAGCGGGCCTTGCCGCTTGAGATTGCTCACTCGCTGCAAACGACAAAGCCCCGCACGCGCGGGGCTTTGTGTTTTCCGGCTAGCGGAATCAGGCGGCGGCGAACAGCTCGCCGATCTGCGCTTTGGCGGCGCTGAAGGCATTGGCACGGGGCTCTTCGCCATAGGCCAGGCCTTCTGCGCGGACGATCTCGATATCGGTCACGCCGAGGAAGTTCAGCACCCGCTTCAGATAGTCCTCGTGAGCCTGGCCGCTGGCCTGGCCGGCGTGGATGCCGCCTGCAGTGGAAACGATCACCACTTTCTTGCCACCCGCCAGGCCTTCCGGGCCGTTTTCGGTGTAGTGGAAGGTCTTGCCGGCAACGGCGATGCGGTCGATCCAGGCCTTGAGCTGGGTCGGGATGGTGAAGTTGTACATCGGCGCGCCGATGACGATGGCGTCGGCGGCGAGGAATTCGTTCAGGGTGGTTTCACCCAGCTCGGCTTCGTGCTTCTGCGCAGCATCGCGCAGTTCGGACGGAGTACCGCCAGCAACCAGGCTCAGGGCCGACAGGTGGCTGATGGCGTCACTGGCCAGGTCACGGTAGGTAACCTGGGCATTCGGCTCGGCGGCTTCCCAAGCGGCGACGACGTCACGGCTCAGTTGGCGGGAGGCGGAGGCGTCGCCGAGGATGCTGGAATCGAGGTGCAGGAGTTTCATGGATGGTTACCCTCAGTTGGGCGACCGGCGACGGCCGATCGGATTGAGGGCAATCCTATCCATGTCGACAAACGCTGATTAGCCAGCGATTTTGTGATTGAGCGTCCCACTCATAGGACGAAACTACCTTTGCGGGGGGATGACGCTTGGCCTTTCCACCACCGCGGCCACGCCAGACCGCAAACGGTGGGCCAATGATGCCTGGCCCACCAGCAAGAGCGCCCCGGTGGAGGCGGACTCATTTTCGACTGCTGCTCAATCCTGCGAAGTGGCACCAATCTTATGTACCGACAGATCGGCGCCGTAGTATTCCTCTTCCTGGCTGAGGCGGATGCCAACGGTGGACCTCAGCAAGCCATAGACCACAAAGCCTCCCACCAGCGCGACCAGCACGCCCAGGCCGGTGCCGATCAGTTGGCTGACGAAGCTGACGCCACCCAGGCCCCCCAACGCCTCCTGGCCGAAGATGCCACAGGCGATGCCGCCCCAGACGCCGCAAAGGCCGTGCAGCGGCCAAACGCCGAGCACATCGTCGATCTTCCATTTCACTTGGGTGGCGGTGAACGCCCAGACGAACAGGCCACCGGCCACAGCGCCGGTCACCAAGGCTCCAATCGGATGCATCAGATCGGAGCCGGCGCAGATCGCGACCAGACCGGCGAGTGGTCCGTTGTGCAGGAAACCAGGGTCGTTACGGCCCACCAGCAGCGCGGCAACAGTGCCGCCGACCATGGCCATCAGCGAGTTCACCGCCACCAGGCCGCTGACGCCCTGTAGGGTCTGCGCACTCATCACATTGAAGCCAAACCAACCGACGATGAGGATCCAGGAGCCCAGCGCCAGGAAGGGAATGTTCGACGGAGCGAACGCCACCAGGCGGCCTTCGCGGTAGCGCCCGTTGCGGTGCCCCAGCAACAGCACGGCGCCGAAGGCCAGCCAGCCGCCCACGGCGTGCACCACCACCGAACCGGCGAAGTCATGGAAGCTGGCGCCAAAACTGTTCTTCAGCCAGTCCTGCAGGCCGAAGTTGCCGTTCCAGATCAGACCTTCGAAGAAGGGATAAACGAAGGCGACGATCAGCAGTGTGGCGCACAGCTGCGGGTAGAACCGGGCGCGCTCGGCAATGCCGCCGGAGATGATGGCGGGAATGGCCGCGGCGAAGGTCAGCAGGAAGAAGAACTTCACCAGGGCATAACCGTGGTCGGCGGCAAGTGCACTGGCCGGCTCCAGGAAGGTCACGCCATAGGCGATCCAGTAACCGATGAAGAAATAGGCCAGGGTCGAGACGGCGAAGTCGGAGAGAATCTTCGACAAGGCGTTGACCTGGTTCTTCTGTCGCACCGTGCCGACTTCAAGGAAGGCGAAGCCAGCATGCATGGCCAGCACCATGACGGCGCCCATCAGGATGAACAGGGTGTTGGAACCGTGGATCAGGGTCTCCACGGCGCTGTTGAGGTTTTCCATTGGCGAAGACAACTCCGGCAGTAAGGAAAAAGCACCAATGCAGTTCATGAACGACTTCCAGCGCACCATCCTGAGGCCACACCGCACCGCAAAGGATCGAATCCGGTTCCCGAATTGGTGCAGGCAGGCCAGCGCAAGAATTATCTAGAACGGCGTTTCTTTATGATTTTCATTAGGTTGCGCGTGGATTACGCGTCTCGACAGGCCATCCAGGGCGCCCCGATCCAGCGCATCTCGCCGCAACCGCGCACCAGCGCGATGCAAGCGCTATACCAGCAGCACCAAAGAAAATTCCGCGGGAACCTTGCGCGAAGGCACCTACTCTTAGGACTTGAGTCCTACAAGGAGAATCGCCATGCCCCGTAAGACCGCCGCCCGCGCCCAGGACGACCTGTTGGCCGACTTCCAGACCCTGGTCAACGACACCGAGAAGCTGCTGCAAGACACCGCCAGCCTGGCTGGCGAGCAGGCCGATGAATTGCGCGTGCAGATCCACGAAAGCCTGAAGCGCGCCCGCGACACCCTTCGCGACACCGAGCAGAACCTGCGTGAACGTGGCCAGGCCGCCGTCCAGGCCACCGAAGACTATGTCCAGGAACATCCCTGGCAGAGCGTCGGTCTCGCCGCCGGTATCGGTTTCCTGCTCGGCCTGCTGGCCGCCCGGCGCTGATCATGAGCGACGAAGCCCCTTCCGCCCAGGAGGCGGGACGCGGTCCCTCGCCCAGGCGTCTCAGTGCCTCGCTGCTCGGCCTGCTGCACAGCCATGTGGAGTTGTTCGGCATTGAACTGCAGGAGCAAAAAGCCAACAGCCTCTATCTGCTGCTATTCGGCGGGCTCACGCTGATCTTCGCCATGCTGCTGCTGATCGGACTGTCCGGCCTGATACTGGCTCTGCTCTGGGACAACTGGCGCTTCGAGGCCCTCACCGGCCTCTGCGCCTTCTACCTGATCGCAACGCTTTACTGCGGTGTGCGCCTGAGGGCAGCAGTGGATGACGACGAGTCGCCCTTCAGCGCGACCCTCGAAGAACTGGCCCGTGACCGGGAGCGCCTGTTGCCATGAACCCGCCGGAACTGCCCCGCAACGCCACCCGTCGGGACATGCGCAAGGCGCTGGTGCGCCTGCGTCTGGAAATGCAGCGCCAGGAACTGCGCCACGAGTCCCTTTTGCTGACCCAGCCACTGCGGCAGGCTCGGGACTTCACCCGCAAGCTGGACATTCCCCACGCCCCACTCTGGGGCATTGCAGCGGTTGCAGCGCTGGGCTTTCTCGCCGCGCACAAAGGCAGCCTGAGCCGCGGCTTGCGCCTGGGCAGTGCGCTCTACCCCCTGCTGCAGGCCCTGTTGAGAAAACCCCCGCGGGACGATCCCAGCTGACATCCCCTGCTGGAAGGCAACTGGCCACATTCTTGCTACAGGTGAGCGGTCCATTGCACCAGGCATGGGCACCAACGTGCGCCGCGCGCATTCCCATGGCCTTCCACCTAAGGAGTCAACGTGATCGATGGGCAACCGCTCGCCTGCTTCCAGCCCTTCATCGATACCGCTACGGGGCTGATCGCTGGCGTCGAGGCCCTGGGCCGGCTGCGCCAGCCAGACGGCACGTTGCAATCGGTAGGCCCGCTGTTCCTTGATTCGAGAGTGTCGCCGACGGCCCTGCGCCGACTTGACCGGCAACTGCGCGAAGATGCCCTGCGGCGCCTGCATGAAGCCCCCTCGGAATGGTTCCTCAGCCTGAACATCTCCCCGCGCTGGATCAGTCGCCTGCGTCCGGGGCAGACCCTGCCCAGCCTCAAGCAATTGCAACGCTTTGGCGTACCCGCAGAACGCATCGTCTTCGAAATCACCGAACTGGGCGGCGCCAGTCAGCGCCTGGCAGACGTGGTCGCGCGTTACCGCGAGGCCGGGGCGCGGATTGCCATCGACGATTTCGGCGCCGGCTATTCCCAGCTCGACCGGGTGCTAGCTCTGCAACCGGACATCCTCAAGCTCGACATGCGCCTGTTCCAGGCGGCAGCCCGTGGCGGGCCCAGCGGCGAAGTGGTGAAGGCCCTCGCGCAAATGGCCGAGAAAACCGGTTGCTGGATCATCGCCGAGGGGGTGGAGACCGAAGCCGAACTGGATTTTGCCTTGGAGTGCGGGGCCCGCTACGTGCAGGGCTACCTGTTCGCCGAACCCCGCCTGGAGCTCTTTGAAACCGATGCCTTCGTACAGCGGTTCGCCCTCCTGCGCGACCGCTACGTACAGAGCAAGCTGGCCGAACGGGCGCGACTGATGACATTGCGCCGTAGTCTCAACCAGTTGATGTCGCGGTTGCGCGCCTGGGCTGAAAGCGGCGCGCCAGCGTCGAGCCTGGCCAGCCCGGAGGACTACCCCTGGCTGCTGCGCATCTATCAGTGCGACCGCAACGGTACGCAGATCACACCCAATCTGCATTGGGGGCCGGGCGGCTGGCAGGAAGATGCGAGCTACCGGGGTCACAACTGGTCCTGGCGCCCCTACTTCTATCAACTGCTGGCCGAGGGTTGGGAAGAACGCCGCCTTACGCTGTCCACGACCTACCGCGATGCGACCACCAACCAGTACTGCCTGACGGCCGGACAGTTCATCGACAACGGTCGCCGCCTGCTGCTGGTGGATATCGACGCCGCCGGTCTGGCAATGGCCTGAGTCGTGCGCGAACGCTTGGGTTAGAGTAGGGTCTTCAGCCACTGAACGGCGAGGACAGGCCTTGGACTGGCAGACTCTGCTTACCCGCGAACGCCTTGGCAAACCGGTGCACAGCGCCGATGAGCTGGGCCGCAGCCCCTTCCATAAAGACCACGACCGCATCATTTTCTCCGGCGCCTTCCGCCGCCTCGGGCGCAAGACCCAGGTGCATCCGGTCTCCAGCAATGACCACATTCACACGCGTCTTACGCACTCCCTCGAAGTGAGCTGCGTGGGGCGCTCGCTGGGCAT
Organism: Pseudomonas sp. BN415; assembly: GCF_029871195.1. Classification (NCBI taxonomy): domain Bacteria; kingdom Pseudomonadati; phylum Pseudomonadota; class Gammaproteobacteria; order Pseudomonadales; family Pseudomonadaceae; genus Pseudomonas; species Pseudomonas sp. BN415. The sequence goes on from NZ_SSOK01000020.1 coordinate 88,582, forward strand.
GCGGGTCGGAGAAACCCTGCGCGATGTGCTGCCGAACTGGTGTGAGCCCTCGGACTTGGGCGTCATCGTCCAGTCGGCCTGCCTGGCGCACGACATCGGCAACCCGCCCTTCGGCCATTCAGGCGAAGACGCGATCCGCCATTGGTTCGAACAGGCCGCCGCGCGGGGCTGGCTGGACGACATGAGCCCAGTGGAGCGAGCCGACTTCCTCAGCTTCGAAGGCAACGCCCAGGGGCTGCGGGTGCTGACCCAACTGGAATACCACCAGTTCGATGGCGGCATGCGTCTGACCTACGCCACCCTCGGCACTTACCTGAAGTATCCCTGGACCTCGCGCCATGCCGAGGCGCTGGGCTACAAGAAGCACAAGTTCGGTTGCTACCAGAGCGAGCTGCCACTGCTGGAGCAGATCGCCGCCAAGCTGGAGCTGCCGCGCATTGACGAGCACCGCTGGGCACGGCATCCGCTGGTGTACCTGATGGAAGCTGCGGACGACATCTGCTACGGCCTTATCGACCTGGAAGACGGCCTGGAGATGGAGCTGCTGGAGTACGCGGAAGTCGAGGCGCTGTTGCTTGGCCTGGTTGGCGACGACCTGCCGGAGACCTACCGCCAGCTCGGCCCCAAGGACTCCCGCCGACGCAAACTGGCGATCCTGCGGGGCAAAGCCATCGAGCACCTGACCAACGCTGCCGCCCGAGCCTTCGTCGAGCAACACGACGCGCTGCTGGCCGGCACCCTGCAAGGCGACCTGGTGGAACACATGCACGGCCCGGCCAAGCGCTGCGTGCTGCGGGCCAAGGCCATCGCCCGTGAGAAGATATTCCAGGACAAGCGCAAGACGCTCCATGAGATCGGTGCCTACACCACCCTGGAAATCCTCCTCAACGCCTTCTGCGGAGCCGCTCTGGAGCAGCACGGCGGGCGCACGCCGTCGTTCAAGCACCGGCGCATTCTCGACCTGCTCGGCAACAACGCCCCTGACCCGGACTGGCCGCTTTACCGGGCGTTCGTCCGAGTGATCGACTTCATCGCCGGAATGACCGACAGCTACGCTACCGAAATGGCCCGAGAGATGACCGGCCGCTCCAGCCCGACCTGACCCAGCGCCTACAGGAGTCGCGTTGATGCGTACCTTGTTCAGAAGAAGCCTGCGCTGGCACGCCGGCCCACCCGCTTGGGGCGCCGCGCTGATGGCCGGCATGGGCTGCGGCCTTCCGCTGATGCTGGGCCTGTTCACAAGTCACAGCGGCTTCCTCTGGGCAGCCACAGGAGCCTTCCAGGCTGCCCTGGCGAATCCTTACCATCGCCTCGGCATGCTGCGCATGAGCCTGCTCACCGGCCTGGGTGCGGTCTGTGCTGGCCTGGGCTTCTGGGCGGCCAGCCATCCACTCCTGAGCCTGGCCAGTTTCGCCTTCATGGGACTGCTGTTGGCCGTGTTGCAACGCTACGGCACGGAGCTCGGCAAGCTGGGAGTGGGGCTTGCGGCGTGCCTGTGCCTGGGTCAGGGCCAGGCAGGGCTCGGCAACTTGCACAATGGACTGGCGGTGGGGGCACTCTTTGCCATTGGCGGCCTCTGGGTGATGCTGCTTGCCTTCGCCTTGCGAGCCTCACAGGGGATGCGGCTGTGGCCGCTGATGCCGCGCCTGGGCAACTTCGCGCGGGTGATGCGTCGCCATGCCCAGCGCCTGCCCCAGCGCCTTTGGCTGATCCATGCCCTGGCCTGCAGCGCGGCCGGCGCCTTCGCTGGTCTGGCGGTCAACCTGTCCGGCCTACCGCGGGGCTATTGGCTGACGCTGACGGTGATGACCACCATCCAGATGGACCTCAATGGAAGCCTGGAACGTGGCATCCAGCGCTGCCTGGGAAGCCTTGTAGGTGCGCTGGTTCTAATCGGCGTGGGAAGCTGGCTGCAGAGCCCTGCCCTACTGGTAGCCTGCATGTTGCCGCTGATCGTGCTCAGTCGGGCTTTTATCGCCCAGCACTATGGACTGTTCGTGGTACAGACCACCGTGTGCTTCGTGCTGCTGGCCGAGAGCCTGTCCCTTGACTGGCACCTGCCTTTGCTGCGTCTTTACAACACGCTGCTGGGGGCCGGGCTGGCGCTATTGGTCGCCTATCTGGCTCACCGCGCCCGCTTGCGCTGGGGGATCCGGTCAGCGCAAATGGAAACGGTGCGTCAGAGCGATTAGTGCCCGACTTCAGTCAAGCAGGCGCTGCTCCAGTTCTCCTTGCAGGCTTCCCAGGCTTCGCCACACTGCTTCGGCCCGTTGCGCCAGTTCGGAACCTTCGGCTCCCCTGTCGTGGGCCTCGCCAAACGCAATGCAATGGGTCAACAACGGCTGGGCGTTGATCAGCTCCACTGCGCCCTTGATCTTGTGCACCAAGCGCTCCAGGTCATCCCAACGCCCCGCTCGCAGGAAACCTTCTACCTCCGCGACATCAGCCTCGTTGGCCTGATGCAACGCACTGAGCAGCATGCGGGCCACGTCGGGTGAGCCGCCGGTGGTGCGATCCAACAAGCTCAGATTGAGGCAGACCGATTGGTCGTCGTCCTGGATCTCGGGAGCCGTGGTCGGAGGAACCAGGCGCTGCAGGTAACGCTGCAGACCCTCCAGGCCGATGGGCTTGAACAGGCAGTCGTCCATGCCCGCCTCGCGGCAGCGCGCCCGCTCCTCTGCCTGGGCATTGGCAGTGAGGCCAACGATCAGGACGGGGTGCGCGCCCCGCTCGTACTCCTGTTCACGGATACGCCGAGCCAGCTCGTAGCCATCCATAACCGGCATGTTGCAATCGGTGATCACCAGATCGAACGCAGACTCAGCCCAGATGCGCAGGGCCTCCTCGCCATTCTCGGCCTGCTCGCCGGGCTGCCCGAGGAGTTCCAGTTGTTGCACCAGCATCATCCGATTGACCGGGTGATCGTCCACTACCAGCACGCGCAGACATCCTGGCGGCAGCTCCCGGGCTTCGGGCTGCTCCGCAACCGGTGGCAAAGGCTCGAGCCGCGGAAGGCGCAAGCTCACCGATATACGCGTACCGACACCCAGTTCACTGTGCATCTCCAGACGGCCATCCATCATGTCCACCAGTCGCCGACAGATGCTCAGACCCAGGCCGGTGCCCCCTCGCCCCACACTCATGTTGCCGGCTAGCTGCGTGAAGGGCTGGAACAGGCGTTTCTGATCGGCCTCAGCGATACCGATTCCACTGTCCACCACCACCATGGTCAGCAGCAGGTGCTCTTCGCCATCGCGCCGGGCCCGCAGGTGGACTCCAACCGTGCCCCGGTCGGTGAATTTGATGGCATTGCTGATGAGGTTGGACAGGATCTGCTTGAAGCTGGAGGGGTCCACCATCACGTCGTCCTGGTCGGGCAGGTCCAGGTCGAGCGAGAGCCGAAGTCCCTTCTGCCATGCCAACCCTTCGAAGACCCGAACGACCGATTCGGTCAGCGCACGGGGCGCCTCTCGACGCGGCTCCTGGACCATGCGTCCGGACTCTATCTTGGCGATGTCGAGGATGTCGCCGATCAGCGCCAGCAGGGAATCGGCTGAATCCCGCGCCACCAGGATTGCATCCCGGTCCAGACGTTCACGCTTGAGGGCCAGTTCGAGCATGCCAATGATTGCGTTCAACGGGGTGCGGATTTCATGGCTCATGGTGGCGAGGAAGCGGCTTTTTGCGACATTCGCCGATTCAGCCTGCTCCTTGGCCTGGCGCAGTTCGTCCATCAGCCCATTGCGTTCGGTGATATCGACCCAACCACAGATCAGCCCCCGGATGTCTTGTTGGGCATTGCGGTAGGGAATGGCCCAGTAAGAAACCTCGAGCGTGCAATCCCACAGGTGCAGTTGCTGATCGCTGAACAGCGCCTCCCCCTGTTCCAGGGCCCGACGGTTCAGTCCCTCCAACGCGTCCAGGGCATCGATCCGCAGCCCTTTCACGTCGGTCAGGCGTCGACCGATCAGGGCCGCGCGCGGTACCCCAATGGCGTCGACGTAGCTGCGGTTACAGGTGATGGTCCGGCCATCAAGGCCCCGGACCGACAGCGGAAAGGGAATTCCATCGATCAGCGAACGCTTGAAGGCCAACTGGTCACTCAGGCGCCGCTCCTCTCGCGCACGTCGCAACACCTGACGGCGCAGGTACAACGCCCAGCCGGCAAACACCAGCGCCAGCAACAGCAGGGCGAAGCCCACCTGGTAAAGCCGTGCCCGGTACTCGACCCAGGTGCTTTCGGATTCTTCAGCATCGGTGTACCAGCGGTTGATGATCGTGCCCAGCTCGTCCGGGGAGATGGACAGCAGGGCCTTTTCGAGAATGCTCTGCAGCTCGGGCGCATTGCGCGACACGGCAAATGAGAAACGGCCCGGGTCCCGCCCAATGGTGTCGGCAATGCGCAAGTTGCCCGGGAAGTAGCGATTGATCAGGAAAGTCGAGGACGCCATCGCATGCAGCGCCGCATCGACCTTGCCTTCAGCCACGCTGGCAAGGGCCTGCATGCCCGTTTCCACTTCGATCACCGCCACCTCGGGATAATGCTGCCGGATGTAGGCACTCAGGGAGTGCCCGGCCGGAATCGCCAGGGTTCGTCCACCGAGCTGGTTCAGCCCCTGCGGCTCAGTGCCGGACATGCGAACAACCAGCACGCTGCTGGTGCTGAAATAAGGTCGGGTGAAGCTCAGGTACTGGTTCCGCTCGGGCGTGAAGAACAGCGTGGCGGCCATGTCGGCCCGCCCTTCACGCAGATCGGCGAGCATCCCTTTGGCCGAAGGTCTGCTGCTGACTTCGAACTCCAGGCCCGTCCGTTGTCGAATCAGGTCCAGAAGGTCCGGCACTATCCCGCGAAAACGGCCTTTGGCATTGAAAAAGGTCAAGGGCTCGAATGTGCCATCTACCACCAGCCGGGCCGATCCATGCTGCTCCAACCAACGAAGTTCGCGCTGGGTGAGCTGGGGCCGGAGATTGTCCAGGAACATTCCCACACCACCTCCCCAGCGTTTCAGAATGCTGGCCTTCTCCGTATCGGGAATGGCTTGGATCGCGCTATCGAAAATGCGCCTGAGACGCTCGTTGCCCTCGGCCAATGAAAAGCAGACGCCCACCCCCTCGAAGCCGGCGAAGTTGGTCATGCGCAGATTGATGAGGTAACCCTGCCTGATCAGGTAGTTGGCGGCCACGGCGTCACCGATGAATACGTCGCTCTGGTCGAAGGCCACCGATTGCAGCGCACTGCGCACCGATCCGAACTTGATGGGGCGGGCGTCGGGGTAAAGCTTGTGGATCAGCTCACGACTTGGCCCTTCCGGGGAGTAGGCAAGCCGCAGCCCCTTGAGGTTTCCGGTGGCGGCACGACGATCGTCTATGCGCGTCACCATCACTGGCTGGTGCTGCAAGTAGGGCATCGTCTGGATCAGTCCGGGGCTGGCAGCATCTCCCTCTACGCTGTTACCCAGTACATCGACGTCGCCCCTGCTCAGTGCATCGCGGGCCGCTTGGCGGTCCGCGAAGCGCAGGACCTTGATCTCGACGCCAAGTGACTGGGCGATAAGGCGCAGAAAGTCAGCTGTCACCCCCTCATAGTCCTGGCCGCTGGCGGTTATATCGAACGGAGGAAAATCAGGCTCGCTGGTACCCACTCGCAACGTGCCCTTCTGCTGCAGCCAGCGTTCGTCCGCCTCGTCCAGCGGCGCTTGCAGGCCTCGCACCAGAGAGCGGCCCAGCAGTTCCAGCGAGAGGGGGCTTTCGCCAAGGCAGACCGACGGCAGCAGGGAGCCTCCAAGCAGGAGGCATGCAAGCATGGCAAATAGGCGCATGGGAGTAATCAGATCAGGGCGTTGCGGTTGGCGAACTCCACCAGTTCGATCAGGGATCGGGCGTTGAGCTTGAGCAACAGGCGCGTCTTGTAGGTGCTGACAGTCTTGTTGCTGATGAACATCTCTTCAGCGATGTCCTTGTTGCTGTAGCCGTTGGCGAGGAACTTGAGCACCACCAGCTCCCGGTCGGAAAGACGGCCGATCATCTCGATCTCGTCGGGGAGGCCGACCTGACGCTTGCCGGACTTGATCACATCGCTGGGGAAGTAGCTGTAGCCAGAGAGCACCGCGCGCACCGCTGCCGTGACTTCGGCCAGGTCCCCCTCCTTGCACACGAAACCCGCTGCACCGGCCTGCATGCAACGCGTGGCGTAGTGGTTGGGATTCTGGCCGGTGAGCACCAGCACCCGAAGGGGCAGATCCAGTGAATGCAGGCGGGCGATGACGTCCAGCCCACCCAGCTTGGGAATCCCGATGTCGAGAATCACCATGTCCGGCTGATGCTCGCGTGCCAGGGCAATGGCATCCACGCCGTTGTCCGTCTCCGCCACGATTGCGTAGCCCTCTCGATCCAGCAACAGGCGCACGGCAAGACGAATCACTGGATGATCGTCGACGATCATGACCTTGTAGGCGGACTCGCTCCCCGGCTCGAGGAAATCGTCCAGATTGACCAGTTTGCTCACAGCATCGCTCCCTTGGCGCGGTTTGGTGGCTGCCAAGATAGAGAAGCTCAATGCACTGTCGACCCCGAAAAAGGCCGCTCACCGCTTTCAGGACGCAACCTACTCCACCTTGGGTTCTGTCCTACATGCGGGAGCTAATTTCTACGGGAACCAAGGCTCGGTTCCGGGGAAGCGACCGTCATATCCATGAGCGGGCGTTCTCTCCGGAATGGCCGCTCGTTACCTTTTCCCAGCATCCTCGGCGCTGTCGCTGACATCCGCACTGGCATGGCGATTTGCACGACGAGCGTCACAGGCCTCATCTATGCTCCTTTAGCCCCTCAGGGAGAGGGGGTAAGGAGCTGCCGCAATGCCGCAAAAGTTTGCTGAGCGTCGCTTTCCGCTGCACGTCCATATCAGCGCGCTGTTCACTTTGCTTCTGTTGCTCACTGGTGTCGTCCTGGGCCTTTTCAATTACCGCCAGACCAGCCAGATAATCCTTTCCAGCAGTGACGAGCTCTTCGGCCGCATCAGCCAGGAAGTGGAAACCGACCTGCAGCGCACCTATCAGCCCATCCACCACCTGCTGAACCTGCTGGCCCTGAGCGGCTCGCACCAGCAGCAAGAGAGCGTCGACCGCCTGGGCATCCTGCTGCGCCCCCTGACGCAGGCGCTGAAGGACAACCCCAAGCTGGCATCGCTTTACCTGGGCTATGACGACGGCGACTTCTTCATGGTCCGCCCCCTGCGCAGCGAGCCCCTGAAGAAAACCTTCGATGCCCCACCGAACGCTGCCTATCAGGTGTGGAGCATCGAGCGCGACAACCAGGCCAAAGCACGCTCGCTGTCCTACTTCTTCGACGACCAGCTCAATCAGATCACCACCCGCGAGGAGCTCAACGAGCGCTACGATCCCCGCGGCCGGCCCTGGTATTACCGGGCCCTGGAACAGGATGGATTGATCACCACCGCACCCTACGTGTTCTTCTCCAGCGGTGCGGTTGGCACAACCCTGGCGCGTCCCAGCGGCAGCGATGCCGTCATCGGCGCAGACCTGACCCTGGACGACCTGTCCGCTACCCTCGCCAACCACCGGGTCACCCCTTCCACCGAGGTGGTGCTGTACCAGCATGACGGTCGTGCGGTGGCCTACCCCGATACCAGCAGGTTGGTCGAACGGATCAACGGCGCGCCCACGTTGGGCGAGGTGAAGAACTTCAGCCCGCCGCTCGCCGCGCTGATGGGACTCCCCGCCCAGGATGAACTACGCACCAGCATGGAAATCGACGGACGCCGCTGGGTCGTGGCTCGCCAACACTTCAAGGAGGGAGGCCCCCTGGGCTTGCAACTGGCCATCCTGGCTCCGGAAGACGAACTGCTGGATGACGCTTACCGCATTCGCTGGCAAAGCGCGATGCTGACCCTGGCCATCCTGTTACTGTGCATCCCGGTTGGCGTCCTGCTTTCGCGAATCGTGGTCAAGCCGCTGCGGGCGCTGGTGACCCAGGCCGAAGCCATTCGCAGTTTCAATTTCAGCCTGCCCGCCATGGGCCGCTCGCCGGTACTGGAAGTGGACCAACTGGCCGTGGCCATGGCGCGGATGAAAGAAACCATTTCCAGCTTCCTCGAAATCGCCGCCAGCCTCTCGGCAGAAACCCGCTTCGACAACCTGCTGCGTCGCGTCCTCGACGAAACCATCGAAATCAGCGAAGCATCCGGCGGCCTGATCTATCTGATAGACAACCAGAAGGGCCGCCTGGAACCCCATGCCCTGTTCCTTAATAATCAGGAGCAGGACCTGGAAACCCACGGCATCCGTGGTTTCAACCTGGAGGGTCCAGCCATGCCGCGCTGGCTGGATCTTCCGGCCCACGGTGGCCCCAGCCAGGTGTGCTCCTTCGGTTATGACCAGGCCGGCGCCTACCGCGACCTGCTGCAAACCCTTGAAAGCCCGCGGGTGCATCTGGTCAGCACCGGATTGCACAACCGCCAGGGCGTCACCATCGGCGTGCTGGTCCTGCTGCATCGCGATTCGGGCAAGGAATCACGCCCCGCCATCCTCAGGCCGGAACGCATTGCCTTCGTTGAAGCCATCTCCGGCGTCGCCGCACTGTGCATCGAAAGTCAGCGCCTGCTGGAGAAGCAGAAACAACTGCTGGATGCCTTCATCCAGTTGATGGCCAGTGCCATTGACGCCAAGAGCCCCTACACCGGCGGCCACTGCCAGCGGGTGCCGGAGATCACCCTGATGCTCGCCCGCGCTGCCGCCGCCAGCAATGAGCCGGCATTCCGCGGGTTCCAGCCCAGTGACGAGGATTGGGAGGCGCTGCACATCGCCGCCTGGCTCCACGACTGCGGCAAGGTGACCACCCCGGAGTACGTGGTGGACAAGGCCACCAAACTGGAAACCCTGAACGACCGTATCCATGAAATTCGTACCCGCTTCGAGGTACTCAAGCGCGACGCTTGGGTGCACTACTGGAAGTCACTCGCCCAAGGCGCTGACGAGCGTGAACAGGCGCAGTTTCGGGATGCTGCCCTGGCCGCACTGGACGACGACTTCGCCTTCATCGCCCGTTGCAACCTGGGCGGCGAAGCCATGGCAGAGGCAGACCAGGAACGCCTGAAGCACATCGCCGCCCGCTCCTGGACCCGCACCCTGGACAATCGCCTGGGCGTGTCCTGGGAAGAGGCGCAGCGGCTGGCCCGCACGCCGTCGCCACGGCTACCCGTGGAGGAAAACCTGCTGGCCGACCGCCCGGACCACCTCTTCGAGCGCTCCGCAAGCGAGCTGATACCGCCCGATAACCCCTGGGGTTTCAAGCTGCAGGCACCCGAGTACAAATTCAACCGTGGCGAGCTACACAACCTCTCGATCGGGCGCGGCACCCTGACTGAAGAGGAGCGCTACATCATCAACCACCACATCGTGCAAACCATCCTGATGCTCAACCACTTACCCTTCCCCGTCCACCTGGCGAACGTGGCGGAGATAGCCGGCGGGCACCACGAGAAGATGGACGGCACCGGCTACCCGAAATGCCTCACCCGAGACGAGATGAGCCTGCCGGCGCGGATGATGGCCATCGCCGACATCTTCGAAGCGCTCACGGCGGTAGACCGGCCCTACAAGAAGGGCAAGACGCTCTCCGAAGCCCTGGGAATCATGACCAACATGTGCCGCAGCGCCCACATCGACCCCGACCTGTTCGGCCTGTTCATCCGTTCCGGGGTGTACATGGAATACGCCCGGCGCTTTCTCAAGCCGGAGCAGATCGACCAGGTGGATGTGGCGGATGTGTTGACCAAGGCGGGGTTGGCCTGATTCGAGTTCTGGCCAGAAATTCAGGGCGATATCGCGGGACGCTTTCATCCGCGGAGGGCGCCAGGTAGACCTGCGGCCTGCCTGGCGTTGAAATCGCCCCACATGAACCGCAAAGCCCCTGGCCTATCGGCCAGGCACAAAAAAGGGCGCCCCAAGGCGCCCTTCTACATTCCGACCCCGTCAGGCGTTGACGGAATTTTCCGGATACCACACGTCCAGCAACGGGCTGACAGTCGAGCCGGCCAGTTCAGCGTGGCCCTTCTGCAGCCAGGCTTCGACCTGGGCGCGTTGTTCCGCAGTTACCGAGCCACGTTTGCCGAGGCAGACGAAGCCGTAGTCCTCGGAACCGATGAAGCCCAGGCCGTTGCCCTCGATCGCTTCGTCAATGAAACGCTCGAAGTACGCCGAAACCGCTTCCGGATCCAGACCCTCCTTGTAGTTGAAGGTGAGCTCGAAACCTAGTTCCTGGAATTCATCGACGCAAAGCTTCTTGCGCAGGCGGCGGGAGCGATTGGTAGCCATTAGGCAGTTCCTCGGCAGAAATGACGGGCGGCACTCTAGCAGCTTCCGTCGCAACTTGCCCGCCCGCAGCTCACCAGGAGTGCTACTGGCAGACGAAATGAGCAGCTAACTCGCACAGTTGGGGCAGGGTTGCGGCATAATGCGCCGATTTCCCGCCCCATCATGGGAACAGCTGCCATGTCATTCATTTTCGTCACTCGCCCTCGCCAGGAGGGCACGCTTTGATGTTCAAGTCCATTCGTACCCTCGCGCTCGCCGCCCTGATCCTGCCCTGCACCGCGCCGCTGCAAGCCGCGCAGGTCAACACCAACCTTCCGCCCAAAGTGCAGAAGGCCCTGACCGCCAACAAGATCTCCTCGAACTCGCTTTCCCTGGTGACGCTGCCCCTCACCGGTCCGGGCGCCCAGACCCTGGTCAACGCCGATGTGTCGGTGAATCCGGCGTCCACCATGAAGCTGATCACGACCTACGCCGCCCTGGAGCTGCTCGGCCCCACCTATCAATGGAAGACCGAGTTCTACGCCGACGGCCCCCTGAAGAACGGGGTGCTCAACGGCAACCTGTACCTGAAGGGTGGCGGTGATCCCAAGCTGAACATGGAAAAGCTCTGGCTGATGATGCGGGACCTGCGCGCCAACGGCGTACGCCAGGTCACCGGCGACCTGGTGCTGGACCGCAGCTACTTCGTCCATCCGCAACTTCCCGCCTTCAATGACGACGGCGGCGACGACAACAAACCCTTCCTGGTCGGACCCGACTCGCTGCTGGTCAACCTCAAGGCCGTGCGCCTGATCGCCCGAGCCGAAGGCGGCAGGGTGAACCTGGCCATGGAGCCGCCGATCGAGAGCATCCGCATCGACAGCAAGGTGCAAGTGACCAAGGCTGGCAAGTGCCCCTCCTGGCCCGACGTGCGCTACAACCCGGTGACCCAGTACGACGGCACCACCCTGATCGCCAGCGGCAAGCTGCCGGAAGGCTGCAGTGCACAGACCTACATGTCCCTGCTTGACCATCCTGGCTACGCCGCTGGCGCCGTACGCGCGTTCTGGAAGGAACTGGGCGGCAGCATCGACGGCAAGGACCGCCTGGGCGATGTGCCCAAGGACGCCAAGCTGCTGGCGCGTGCGTTCTCGCCGGACCTTGTGGAAGTCATCCGCGATATCAACAAGTACAGCAACAACACCATGGCCCAGCAGCTGTTCCTCAGCATCGGCGCGCGTTACCGCACCGCCGCCGATGGCGACGACGCCAAGGCGGCGCAACGGGTCATCCGAAACTGGCTGGCGAAGAAAGGCATCACCGCACCGCACCTGGTGATGGAGAACGGTTCAGGCCTGTCGCGCAACGAGCGAGTCAGCGCCCGCGAGATGGCCACCATCCTCCAGGCCGCCTGGCAGAGCCCTTACGCGGCCGAGTTCATCTCCTCGATGCCGCTGGTGGCGATGGACGGCACCATGCGCAAGCGCCTGCGCCGAACCGCCCTGGAAGGTGAGGCGCATATCAAGACCGGCACCCTGAACACTGTCCGTGCGATTGCCGGCTTCAGCCGTGACAGCAACGGCAACAGTTGGGCCGTGGTAGCAATCCTCAACGATTCCCGCCCCTGGGGGGCCTCAGCCATCCTCGACCAGGTGCTGGTGGACCTCTATCGCCAACCGAAGAGCGTCGCTGGCGCCAACTGACTCATGAGTGGCCGACCCGCGCGGGCGGCCACCCCGTCAGTCGGCGATGCGGATCTGATTGCGGCCAGCCTGCTTGGCCGCATACACCGCAGCATCCACCCGCCGCAGCAGGTCGTCGGCATCCTCCCCTTCACGCCAGCCGGCACAACCGAAACTGGCGGTCACCTGGCCTACGCCTGCCACGTTCTCCCGCGCCAGCGCCTGCCAGAGTGCCTGAGCCACCTGGAATGCCTGGTCGACATTGGTATCCGGGCAAAGCACCACGAACTCTTCACCCCCCAGCCGACACAGCACGTCGATGCGCCGAAGACGCTCGCCAACCCGCACGCACAAGGCCTTGAGTACCCGGTCCCCCGCCTCGTGGCCGTGGCGATCATTGATCTGCTTGAAATGATCGACATCCAGCATCACCAGCGCCAGCGGGCCTTCGCGACGTTCGGCGCGGGCGATTTCAAGGTCCAGGCGCTCCTGGAAGTAGCGCCGGTTGTAGACACCGGTCAGGGCGTCGGTCACCGATAGTGCACGCAGCTCCTGCTCCACCAGCTTGAGCCCGGTGATATCGGTGATGTAGCCGTGCCAGAGCACGGCGCCATCTTCGCCCCGCTCGGGCACCGACTCGCCCCGCAGCCAGCGCAGACCCTGACGTGGAAGCAGCACACGGAAATCTTCGCGCCAGGGGGTAAGCAGTTCGGCTGAGCGACGGATCGAGCTCTGGACCCGTTCCAGGTCATCGGGGTGGACTCGCTCCAGCAGCCCCATGGCGTCGTCCCGCACTACGTCCTGTTCCACTTCGAAGATTTCAAGTACGCCAGCACTGGTATAGGGGAAGCTGAAATGCCCGCTGGCCTCCATGCGGAACTGATAAAGCACACCCGGTACCTGCGCACTGAGCTTCTCCAGCAAGCGGTCTCGCGCCTCCAGCGCCTGCTGCACATGCTTGCGCTCGGTCACATCGATGGCAACGCCCAGAAAACCCACCAGCACGTCACGCTCATCGCGCACGCCAGTGAGAATCAGGCTGCCGATGAGCTGGCTGCCATCGCGACGCTGAAAAGTCCATTCATGCTCGTCATAGCGGTCGCCAGCCGTAACTTCCTCCACATAGGCCTGGTAGTCGGGAATCCGCTTGCCCAGTTGCCCCCCCAGCTCCCGACAGCGCTCCTCCACCTCGCGCTCCAGGTGCAACACCACAGGGTGGCGGCCGATCATTTCGAGGGCGCGGTAGCCAAACATGCGCTCGGCACCAACGTTGAACTGGAGGATCGCACCTCGCAGGTCAGTGCTGATGATGGCGACCTGGGTCGCCGCATTGAAGAGGCTGCGCAGTTGTCCGTGAGCCATGGCCAACTGCAGTTCGACTGCCTTGCTGGAGCTGATATCGGTCTGGGTGCCGATCATCCGCAAGGGCGAACCATCGGCCCCGCGTTCGACGACCTTGCCGCGGTCCAGTACCCAGAGCCAGCGGCCGTCCTTGTGCAGCATGCGATGCTGACTCTGGTAAACCGCACTGGCACCGCGCAGGTGACGCTCCAGCTCAGCACGCGCCAGGGGCTGGTCCTGGGGATGGATCAGGCGATTACGAGCTTCGAGGCTGTCATTCACCTCATCTTCCGCATAGCCGAGCATGGTCTTCCAACCGCTGGAAAGAAACATGCGACCGGCTTGAGGTTCCCAGTCCCAGACACCATGCCCGGCACCATCCAGGGCAAAGCTCCAGCGCTCCTCGCTCAACTGAAGCTCGATTTCGCGCTCGCGCAGCTCCATCGTGCGCTCGGCCACCAGGGCCAGGGCACCCTGCCGTTGATTGACCATCAACAACAGGTATCCCGCCAGCAGCAGGGTAAATGCCAGGCCACTGATGGCCACCAGATTTGCCGTAGAAAGCGGCGGCCCCGCAAGGAAGGCCGCGCTCGGCACCACTTCCAGCAGGTAATGGCGATCAGCAAACGGCACTACGCGGCGCAGGCGCAGCTCGCTCTCCGGGGCCTCGGCACTCTGGTAGATCAGCTGCTCATGGCCGTCGTCACTGACATCACTGACCCGCATCACCAGGCTTTCAAGGCTGTGCGGCGCAATCGCCGCCTCCATTTCCAGGTTCAGGCTGAGCACCGACACGACGAAACCGCGCAGGCCCGCATCGCTCGGCACATTGCCTTCGTACACCGGCGCCAGGATGGCCACCCCGCTGGCTTCACGCTCCACCACGCCGATCACCCGCAACAGCTCGGTGACGGTGATACTGTGGGTCCGGCGCGCCTTCTCAATGGCCGCACGTCGCGCCGGATTGGAATTCATGTCCATCCCCAAAGGCACATCATCAATGCGCGCGGTCACGCTGTAGTAGACCGGGAAATACTCATCCCGCGGTGGGCTGGGCACCAGGCGGTCGCCCTTCAGGTCGCGGATGGCAAAGCCGGCCATGCCCTCGGCCCGGGCACGCGACTCGAACGCCTCCCGCATGCTCCCCGTAATGCGCGGCACCCAGGAATAGACCAGGGTGTCGCCCAGCAACGGACCGACGAAGCCCTGGAATTCTCTAAGGGTGACCTCACGGGAGTTACTGAAGAAGCGCTGGACGGCATCCAGCTCCTTGAGCTGGCCGTCCAGGCGCTCCTGGATCCGGCTGATGCGTTCGCTGGCGGCCAAGCTGAAGCGCTCGCGCAACTGCGCTTCTTCTGCGTGACGCACCGCCTGGCTGAGCAGGAGGGTAAGCGCCGCGCCGCCGAAGACGGTCAATAGACAAACCAGCCAAACCAGCGGGCGGCCGGACAGCAATGCCGACAGGTTCAGTTTTTCCTTCGCAAGCGACTGCATGCTCACTTCTCGAATCTGGGTGTGGAAATACCGTCCCTGTGAGCATCAACATAGCTAGATGGTGGCACTTTGCCTAGGAGCGCGCATGGGCAGCCGACCGGCCAAAGTAAACGCCGGACGGCCGGAGCCGCCGACGCCAGTGCCGAGAAAGGAAAGTGCTGAGGCGCGAGAACGCCTCAGCGGGTAGTCATGCGCCAGGCGCGATGGATCTTCGAGTTGCGCGCGAAGTCCGGGTCCAGGGTTTCGGCACTGATTTCAGTGACTGAATAGCGGGATTCCAGGCTTTCATCCAACTGGAACTTGCGAAAGTTGTTGGAGAAATACAGCGCCCCACCCGGCGCCAGGCGCGCCATGGCCAGATCCAGCAACTGGACATGGTCACGCTGCACATCGAACACACCCTCCATGCGCTTGGAGTTGGAGAAGGTCGGCGGATCGATGAAGATCAGGTCGTATTCACCACGGTCTTCCGCCAGCCAGGCCATCACATCGCCCTGCTGGAGCTTGTGCTTGTCGGAGAAACCGTTCAGAGACAGGTTGCGCCGCGCCCAATCCAGGTAAGTCTTCGACAGGTCGACGCTGGTGGTACTGCGCGCACCACCCTTGGCCGCATGCACACTGGCGGTCGCGGTGTAGCAGAACAGGTTGAGGAAACGCTTGCCGGCAGCCTCACGCTGGATGCGCAGACGGATCGGTCGATGGTCGAGGAACAGGCCGGTGTCCAGGTAGTCGGTGAGGTTCACCAGCAACCTGACCCCGCCTTCGCTGACTTCCATGAAGCGTCCTTCGCTGCCTTGGCGCTCGTACTGGCGGGTGCCACTCTGGCGCTCGCGGCGCTTGACCACCACACGGGCCGGGTCCACATCCAGCGCCTGGGGAATTGCGGCCAGGGCATCCAGCAGGCGCGCCTGGGCCTTCTCAGGATCGATGGATCGAGGCGGTGCGTACTCCTGCACATGCACCCAGTCGCCATAGAGATCGACGGCAAGCGCGTATTCAGGCATGTCGGCGTCATACAGGCGATAGCATTGAATGCCCTCCTTGCGCGCCCACTTGCCCAACTGCTTGAAGTTCTTCTGCAGGCGATTGGCGAACATCTGGCCACCTTCGCTCAAGCGCGCAGGCTCGCTACGCGGAGCGGCGCGATCGCCCTCCCCGGCTGCACGCCGCTCGCCCGTAACGAACTGCTCCGGCAGGACCTTCAGCAAAAGCAGCTTGCACGCCAGGGCACCGTTCCAGAACGCGTACTGTTTGTGGCTGCGAATGCCCATGCGCTTGCCCAGTTCCGGCGCCCCCGTGAACACTGCCGCCTCCCAGCCCAGGCAGGACTGACGCAGGCGCTCGCCGAGATTCTGGTAGAGGTAGAGCAGACTGGCTTCATCGCCCAGGCGCTCGCCATAGGGCGGGTTGCTGATGACCAGCCCCTTCTGGTTCTGGTCCGGACGCGGTTCGAAGGTGGCCAACTCGCCCTGATAGATCTTCACCCAGTCGCCAAGACCGGCACGGTCGATGTTGTTGCGGCCGGGTTGAATCAGGCGCGGATCGGCCTCATAGCCGCGAATCCACAGCGGTGGCTTGGCCAGGCCAGCCTCAGCGCGCGCACGGGCCTCTTCGTGGAGCTTCTTCCACAACGCAGGCACATGGCCCAGCCAATTGGAAAAGCCCCAACGCTCGCGCTTGAGGTTGGGTGCAATGTCGGCGGCCATCATCGCGGCTTCCACCAGGAAGGTGCCGACGCCGCACATGGGGTCCGCCAAGGCACCGCCTTCTGCGGCGATCCTCGGCCAACCGGCACGAATCAGGATGGCTGCGGCCAGGTTCTCTTTCAGTGGTGCAGCACCTTGCTGAAGGCGATAACCGCGCTGGTGCAGGCTGTGCCCGGCAAGATCGAGGGAGAGGATGGCCTCGCCCTTTTCCAGACGCAGGTGGATGCGCAGATCCGGGTTGACCTTGTCGATCGACGGGCGCGTGCCGTCGGCAGTACGCAGCTTGTCGACGACAGCGTCTTTGACTTTGAGCGCGCCGAAGTGAGTATTGTCGATGCCCGAACCATGGCCACTGAACTCGACCGCAAGGCTGCCGTTGGACATCAGGTGGTCGTGCCAATCCACCGCCAGCACGCCCTGGTAGAGATCCTCGGCGTTCTGCACCGGGAAGCGCTTGAGCACCAGCAGTACCCGGTTGGCCAGACGGGACCAGAGGCAGAGGCGGAAGGCGGTTTCCAGGTCACCCTGGCCGCGCACGGCGGCAACCTGCTCGCGTACGTCCTGCAGGCCGAGTTGCGTGGCCTCGTCGGCCAACAGGCCCTCCAGGCTCTTCGGGCAGGTAAGGAATAGTTCGTAGCGATCCGACATTGGAGAATCCTGGGGCCTCAGAGGCGATCAGCGGCACAGGGCAGAAGCTGTGCGGTAAGAAAATGTGTGACGTAAGGTCGCGGAACGGCCCTTCGTCGGAATCAAAAACTGTCTGATTCGTGCGCAAAACGAAATAGCACTACGACATCATGACTCTGGTCAGCCCCCAAGCCACGGGGCTTAGACCGAAAAGTGGCAAAAAACGTTTCCATCTGCTTATGGCCGTTGCCACCTTCAAGTTACGTCCTTATGACAAAACGATCATTCACATGCCTGGGGGCATTGGTTAGAAATCAGCTTAACCCGTCGCCGCAATGGCGATGGATGAAGGCCCGTCACGCCGGCAGCGGGCCCTCGAAGGCAGAGATTTTTCTGCCAGGTCCCGACTTGGGACCAATGGACATAACAGTCAACAAATGAGGGCTTCACCCTATGAGAAGACTTAAGCGTGATCCGATGGAACGAGCATTCTTGCGCGGCTATCAGCACGGCATCAATGGCAAATCCCGCGATCTTTGTCCTTTCACCCATCCCACCACACGGCAAGCCTGGATCAACGGTTGGCGCGAGGGCCGTGGCGACAACTGGGATGGTTACACCGGCACCGCCGGTATTCACCGATTGAACGAACTCCACGCCGTCGGCTGACACAGGATCACACCGACTTCACCAAGCACGCCCCATCCGGGCGGCGGGCGCAAGCCCAGGGGCTCCCTTAGCGGGAGCCCTTTTTATTTCTCCTCAGTTCCTCGGCAACCCCGCGATGGCGTCCACCGCTTCGCGAATCAGTGCCGGCCCCTTGTAGATGAAGCCCGAGTAAACCTGCACCAGGCTGGCGCCAGCGGCGATCTTCTCCGCGGCGTGACGGCCTTCGGTGATACCACCCACCGCGATGATCGGTAGGCGACCACCCAGTTCACCCGCCAGCACCTTCACCGTATGGGTGCTCTTTTCGCGCACCGGAGCGCCGGAGAGCCCACCCGCCTCATTGCAGTGAGGCAGCCCGTCAACGCCCTCTCGGCCCAAGGTGGTATTGGTGGCGATGACCGCATCCATGCCGGACTCCAGCAGCGCCTGGGCCACCATGGCCGTTTCTTCGTCGGACATGTCCGGCGCGATCTTGATGGCCAGCGGTACATGCTTGCCATGCTGGGCGGCCAGGCTTTCCTGGCGGCTACGCAGGGCTTCCAGCAGTTGCTTGAGCGAATCACCGAACTGCAGGCTGCGCAGTCCGGGCGTATTCGGCGAGCTGACGTTCACCGTCACGTAGCAGGCATGGGCGTAGACCTTATCCAGGCAGGCCAGGTAGTCATCCACCGCACGCTCGACCGGCGTGTCGAAGTTCTTGCCGATATTGATGCCCAGCACCCCGTCGTACCTGGCAGCACGCACTCGCGCCAGCAAATGGTCGACGCCCAGGTTATTGAAACCCATGCGATTGATGATGGCTTCGGCCTGGGGCAAGCGGAACAGCCGGGGCTTGGGGTTGCCCGGTTGAGGACGCGGCGTCACGGTACCGATCTCGACAAAGCCGAAACCCAACTGGGCGAAACCGTCGATGGCGTCACCGTTCTTGTCCAGGCCAGCTGCCAGGCCCACCGGGTTGGGGAACTCCAGTCCCATCACCTTTACCGGCAGGCTTGCCGGTGCCTTGGTCAGCAGGCGGTTGAGGCCGAGACGGCCACCGGCGCCGATCAGGTCGATGGACAGTTCGTGGGAGGTTTCCGGGGACAGGGAGAAAAGCAGCTCGCGGGCCAGTTTGTACATGGTCGGTCGGGCATCGATAGGCGGTATGGGGCGGCGATTATAGCCGCGCCGCGCCCAATCAGGCGAGGCGACGCAGACTAAGGAGCTTGCCGTCGGCGGAGAAATCCAGCTGGAAGGTACCACGCACGCCGGAATGTCCCAGGTGCGGGCGTAGATGATGAGCCGGCAGGCTGACCTTGCGGCCGTCGCGACTGCGCAACATCACACGGTTCGCTCGTCCTTGATAGACTGCGAGGAATTCGTCCGCAGTCAGGGAAATATCCAGCACCACGCTGGGCATGGAGGCATCCTCGACAATGAAGAGCAGGATTCTGCCACACCGTCCGTTCGCTCTCCTTCCCCGCCAAGCGGAAATGTCCGACGCCCGGT
Source organism: Pseudomonas sp. BN415 (assembly GCF_029871195.1). Lineage (NCBI taxonomy): Bacteria > Pseudomonadati > Pseudomonadota > Gammaproteobacteria > Pseudomonadales > Pseudomonadaceae > Pseudomonas > Pseudomonas sp. BN415. The sequence continues at coordinate 107,899 of NZ_SSOK01000020.1, forward strand.
TCGCACGGCCGGCAACCCTCTGCCACACTGCCATCCGTGACCCGGGAGTATTCAGGCCATGAGTCAGATGCAGCCACCCCCACCATTGAGCGCCCGCCTGGCTGCAATCGCCCAGCGTTTCGGCATTGGCAAGACACCGCGTCGGGTGTTCGAACGCGCCAGCAAGCTGCGACTGCCCTTCCAGCAACTGCCCCGGCCCCAGGAATCCATCTGGTGGCAAGCTGGCCCGCCCTTGCAGCGGCTGGTGGAACTGCCACGCGGCGCGCTGTCCGGCCCCGTTCAGGACGACAAGGCCGAAGCCCACGCCGTACTGGTGGGTGTGGTGAAGCGCAGTGAACAGCACCTCTCCAGTTTTGACCTGCGCCAAGTCGACGGCCTGTGCGGCCACGACAACGAACCGGCGCCCTCCCCGAGCTTCGAGGACTACTTGGCTGGCCTGCACAGTCGCAAGGTCCGAATCATCAGCTACAAGGACTTCATCAAGGCCATCAGCCTGCCGCTGCCACGCTTTCTAGCCGGCGCACCCATCAGCCTGTTCCGAGCCAACTGGCACGGCAATCGCGTGTTCTGGAGCGGCGACCAGCACTCCGAAGCCTTCGCTGCATCCATCGCGTACGCACGCCTGCGTGAGCTAGAAGCCACCCTCCCCGCCGCAATCACCGACTACCGCCTCGACCCCGGTGGCCTGGAGCTCCTGGACGACCGCTATCACGTACTGGCCATGCCGGTGCAGGCCTGGAGCGATCCGGCCTTCATGGGCCTGCTGCTGGACGGTGGCATCCCCTACTCGCGCCTGACGTTCCTGCGCAACTCTGGAGCGCCGGAGCTCATTCTGCTGCCAAAGAAGCACGCCGAGGCCACGGCCCTGGGCGAAGGCCTGCGCCTGGCCGGCGCAGCAGATGTGGTGACCTATCTGCAGGCGCTGTGCTGATCGCTGCCTTGGGCGATTTCGATTCCTGGTGGAACTGCCCTTTCGCGAAGCACTCCGGCGCATGGGGTCGCACCGTCTCAGCGACACCCACCATCGCGCAAAAAAAACCCCGCCGAAGCGGGGTTGAGAGCACTAAAAACCTACAGCGTCACGGGCATCAGGGAATGCATACGCCGTGCTGGCCGCTCTGGGCCAGGTCCATCAGCTCACGGTTGGCCACCGCATACATGGCGTAGTCGGTGGCAGTGGCGGCGCGCAGTTCGACCAGCATGACCTTCCAGCGCTCCACCAGGGCACGGTGCTGATCCAGCCACAGCGCCACGCGCTCTTCGATATCCGTCGGACCATCGTTCATCTGCAGCACCGAGATGGTGATCGCCCGCTGCTGCCAGTCCAGATCGTCGCGGAACGCTTCCCGCGCCAGCGCTTGCCAGTTGTTCTCCACGGGCAGACTGGTGATCTGCTGCAGGTACCACGACAGGTCCAGCGCGCCCCCCACGGCGAAATAGGCGGCGGCCACTTCCGCAGCGTCCTTGCCGGTAACGTCCGACGCTTCGATGATCGGCAGCAGGGTGTAGAGGTGGCTGGTGCCCGCCACGACGCGGGCCAGGTCTTCCGGAGCGCCGGCTTGAACATAGGACTGGAAGCGCGCCAACCAAAGTTCGCGAGACGGGCCTTCCAGCAGTTCATCCAGACGACCGGCCAGGGCCTCCACGCGCGGAGCGAAGTGATTCACGTCGCGCGCGGCATTCTGGTCTTCGCGACGGCTGCGCAGGAACCAGCGGGTGGCACGGCGACCCAGGCGCATCAGTTCGTCCATCAGGGTCAGCTGCAGCTCGGCCGGAACCTTGTAGTCCAGTGCTTCGATCTGCTGCCACCAGTGCGGCAGGCGGAACACATCGCGCACCACGACATAGGCGCCAGCCACGTTGGCCGCGCTCATGCCGGTGGACTCCTTCAGGCGCTGCACGAAGGTGATGCCCATGTGGTTGACCAGGTCGTTGGCGATCTGGGTGCTGATGATCTCGCGCTTCAGACGGTGGCGACGCATGGACTCGCCAAAGGTTTCCGCCAGGCGCGCCGGGAAGGCAGTCTCCATCTCTTGGGCCAGGTAGTCATCGTCCGGCACCAGGGATTTGAGCAGGGACTCCTTGAGGTCGATCTTGCTGTAAGAGATCAGCACCGACAGTTCCGGACGGGTCAGGCCCTGGCCATTGGCGATACGTTCGTTCAACTCTTCGTCGGAGGGCAGGAACTCCAGGCCGCGGTCCAGCTTGCCGGCCGCTTCCAGGGCGGCGACGAGGCGCTTGTACTCGCCGATCTTCTCGCGGGCACGGCGCTGAGCCAGGGACAGCGCCTGAGTCTGCTTGTAATTGTTGCCCAGTACCAGGTTGCCCACGTCGTCGGTCATCTCGGCCAGCAGCTTGTTGCGCTGCTTGCCGGTCATGTCACCGGCCGCAACGATCTCGTTGAGCAGGATCTTGATGTTGACCTCGTGGTCCGAGCAGTCCACGCCGCCGGCGTTGTCGATGAAGTCGGTGTTGCTGGCGCCGCCGTTGAGGCCGTACTCGACGCGGCCCAGTTGGGTCATGCCGAGGTTGCCACCCTCGCCCACTACCTTGGCCCGCAGTTCACGACCGTCGACGCGCAGGGCGTCGTTGGCCTTGTCGCCCACGTCGGCGTGGCTTTCGCTGCTGGCCTTGACGTAGGTACCGATACCGCCGTTCCAGAGCAGGTCCACCGGCGCTTTCAGCAGGGCATTGAGCAACTCGGTGGGGGTCAGCTTGTCGGCCTCGATCTCGAAGCGCTGCTGCATCTGCGGGCTGATGGCGATGCTTTTGGCGGCGCGCAGGAAGATGCCGCCGCCTTCGGAGATCAGCTTGGTGTCGTAATCGGCCCAGGAGGAGCGCGGCAGATCGAACATGCGCTTGCGTTCGGTGAAGCTGGACGCCGCATCCGGATTCGGGTCGATGAAGATATGCATGTGGTTGAAGGCGGCCACCACTTGCAACTTATCCGACAGCAGCATGCCGTTACCGAACACGTCGCCAGCCATGTCGCCGATGCCGATCACAGTGATGTGATCCTTCTGCACATCAATGCCACGCTCGCGGAAGTGACGCTGTACCGACACCCAGCCCCCCTTGGCGGTAATGCCCATGCCCTTGTGGTCGTAGCCGGCCGAACCACCGGAGGCGAAGGCGTCTCCCAGCCAGAAGCCGTAGTCCTGGGCGATGCCGTTGGCAATGTCGGAAAAGGTTGCGGTGCCCTTGTCGGCCGCCACCACCAGGTAGGGATCGTCGGCGTCGTGGCGTACCACGTTGGCCGGCGGCACCACCTTGCCTTCCTTGAGGTTGTCGGTGACGTCCAGCAGGCCCGAGATAAAGATGCGGTAGCAGGCGATGGCTTCAGCCTGGATGTCGTCACGGGTGCCGCCCACGGGCAGGCGACGGGGGATGAAGCCACCCTTGGCGCCCATGGGCACGATCACCGCGTTCTTCACCTGCTGCGCCTTCACCAGGCCCAGCACTTCGGTACGGAAGTCTTCCTCGCGGTCGGACCAGCGCAGCCCGCCACGGGCCACGTCGCCGAAGCGCAGGTGCACGCCCTCGACGCGTGGGCAGTAGACGAAGATTTCGAACTTGGGCACCGGGCGCGGGATATCGGGGATCAGTCGCGGGCTCAGCTTGAAGCTGAAGTAGGACTTGTTCTGGCCGCTCGAATCGGGCTGGTAGAAGTTGGTGCGCAAGGTCGCCTTGATCAGGTCCAGGTAGCGACGCAGGATGCGGTCTTCGTTGAGCACGGCGACGTTGTCCAGCTCGCCGAGGATGGCGTGTTCCAGTTTCTGCTGTTTGTCTTCCAGGTCATCGGCTGCCAGCTTGCGCGCCAGATAGAAGCGGGTCTTGAACAGGCGCACCAGCTCCTTGGCGATGTTGACGTGGTTCAGCAGGGTGCTGGCGATATACGAGAGGTCAAAGCCCAGGCGGATCTGCTTCAGGTAACGGGCATAGGCACGCAGCAGGGCGACGTCGCGCCAAGGCATCGCGGCGGTCAGCACCAGGCGGTTGAACGCGTCGTTCTCGGCATGTCCGCCGACGATATGCACGAAGGCGTCCTGCAGGGTGTCGTTGAGCTGTTGCAGGTCGACCTCGTCGCCCAGGGCGCTGGTGAAGGCGAAGTCGTGGATCCAGTACTGGCGGCCGTCCTGACGCACCAGGCGGTAGGGGAACTCGCCGAGCACGCGCAGGCCGAGGTTCTCCAGTATCGGCAGCACGTCGGACAGCGCCAGCGGGTTATCGGCGTGGTACAGCTTGCAATGCAGCTGCTGCTCGCCCTGGGCTAGCGGCTGGTAGAAGCTCATCACCAGCGGGCGCTCGTCGGAGAGGCTGTACAGGTGCTGCATGTCCACCACCGCCGAGTGCGGGGCGAAGCGCTCGCGGTAGCCGGCCGGGAAGCCTTTCGGGAAGTCGGAGAGCACGCGGGTGCCCTGCCCTTCGCCGAAACTTTCGTTGATCAGGCTGGCGTAGTCGTCCTTCCAGGAACGGCAGGCCTGGATGACTTCCTTCTCCAGCAGCGCGGTATCGACGTTGAGCTTGTTCTTCGGGTCCAGGCGCAGGATGAACTGCACGCGCGCCAGCACCGACTCGGAGAAGAAGGTCCAGAACTCGCAGTCGCTGGCCTGCAGGCGGTCCATCAGGATCTGCTGGATCTTCAGGCGGGTTTCGGTGGAGTAGACGTCACGCGGCACATAGGCCAGGGCGTAGGCGAAGCGGCCGTAGGGGTCGCGGCGCAGGAACAGGCGGATCTTGTTGCGTTCCTGCATTTGCACGATGGACATGGCGGTCGTGAAGAGGTCGTCCACCGGGGTCTGGAACAGGTCGTCGCGCGGCAGCACTTCCAGCACCTGGGCCAGTTCCTTGCCCAGGTGGGCCTTGGCGTCGAAGCCGGAACGGCGCTGGATTTCCGCGACCTTGCGACGGATGTAGGGGATCTGCCACACGCTTTCGGCGTAGACCGAGGAAGTGTAGAGGCCCATGAAGCGGCACTCCCGGATCACCTTGCCCTTGGCGTCCAGCTCGCGAATGGAGACGAAGTCCGGGTAGGCCGGGCGGTGCACACGGCTCGGCTCGGCGGCCTTGGCGAAGGACAGCAGGTTGGCCTCGCGCAGGTAGGCCACCACTTCGGCCTCGACGTGCAGGTCGTCCTTCTTAAGGCCGGCGCGGCGCAGGCGGGAAACTCCCAGCAAGGACTTCTCGTCGTACACCAGGTGGCCGCCGTTCTTGTCGTCGGCGACGGTGAATTCCTCATAGCCGAGGAAGGTGAAGTGGTCGTCCAGCAGCCACTCCATGAAGACCTTCACTTCCTTGAGTTCGTCGCCGTCCACCTTGAGCTTGGCCTTGTCCAGCCAGGCCAGCAGTTCCTGGGCCTTGGCCTTCATCGGCTTGAAGTCGGCCACGGCCACGCGGACCTCGCCCAGCACTTCCAGCAGGGCCTTCTCCAGAGTCTTCATGGCGCCGTTGTTGGCGCAACGGTCGATCTCCAGGAACATCAGCGATTCCTGGTGCACGTCCTTGCCCTGGGTGCCCTTGGGCAGGATTTCCAGGAGCTCGCCCTTGGCGTTGCGGCGCACGCTGATCACGTTGTTCTGCAGGGTATGGATGCTGTAGCCGCGACGGTTCAGCTCCATGCGCACCGAGTCCACCAGGAAGGGAATGTCCGGGTGCAGCACTTCGACGGCGGTATGAGTCGACTGCCAGCCGTGCTTCTCGTAGTCGGGGTTGAACACGCGGACTTCGGGGTTGGCCGGATCGAAGCGCTCAACCAGGCGCCACGACGACAGGGTGCAGCCGACGAGGTCGGACAGGCGGCGCTGGGTCAGTTCCTCGAGCGCGATGATGCCGAAGAATTGTTCGGCGAACAGGGAAACTTGTGGCAATGCCTGTTCGCTGACGTGCTGCGCCAGGGCCGCTTGCAGTTGGTGCTGGAAGTCGGCTTTGCTGGCCGCCGTGAAGAACGCCATGGTTGTGCTCCGCTAGGCTCGTTTTGTTGGGGTTAAGCGTAGAACGCTTAATAAGCGGAGGAAGGGCCACAGGTCGATCCGGGCAGTGCGGCCCTGCTCCGGGCAAGCGCCGGGTGACAACTGCGACCCGGCGGTCACCATTGCCGCGAAAGCTTAACGAGGGAGCAATGCCACGCGCTTACGGCGCTGCGACATATTCGTTCATGCAGTGTCTCCCAACGCACTTTCCCGGGCACTCGCACGACGCCGCTGTGTAAGGACCCTGTAAACCCCACCCCGGTCACGGAACCAACGCTCGAGTTCAGGCTCTTCTAGGCCGTCTCCCCTGGTCTGGATTAAAGTTATGCATCATCCCCGGAGGGCTTACAGCTCTCTTCTCTCCAGCTCAACGAGTCCATCAATGGAACACCGTGATGCGCTAGTCGCCCTTCGGAACTACCTTTCCACCCAGATCCTCGGCCAGGAAAAGCTCATCGACCGCCTGTTGATTGCCCTGCTCGCAGACGGCCACTTGCTGGTCGAAGGCGCGCCCGGCTTGGCCAAGACCAAGGCCATCAAGGACCTGGCGGACGGCGTGGAAGCGGAGTTCCATCGCATCCAGTTCACTCCCGACCTGCTGCCAGCAGATATCACCGGCACCGAGATCTACCGCCCGGAGAACGGCAGTTTCGTCTTCCAGCAGGGCCCCATCTTCCACAACCTCGTCCTGGCGGACGAAATCAACCGCGCACCGGCCAAGGTGCAATCGGCACTGCTGGAAGCCATGGCCGAGCGCCAGGTATCCATCGGCCGCTCCACCTACGCCCTGCCGCCGTTGTTCCTGGTGATGGCAACCCAGAACCCCATTGAGCAGGAGGGCACCTATCCCCTGCCCGAGGCCCAGCTCGACCGTTTCCTGATGCACGTTCGCATCGGTTTCCCGGATGCGTCGGTGGAACGCAAGATTCTCCAGCAGGCCCGTGGCGAGGCCCTGCACGGCGAAACCCGTGCCGAACATCAGGTCAGCCAGCAGGCGATCTTCGCCGCGCGAAAGGAAATCCTCGGCCTCTACATGGCCGACGCGGTAGAGGAGTATCTGGTGCACCTGGTCATGGCCACCCGCACCCCGGCCAAGTTCGACAGCGAGATGGCCGAATGGCTCGCCTGGGGCGCCAGTCCACGTGGTTCCATCGCCCTCGACCGCTGCGCCCGTGCCCACGCCTGGATGGCCGGCCGTGACTTCGTCAGCCCGGAAGATATCCAGGCGGTGCTCTTCGATGTGCTGCGCCATCGCCTGATCCTTTCCTTCGAGGCGGAAGCCGCCGGCATCGACCAGGACCGGGTGATCCAGCGCATTCTGGATGTGGTAGCGGTAGCCTGATGCGCCTGAAAGCTGCAGCCTGGAAGTTCCGCATCCGGAAACGCCGACCGGCGACGCCTGGTTTCGCTCCGCCAGCGGCCAGCGCGGAAGGCGTGCATGTCGGGCTCGCCGAACTGATCGACATGCGCCACCGGGTCCGGGAAGTGCAGCTGTTCTCCAGCCCCGCCCGGCGCAGCCCGCTGATTGGACTGCACCATTCCAAGTTGCGTGGACGCGGCGTGGACTTCGATCAGGTGCGTATCTACCAGGCGGGCGACGATGTGCGCACCATCGACTGGCGCGTCACCGCACGCACCCAGGAACCCCACACCAAGCTGTTCCACGAAGAGCGCGAGCGGCCGGTGTTCATCATGGTCGAGCAGAGCCAGCGCCTGTTCTTCGGCACCGGGCAGGTGTTCAAGTCGGTGCTTGCCGCACAAGCCGCGAGCCTCATCGGCTGGGCGGCCCTGGCCCACAACGACAGGGTCGGCGGACTGGTGTTCAGTGACCAGGAACATCACGAAATCAAGCCACGGCGCAGCAAGCAGAGCCTTCTGCAACTACTGAGCCGCCTGGCCCGCGCCAACCAGGCCCTCGGCAGCCCCGGCAGCGCCCAACGCGAGGGCTTCAGCCTGGCCCTGCGCCGCGCCCGAGAAGTACTTCGCCCTGGCAGCCTCGTGGTAATCCTCTGCGACGAGCGAACCCTGTCCGATACCGCCGAGCAACAGATCGCCCTGCTCGCGCGTCACACCGACCTGATCCTCATGCCGGTTTCCGACCCCCTGGACCATGCGCTGCCCGCCGCTGGCTTATTGCGCTTCGCCGAACAGGGCGCGCAACTGGAACTGGATACCCACGCCAGCGACCTGCGCCAGGCCTATCGCGAACAGGGCGAGGCGCGGGTTGCGCGTTGGGAACGCCTGGCCCAGCGACTCGGCGTCCTGTTGCTGCCAATGACGACCCAGGAAGGCATGATTGAGCAATTGCGTGACCACCTGCAGCGCAAGGGCGGCGGCCGATGACTCCGCTGGAGGGGCTGGAGCCCCTGATCGCACCGGCTGCCATTTCCTGGTGGCCGCCCGCGCCTGGCTGGTGGTGCCTGCCGCCCTTGCTCGGGTTGCTGGCCTGGGCGCTTTGGCGCGGGTGGCGTCGACGTGCGCAGCAGGATGCAGTCGAAGGCGAACAACCACTGGACCCGATGCGCCAGACCGCCCTGGAAGAGCTGGCGCGCCTGCCCAAGCCCTACGACGGTGCGCCGGCCGGTCCCTGGCTACAAGAGCTCAACGGCCTGCTCAAACGTCTATGCCGCATGCACTACGCCGGAGACAACAGTCATACCCTGAGCGGCCGAGCCTGGCTCGCCTATCTCGACAACCGCTGCCCGGCCGCGGGCCTGACACGCTGGATGATCCTGGTAGAAGGCGCTTACCGTCCGCAGTGCAAACTGGACGACAAGGCCATCGCCGGCCTCTACCAGTCTGTCGAGACGTGGATCCGCAAGCATGTTTGAGTTCACCTGGCCATGGATCTTTCTCCTCGCCCCGCTGCCTTGGGTCTTGCGCCTGCTGTTGCCACCCGCCGACAGCGGTGACGCGGCGCTGAAGGTGAGCTTCCTTGCCGACCTCGAGGGCCTGGCAGGCCGACGCGCCCGCGCCAACCTGCCGGCCTGGCGCCAGCAGGCGCCCTTCGCCTTGCTCTGGCTCTTGCTGCTCTGCGCCGCCGCGCGCCCGGAATGGGTCGGCGAGCCACAACCCATGCCCACCAGCGGCCGCGACCTGCTGCTGGCAGTGGATGTGTCCGGTTCCATGGACTACGCCGACATGCGCTGGGAAGAGGAAGACGTCAGCCGCCTGACCCTGGTGAAGCATCTGATGGGCGAATTCATCGACGGCCGCCGCGGCGACCGTATCGGCCTCATCCTGTTCGGCAGCCAGGCCTACCTCCAGGCCCCGCTCACCTTTGACCGCAACACCGTGCGCACCTGGCTGGAGGAGGCCCTGATCGGCATTGCCGGCAAGAACACGGCCATCGGCGACGCCATCGGCCTGGCGGTGAAACGCCTTCGCCAGCGTCCGGCCAACAGCCGCGTGCTGGTGCTGATCACCGATGGCGCGAATACCGGTGGCGAGATCGACCCCCTGACCGCTGCTCGCCTCGCCGCCCAGGAACAGGTGAAAATCTACACCATCGGTATCGGCGCTGACCCGCAACAGAGCGACGTGCTTGGCATCCTCGGCCTCAACCCCAGCATGGACCTGGACGAACCTACCCTGACCGCCATCGCCGAGCAGACCGGCGGCCAGTACTTCAGGGCACGCAGCAGCAAGGAGCTGGAGGGCATCGAGGAAAACCTCGACCGCCTGGAGCCGGTGAGCCAGCGCGCCAGTCAGACTCGCCTGGCGTATGCCCTCTACAGTTGGCCCCTGGCCGTCGCCCTGCTGCTGAGCATCGTCCTGGTCTGTCGTGTCCTCTGGCCCCGCGCGCTGCAGCAACGCCCGCAGTGGCTGCGGAGGCGCACATGATCGAGCTCTGGCCCCACTGGCTGCGACCCACCTGGCTGCTGCTGCTTCCCCTGCTGGGCTGGCTGCTCTGGCAGCTCTGGCACCGCGAGCGCCGCAGCGGTCGATGGGAGCAACTGCTGCCGCGCGCCTTCCAGCCCTGGTTGCTCAGCGGCGGCAGCCAGCGCAACAACCGGCTACCGTGGCTGGCCCTTGGCCTGGCCTGGCTGCTCTGCCTGCTGGCCCTGCTCGGCCCGAGTTGGCAGCAGATGGAACAGAGCACGCAGAAGCGCGCCGACCCACTGGTCGTGATGCTGGAACTGACGCCGTCGATGCTCGCCACCGACATCTCTCCGAGTCGCCTGGAGCAGGCCAAACGCAAATTGCGCGACCTGCTGGAGGCCCGACGCGATGCGCAAACGGCAATCGTCGTCTACGCCGGCAGCGCCCACAGCCTGGTGCCGCTGTCCGACGACCTGATGACCAGCCTCAATCTGATTGACTCGCTGAAGCCCTCGATCATGCCGCAACAAGGGCACCGCGCCGACCTGGCAGTCGCCAAGTCCCTGAAGCTCCTGGAACAGGGAGCCCAGGGCCAGGGGCGCCTGCTGCTGCTCACCAGCGGCCTTGACGACCAGGAGCAGACAGGCATCCGCAAGACGCTCGGCTCACATGCCGAGCGCCTCTCCATCCTCGGTATCGGCACGGCGGCAGGCGCGCCTATTGCCCAAGAGGAAGGCGGCTTCCTCAAGGATGACCAGGGCGCCATCCTCCTGCCCAAGCTCGACAGCACCCAGCTTCGCCGCTTCGCCACGAGTCTGGGTGGCCGCTATGCCAGCGTCCGGCTGGATGTAGGCGACCTGCGCAGCCTGGGACTGCTGGACGGTCCATCGAGCCTGCGCGAGAGCGGCGAAATCGCTCGCCTGGCCACCTGGGCTGACCAGGGTCACTGGCTGCTGCTGCCTTTGCTGCTGATCACCGCCTGCGCCGGGCGCCGTGGCTGGCTGTTCTGCCTGCCGCTATTGCTGGTGCTGCCGCGCCCCAGCCTGGCCATGGAGTTCGAGGATCTGTGGCTGCGCCCGGACCAACAAGGCCAACGCCTATTGCAAGCCGGGCAGCCCAGGGATGCGGCGCAGCGTTTCACCGATCCGCGCTGGCAGGGCATGGCGTTCTACCAGGCCGGTGACTACACCGAGGCTGCGGCCCGCTTCGCCCAGGGCGACAGCGCAACGGACCACTACAACCGCGGCAACGCGCTGGCCCAGGCTGGCGAACTGGACGCCGCGATTGACGCCTACGACTCCGCCCTGCAACGCCAGCCCGACCTGGCCGCAGCACTGAAGAACAAGACACGGATCGAAGAACTGCTGCGCCAACGCGAAGCAGAGGCTAGCGCCGGCAAACAGAGCCAGCAAAGCGACGAACAGCAGCAGGGCGGGCAGAACGGCGATCAACGCACGACGCAGCAACAGAACAGCGAACAGAACGCCGACGAGCGCACCGCGCAGCAAGGCAATGGCGAAGCCCAGCCGGGCGACCAGACGCGGTCGACCTCCGGAGGCACGGCCGAAGAGGCCAGCTCCCAGAGGGCCGCAGAGGACCAGACGGCCAGCACAGAACCGCTGGGCGACGAGAGTCGCCAGGCACTTGAACAATGGTTGCGACAGATACCGGACGACCCCGCCGAGCTGCTACGCCGCAAGTTCTGGTATGAACAGCAACAGCGCCAGGAAGAACAGTGATGACGCGCCTGCTATGCACCCTCCTCCTCAGTTTGCTGGCCCTGACCGCACTGGCCGCCGGCTTCACCGCCAATGTCGACCGCACGCGGCTCAGTGAGGGCGAGACCGTAGAGCTGACGCTCGAATCCTCGGATCCGACCCTGTTCGGCAAGCCTGACCTGGCACCGCTGAACGCGGAATTCGAGGTGCTCGGTACCCGGCAGATCAACCAGCTCGGCACCTTCAACGGCAAGAACGACCACGCCACCCGCTGGATCATTACCCTGCAGCCGAAACAAACCGGCTTTGTCACGATCCCGGCACTGAAGCTCGGTGACGTCCATAGCGCCCCCATCACCCTGCACGTGCAAAAAGCCGAGAAAAGCGAGAAACCCACCGGCAGCAACCTGGCCCCGGTCTTCATCGACGCCAGCCTCGACCAGGAAGAAGTCTACGTGCAGGCCCAGGCCATCCTCACCCTGCGCATCTACCACTCGGTTTCCCTCTACGACGACAGCAGCCTCAGCCCGCTACAGATGGACGACGCCCGCGTCGAGCAACTGGGTGACCCGCGCACCTACGAGAAAGAGATCAATGGTGTGCGCCACGGCGTGATCGAGGTGCGCTATGCCGTGTTCCCGCAGAAAAGCGGCGTGCTGAACATTCCCCCGCAGGTGTTCAGCGCCACCTTGGTCGACCCGGGCAGCGAGACCGGCTACCAGCCCTTTGGCCCGCGGCCCGGCAAGCTGACCCGGGTGAACTCACCGCGCATCCCGCTCACCGTAATGCCGAAGCCCTCCGAGTACCCGACCGATGCCCCTTGGCTGCCGGCGCGCAACCTGACCCTGGCCGAATCCTGGAGCCCCGACCCCAAAGGCGTACAGGCTGGCGACTCACTGACCCGCAGCCTGCTGTTGAACGTGGAAGGTCTTTCCAGCGCCCAAATCCCGCCGCTCCCGGCGACCCAGGCCGAAGGCTTGCGCCGCTACCCGGACCAGCCGCAGCGAAGCAACAAGATCGATGACCGCGGACTCATCGGCAGCCGCGAGGAGCGCGAGGCCCTGGTGCCCACCGCCAGTGGTCGCCTTGAGCTGCCAGCGGTTGTCGTGACCTGGTGGAACACCCGGGACAACCGTGTGGAGCGCAGCGAGATTGCTGCGCGCACCCTGGAAGTCGCCATCAATCCCGAGCTGGAGCCTGCTCCCGCGCCGACCGCGGGCGCCCAGAACGACAGCCGAATCGACCGCGCGCGTCTCTGGCCCTGGCAAGCGGCGTGCGCTCTGCTCGCCTGTACCACCTTGCTGGGATTTGGCCTGTGGTGGCGGGCACGTCGCCAACCTGCGATCCTGCCTACGGTTCAGGCCGGCCCGAGTCCACGTACCCTGCTGGATGAGCTGCGCCGCGCCTGCCAATCCAACGACCCCCACGCTACCCGTCAGGCCTTGGACAACTGGGCTCGACAGCACCCTGAGACGCTCGCCGACATGGCTGCCCGCTTCGTGCCGCTGTCCGACGCCATGGACGGCCTCAATGGTGCCCTCTACAGCGAAGCCGGCCAGCACTGGCAAGGCGAAGACCTGTGGAAGGCCATCCGCGCCCTCCCCGCCCCCCAGGTGGAACAGCAAGCCACGGGCGAACCGAGCCAGTTGCCTCCGTTGTATCCACGCTGAGTTTCAATTAGGGCGCGTTCTCTTTCTATAGGAGCGAGCTTGCTCGCGAAGGATCGTGCCCAGGCCGTTCGCGAGCACGCTCGCTCCTGCCTACGAGTGCTCCAGCCCGCAGGCCTGCCGTAGGTTGGTCCGAGCTCTGCGAGGCCCAACGCAGGGGCTCGACCAAGATCGCTGGGCTTAGCTGCGTTCTGCCGCAATCTACAGGTAACCACAACAATCCACGCGCATAAAAAAACCGCGGCCTGGGCCGCGGTTTCTCACTCAGTTGATCAGGCTTAGTGCGCGAGGAGCGATCCACCGACCTTGCCCGCCAGCTTCTCGGGCTTGATCAGGAAGCGCGCCAGGGCCGGCAGCAGCCACAGGGCACCGAACATGTTCCAGAGCAGCATGAAGGTCAGCATCAGACCCATGTCGGCCTGGAACTTGATGGCCGAGAAGATCCAGGTGGCGACACCGATGGCCAGGCAGAGACCGGTGAAGAGTACAGCCTTGCCGGTGGACTTCAGGGTCTCGTAGTAGGCCTCCTGGAGCGGCAGGCCAGCACGCAGGAAGCTTTCCAGGCGACTGTAGATGTAGATGCCGTAGTCGACACCGATACCCACGCCCAGGGCGATCACCGGCAGGGTGGCCACCTTCACGCCGATACCCAGCCAGGCCATCAGCGCGTTGCCCAGCACCGAAGTGAGGATCAGCGGCAGCACGATGCACAGGGTGGCAGCGATGGAGCGGAAGGTGATCAGGCACATCACGGCAACGCAGATGTACACCAGGATCAGGATGGTCAGTTCGGCCTCGGCGATCACCTCGTTGGTGGCCGCTTCGATACCGGCGTTACCGGCTGCCAGCAGGAACTGCAGGCCATCCTTGTTGTGCTCCTTGGCGAACTCTTCCACCGCCGTGACTGCACGAGTCAGGGTCTCGGCCTTGTGGTCGTTGAGGAACACCAGCACCGGCGCCAGGGAGCAGTCGGAGTTGTACAGGCCCTCGGCACGGCTGATGGAGTTGTTCAGCACGTCCTGGTTGCGCGACAGGGTCTCCCACTTCAGGTTGCCTTCGTTCATCCCTTTGATCACCTGCTTGGAGACGGTGACCATGGAGATAGCCGATTGCACGCCCGGCGTGTTCTCCATCTTCCACATCAGTTCGTCCACCGGCGCCAGGGCCTCATGGGTGGAGCAGCCCTCGGGGCCGGTCTTGACCATGACGACCAGCACATCGGAGCTGGTGGAGTAGTTGTTGATGATGAAGTTGTTGTCCTGGTTGTAACGCGAGTCCGGACGCAGTTCCGGAGCGCCCTGGTCGAGGTCGCCGATCTTCAGGTTCTGGCCGTACCACAGGCCGCCACCGAAGGCGATCAGGGCAATGACCACGGAGATCGGCGCAACAACCGGATGAGCGAAGTTGGACAGCAGGCGCCAGAACGGATGATCACGCACCGCGTCCTTCTTGCTGCGCTCGATGGCCTTCTTGCTGATGCCGACATAGGAAATGGCGACCGGCAGCAGGATCAGGTTGGTGAACACGATCACCGCCACACCGATGGAGGCGCCGATGGCCAGCTCGCGAATCACACCGATATCGATGATCAGCAGGGTGATGAAGCCCACGGCGTCAGCGAGGATGGCGATCATGCCCGGCAGGAACAACTGGCGGAACGTACGCCGCGCAGCAGTCAGGGCGTTGTCGGCGTCGCTGGATTGCAGAGCGATACCGTTGATCTTCTGCACGCCGTGGGAAATACCGATGGCGAAGATCAGGAACGGCACCAGCATCGAGTACGGGTCGAGACCGAAGCCCACGCTGTGCATCAGCCCCAACTGCCAGACCACCGCCACCAGCGTGGTGATGAGCACGGCGATGGTGCTGCGGATACACCAGGTGAACCAGTAGAGCAGCACCAGGGTAATCAGGAAGGCGATGCCGAAGAACATCACCACCATGATCAGGCCGTCGATCAGGTCACCCACCTTCTTCGCGAAGCCCACGACATGGACCTTCACATTGGGGTTCTGGGCCTGATATTTGTCGCGGATCTTCTCTTCCAGTTCGTGGGAGAACTGGCGGTAGTCCAGCTTCAGCAGCTTGCCCTGGTCGTTCGGGTCCGGATAGGACTCCAGCAGCGGCACATCGATGATGCTCGACTTGAAGTTGTTGGCGACCAGGCGGCCGATCTGGCCGGACTTGAGTACGTTGTTGCGTAGCTCTTCCAGACTTTCCGGGGAACCGTCGTAGGTCTGCGGGATGACCTCGCCGCCGGCAAAGCCTTCCTCGGTCACTTCGGTCCAGCGAACGCTCGGGCTCCACAGGGACTTCAGGCCGGAACGATCCACACCAGAGATGTAGAACACCTCGTCGTGGATCTGCCGCAGGGTCTCCATGTACTCCTTGGAGAAGATGTCGCCGTTGACCGCTTCCACCGAGATACGAACGGTGTTGCCAAGGTTGGCCAGGTCATTGCGGTGCTCAAGCATCTTCTGGATGTAGGGATGATGCAGCGGAATCATCTTCTCGAAACTGGTGGACGGCCGCACCTGCATGGCCTGCCAGAAGAGGAAAACGCTGACCAGCAGGCAGATGACGATCACTGCCGGCCGGTTGTTGAAGATCAGGCGCTCCAGGAAGGTCGCCTTGTCCTGGTGATGGGTACTCATCGAAACTCTCCGCCTTTTCTTATAGTTGGCCCAGCTCGGCGCCGGTCGGGGACGCTACGCGCACACCGCCCTGTCCCACCAGGATCAGGTTGCCTTTCTCGTCGGCGATGACACTGGCCAGCGACATGCGATCGCTGCGGTTCACCACTGCGAAGCTACGGCCATTGTCGGTGCTCTTCAGCACGCTGCCGCCATGTCCGACCACCACCAGGCTGCCATCGGGCAGCAACGCGCCGCCGGACAGGCCGAACTCCAGTTCACCGTTGCTGGTCTTCAGTGGCACGGTTTCCCAGGTGCTGCCGAAATCCGCGGAACGGAACAGATGGCCACGCAGGCCATAGGCGATTACCACGCCCGGCTCGGCAGTACCGAGGACGCCGAACAGCGAACCCTCGTACGGGCCTTCGAGGCGCTCCCAGGTCTCACCCCAGTCGGCGGAACGGAACATGCTGCCCGCCTCGCCCACCACGAACAGACCGGTGTCTTTCACGGCGGCAATGGCGTTGAGGTGGTACTGGTCTTCGTTGTCGAGGCGGTCGCTGACATCTTCCCAGTTCTTGCCGCCGTCCTGGGTGATCAGCAGGGCACCGTAGGCGCCCACGGCAAAGCCGGTATTGGCATCCTTGAACCAGATGTCCAGCAGCGGTGCTTCGCGCTGCAGGTCTTCGAACTGCAGACTCCAGGACGCGCCGCCGTCCTCGCTGACGAGGATCTGCGAGTCGTGGCCAACGGCCCAGCCTTTCTTGTCATCGACGAAATAGACAGCGGTGAGCATCTGGCGGGTAGGCACCTTGGCCTGGGCCCAGGACTTGCCGTTGTCATCGGAATAGAGAATGTGTCCACGGTCGCCAACAGCCACCAGGCGCTTGCCGGCATGGGCGACATCGAGCAGCAGGCTGCTCACGGCCTTGGGCGATTCGATGGAGAGGACGGGAGCATCAGCGGCCAGCGCGGATGCGGTAATGGGCGCAGCGGCTACAGCAAGAACGGATAGCACACTGAACAGCGAGAGCGCTTTGGCCAGCGGCGAGTGGAAGCGGAACGTCGGCTTGTCGAGACTATCCACGGCAAGGCCAGACGGGGTGCGCCGCATGACGGGCTCACTCATACACCTTTCCCCTTATTGTTATAGGTGGCACTACCCAGGGAGGCAGCGCCCTAATCCTAGCCAGCTTTGGAAAGCCTGCACAATCGGCGGGACGTTATGTTTTGTTAAGCGTCGGTGGCGCTCTGTAACACGATGATCATTCTGTCCCAACGAAAAAGGCCGCTCGGGAGAGCGGCCTTTTTCAGGGGGTGTCGCGGAATCAACGAGTACCGCGGCGACGCAGGGCGGACGGCTTGAAGTAGCCATCGTCCGGCACAGCCTGGGTGAAGTCGATGGTGGTCGGCTCTTCGTTGTCCAGGTTCTGCACGTGGTAGCGGCGGGCCTGAAGGTCGTGGAACACATCCAGCGCGGACCAGGTAGTCGGCAGGTCGTAGTAGTTCTTCAGGTAGGCCACCGATACGCGCCAGAGTTCGCCACGGCCGTCGTACTGGTCGACGACGGCGGCTTGCCAGCTGTCCTCGTCGAGGTACAGGGTGCGCTTGGAGTAGATGTGGCGGGCGCCCTGCTTCAGGGTGCCTTCCACGACCCACACGCGGTGCAGTTCGTTACGGGTGACGGCCGGGTTCAGGTGGCCCGGCTGCAGCAGGTCCTTGTACTTAACCTCAGGGCTGGAAACCTTGTAGTTGTTGTACGGAATGTAGATTTCCTTCTTGCCCACCAGCTTCCAGTTGTAGCGGTCCGGAGCACCGTTGAACATGTCGGTGTCATCGGCGGTACGCAGGCCGTCAGCGGCAGCGATCGGCGTGTCGTAGGCGAGGTTCGGCGCACGGCGCACGCGACGCTGGCCGGCGTTGTAACCCCAGGCCTGACGCGGCTCCTGCACCTGATCGAGGGTCTCGTGGACCAGGGTGGCGCCACCGGCCAGACGAGCCGGGCTCTTGGTGAAGGACAGGTAGTAGAACAGAGTGTTGTTCAGGTCGGCGTACGAACCTTTCGGGTTGTAGTACTTGAACAGGGCTTCCTGCTGCGAGGTCACCAGGGAGTAGTCGCCATTGCGCTGCACGGCCACTTCCGAGGCGCGACGCACGATGTAGCTGCCGCGGTAGCGGGTGATGTGGTTCCACAGGGCTTCTACGCCGTTCTGCGGGATCGGAAACGGAATGCTGCCGTAGGCATCGGCAAAGCCGTTGCCGCCGTCCAGCAGCTTGGCGGCAGAGGCGTTCTTGATGGCGTTGTCATACACCCACTGCGGCGCGGAGCCGGAGCGGCGGGTCTGGTAGACCGGCATCTGGAAGCTGCTCGGGTAGGCGTTGAACAGAGCGATCTGACCCGGCGTCAGGTTGGCCTTGTACTGGTCCAGGTTGGCCTTGGTGATGGTGAACAGCGGCTTGTCTTCCGGGAACGGGTCCGGATGGTGCTGACCGGACTTGTAGCCGGCTGGCGCCTGGGTGATGCCACCGGTCCAGGCCGGGATGGTGCCGGCGGCGTTGCCGGCTTTCTCGGCGCCGAAGGGGGTCAGGCTGGCGCCGAGTTTGGCGACATCCTGGGCCGAAACCGACGCCAGCGCACTGCTGGCGGACAGCGCCAAGGCAACCGTGGCGCTAATCAGCGAAAGCTTTTTCAGCATGGGGTTTCTCCGTGATGAGTCTGTACGGGCGCCCATGGACGCCCGCGTAGTTCTTGTTGGACTTAGAAGGAGTACTTGACGTTGACGCCGATGTTGTCGCGGTCACGAACCGAGTTGTTCTGGCCGCCACCGTAGAACTCGGTGTACTGGAGTTCAGCTTCCAGGCTGTTCAGGTAGGTCGCCTTGACGCCGACGGTGTAGGCCTTGCGACCTTCGATGAAGTTGCCGGTCTGGTAGGAGTTGCCTTCGAAGTCGTCCTTGTAGACGACATAGGGCGAAACGTTGACGCCAGCGTAGACATCGTTCCAGGTACCGGACATCAGCAGGGTGTAGCCATAGGCGTTCTTGTTGACCTGGTCGTCACGTTCGCCGCCGGAAACGTAGGAGTTGTTGCCACGGCCGGAGTAGTAGCGGGTATCGCCGTTGTACGCGGTGTACTGCAGACTGCTGCCGCGCAGGTGCTCGGACGCCAGTTCGGCAACGCCGAACAGGGAGTCGAAGGACAGCGACGGACCGAAGTTGTAGATGGTGCCCAGGGAGGTATTGAAGGCCTCCACGCGCTCGTAGTTGTGGATCTGGTCGGTGATCTGGACCGGCCGGCCACCGATGTTGACGGTCTGTCCACTGGCCAGCGGGGCGGCCTGGCCGAGCAGGTCACCGAGCAGGTCGTTAGTGGTGGCGACGCCAATCGGCAGGTTCGGACGGTAGGCCAACTCACCGAAGACCGAGGCTTCACCCAAGGTGGTGTTGAAGCTCAGGCCATACATCCGGATGTCTTCGACATACTCGCGGCGGGCGTTGACCTGGTTAGCCACGTCCACGGCCGCCGCACCATTGACCAGGCCAAGCACCTGACCGGCCGCCGCGTTGCCGCCAGCCGCCGCTGCGACCAGATCGTTGTACGACGCGAAGCCTCCGAGACCGGCCAACTGATCGATGTCCAGGCCGGCATAACTGGAATTGAGGTCTGCATAAATGGTCGGCTCCTTCGCGTGGTAGTTCACGAAGTAAAAGCCGAACTCAGTGGAGTTGAGCTCTTCAGCGATGTAGCGGAACGCCACGCCGAACTGGCCGTCGTTCTTGGCGTTGATGTCCTGGCCGACATTGGCGACCTTGAAAACACCATTGGAGTCCAGGTAGCTGGTGCCCTGCAGGCCGCCGAAATTAGCCCCGGCCAGTTGCGGATAAAGGGTCTGGAACAGCGGGTTGGCCAGTGCGCCGACCGTGGTGTAGGCAGTATTGCCGCCATCGGCAAACAAGTCGGTCTCGGAATAGTAGGTCCCCACCGGATCGATGGCCGATTCCTTCCAGTTCCACTGATAGAAGGTTTCCATCGACAAGTTTTCGGTCAGGCCGAGGTTGAAGCTCAGGGCCTCTACCGGCACCAGCACTTCTTTAAGCTCGGAGCCCGGCAGGCGGAACTTGGCGGCGTCTACCGGGTTGGTGGTGTTCACGCCACCGCGGTAGAAGATGCCCTCACCCCAGTTGAACACCTGCTTGCCGATACGGCCGGTGACCGGCATGTCGGCCACGTCCCAGTTGCCGTACAAGTATGCGTCGAGGATCTGCGCGTCACGGCCGGCCTTGTGGCGGGTTTCGTAGGTGAAGCTGTCATCCTTCGGGAAGTTCTGGCTCGGCTGCGCCGGGTTGTTGTTGTCGTAGTAGTCATTGCGCTTGTCCATGATCTGCGTGTCATAGAACGCAGTGCCACGAACGAACATGCCGTAATTCTTGTAGGTCGCTTCCAGGTCGGAAGTAATCTTGTAAACCTCGGAGACCAGGCCGGTATCGAAGTTGCGGTTACCGTCGTTGGTGTTGATGTCGTTGTTGGTCTTGTCCTGGCCCTGTACGCGCCAAAGTTGGCCGTAGGAGACCGTGGTATCCAGGGACCCGGAAATTTCGTCGTTGGCGAAGCTGAACTCCACCGCCTGGGCCTGGGCGGCTACCAGAAGGGGCAGGATGCCGGCAAAGGCGAAACCTGCCTTGGCCGGAGCGAAATGCAACATGGGCTTACGAGACTTGAGCTCCATCGAGTCTTACTCCGTGGACTGATCACTTTGTTATTGGCAGCCCGTCGGGCAGGCTTATTTGTCCGGCCGCTCTTGGCAGCCTTTGTTCTTCGGCAGGAAATCCCCAGCGCAGAGCGCACCCCGTTCCCGACGCACCGAAACAGGGCCAAATCGTCTGCGCCGCTGCAACCATGGTGCCAAGTCATAAATGAGTGTCAGAAAAACTCCACAAGCCACGCGACAATTTTCAGTCAAACAAGTGACTGATCATCCATTGATCAATTTCAATTTTTCTGTCCGATCTTGTCTGACGATCTGGCTCGATTTGTCACTCAAGATCACACTTGCAGGGCATGTACGCTCATACCAAAAGCTGTCCGGTCAAGCCGTTTTTGGGCTTTTAAGACTGTTCGCGCATAACAACGGCCTGATGTATTTCTTTGGGTAACAAAAAAGTGTTACCGGCACTAACCGGTAACACTTCTTGAAGGGGAGACTTCGGGGAGATGACAGCCCGCTTTCACGGGCTGTTGGAGGGCGTCAGGCGAGGCTCTTGCTGACCACTTCGAAGACGTCGCTGGACAGCTCGCCAGAGGCGAGGATGCGCTCCAGCTCGACCTTCATCAGTTGCTGGCGACTGGCGTCGTACTTGCGCCACCGCGTCAGCGGTGCCAACTGGCGGGAGGCGATCTGGGGGTTGAACGCGTTCAGCGTGATCACGTGATCGGCGAGGAAACGGTAGCCAGCACCATCGGCACGGTGGAAGTTCACCAGGTTCTGGTTGGCGAAGGCGCCGATCAGCGCGCGTACCTTGTTCGGGTTCTTCAAGGTGAAGGCCGGATGCTCCATCAGTGCCTGGACGCGCTCCAGGCCGCCCGGGAGGCCGCAGCCCGCCTGCACACTGAACCACTGGTCCATCACCAGCGGGTCATCCTTGAAGTAGTCGGCAAAACGCGACAGGGCGTCGGCCTTTTCCTGCTCGAAGCCGGAATTGACCAGCACAGCCAGGGACGACAGGCGCTCGGTCATGTTGTCGCTATCGTTGAACTGCTCCAGGCAGGCCTCCAGCACTTCGGCCTTGCCACTTTGCATCAGGTACGACAGGGCGATGTTCTGCAGGGTGCGGCGGGCGATATGCGCCGCTTCGGCCACATAACCGGTTTCGCGGGAAAGCGCGCGGTTCGTCTGGAAACGGGCCAGCAGCGGCTGGAACAGGGCTTCGCCGATGGACTGACGGGCGAACTCGCGGGCGGCATGGATGGCATCCACATCCGCGACTTCACTGATTTCGGTAA
Organism: Pseudomonas sp. BN415; assembly: GCF_029871195.1. Lineage (NCBI taxonomy): Bacteria > Pseudomonadati > Pseudomonadota > Gammaproteobacteria > Pseudomonadales > Pseudomonadaceae > Pseudomonas > Pseudomonas sp. BN415. The sequence goes on from NZ_SSOK01000020.1 coordinate 129,708, forward strand.
GGTAGGCCTCGCTCGGCAACGAGAGCATCTCGGCAACCATGGCCTGATCGAGAGACTCGTCCTCCAGCAGGGTGCGGAAGGCGGTGATCAGGCGCGAGTCCAGCACCAGCTTCTCGCCACGCTGATGCTGTGCGATCAGCTCCTGCAGCACCTGCACCGACAGTTGCTGACCCGCTTCCCAGCGGTTGAAACCGTCGGAATCGTGCTGCATGAGGAACATCAATTGATCGCGGCTGTAGGGGAAACTCAGCTTCACCGGTGCCGAAAAACCACGCAGCAGCGAAGGGAGCGGACGTTCGGCGACATCGACAAAGGTGAAGCACTGCTCCGCCTCGCTCAAGGCCAATACGCGACTGCCGCCTTGCGCGGCGTCTTCGCCTTGCAGACGCAGCGGCAACTCGCGGCCCTGGCCGTCCAGCAGACCCAGCTCCACCGGAATGACGAAGGGTTGCTTGTCCTTCTGCCCCGGGGTCGCCGGGCAGCTCTGACGGAAGGTCAGGCTGTAGGTCTTCGCTGCCGCATCGTAGGCCTCTTCCACCTGCAGGCGCGGAGTTCCGGACTGGCTGTACCAGCGCTTGAACTGGCCGAGGTCGACGCCGTTGGCGTCCTCCATGGCCTTGATGAAGTCGTCGCAGGTCACCGCCTGGCCGTCATGGCGCTCAAAATAGAGATCGGTGCCTTTGCGGAAGCCCTCGGCCCCCAGCAGGGTGTGGATCATGCGAACCACTTCCGAGCCTTTCTCGTAGACGGTCAGGGTGTAGAAGTTGGAGATCTCGATGAAGGAGTCGGGGCGCACGGGGTGGGCCATGGGGCCGGCATCCTCGGCGAACTGGTTGGTGCGCAGGAAGGCCACGTCCTCGATTCGCTTGACGGTACGCGAGTTCATGTCAGCGGAGAACTCGGCATCCCGGAACACGGTGAAGCCTTCTTTCAAGGACAGCTGGAACCAGTCGCGGCAGGTCACGCGGTTGCCCGACCAGTTGTGGAAGTACTCGTGGGCCACCACCGCCTCGACCCGCTGGTGCGCGGCGTCGGTGGCGGTCTCGGCCTTGGCCAGCACACAGCTGGAGTTGAAGATGTTGAGCCCCTTGTTCTCCATGGCGCCCATATTGAAGTCGTTCACCGCAACGATCATGAAGATGTCCAGGTCGTACTCACGACCGTAGACCTCTTCGTCCCAGCGCATGGACTTCTTCAGGCTGTCCATGGCGTGCTGGACCTTGTCGATGTTCTCGGGCTCGACATAGATACGCAATGCGACGTCACGCTGAGTCATGGTGGTGAAACTGTCTTCCACGCACCAGAGGTCGCCGGCCACCAGGGCGAACAGATAGGCCGGCTTCTTGAAGGGGTCTTCCCAGGTCGCCCAGTGGCGACCGCCCTCCTCCGCCCCGCTGGCCACCGGGTTGCCGTTGGACAGCAGGACCGGGTAGCGATGCTGCTCGGCGCTGACGGTGGTGGTGAAGGTGCTCATCACATCCGGGCGGTCGAGGTAGTAGGTGATCTTGCGGAAGCCTTCGGCCTCGCACTGTGTGCAGAACATCTTGCCGGACTTGTACAGCCCTTCCAGCGCGGTGTTGGTTTCCGGGTGGATGCGCACCGTACTGTCGAGGGTGAAGGCCTTCGACACCGGCTGAAGAGTCAGGTGGCTGTCATCCAACTGGTAATCGGAGGCGCCCAGTTCGCGGTCATCCATGGACAACGAAAGCAGCTCCAGTTGCTGGCCGTCCAGCACCAGAGGCGGCAGGCCCTCGCCGCGCGCCGGATTGCGGCGCATCACCAGCTGGGCGTGGACCAGGGTGTGGTCCTCGTACAGCTCGAAGGTCAGGTTGGTCTCGTCAATCAGGTATTCCGGGGCCTGATAGTCCTTGAGGTAGATGACTTTCGGTTGCTCGGTGCGCATGGTCGTCTCTTCGCTTGCGGGGCGGCCCCGAAACCCTGGGCCGCGCATGATGAATGGGTCAAGGTCGGAGTATGGACTATTCCCCTACCGACCTTCTGCCAGAACCTATGCCGCGCTGATGGCCAACTGGTAGGCCGTGTACTTGCGCAGGTTGATGACGCCGGTATCGAGGATCAGGTACTGGCCCTTGATCCCCCGCAGCGTACCCTCCACCACCGGCGTCTTGTCCAGATCGAAGCTGACGACCTTGGTCGGATAGGCATCCACCGGGTAGCTGATCTCGATGGTCTGGATATCGCTGACCGGCTGGATAGCTTGCAGGCCAAAACGGTCCTGGAGCGCGCGGATACCCTCGGCGCAGTCCTCGAACAGCTCGTCGCGAACGCTGGGCAGATCCAGCGCCGGCGCCTCACCCTTGAGCATGGCACGCCAGTTGGTGCGATCGGCCACCCGGCTGCGCAGCAGGTCTTCGACGAAGCCGGACTGCTGGCGGGTGGCCACCCGCATGATCGGCAGCGCCTGGCTGGCGCCCTGGTCGATCCAGCGGGTCGGCACCTGGCTGGCCCGGGTGATGCCTACTTTGATGCCCGAGGAGTTGGCCAGGTAGACCACGTGGTCGGTCATGCAGAAGCGCTCCCCCCACTCCGGCTCGCGGCAGGTGCCCTGGTCGAAGTGGCACTTCTCCGGGCTGACGATGCAACTGTCGCACTGGGCCAGCTTGGTAAAGCAGGGGTAGCAATAGCCCTGGCTGAAGCTCTTCTTCGTCTTGCGCCCGCAATGAGTGCAGTGGATGGCGCCAAGGAACTCCAGGCGGAGCTGCTTGCCGATCAGCGGGTTCGCCGCGATATCCGCTTCGCCGAGGCGAAAGCCATATTGCACGGGCGTTTCAAGGCGCACCGACATCTTGCTGAGTGCACCGCGTCCTAGTTCCAGCATCAGTGGACCGAGTTCGACTTGAACAGGATGTTAGGGATGGGATCGGACTTGGAGCTGCACTCCTGCGGCCCCATGTAGCCGGTGCGCTCTTCTTCTGGGAGGTGCTTCAGCTCCCAGGCGATTACCGCCTGCAGCGATAGCTCCTTCTGCTCCTGGGTCAGCTTGCGGCCATCCGGCCACTTGCCGATTTCCACGGCCAGCTTGAGGCTCTCGTAGACATCCTGGGTGATGTTGCTGATCAGATGGGCAAAAGACGACATGGGCCGCTCGCAGGAAAATGGGACAGGCCGCGCATTCTAACGACCCAGGCGCGCCAAGGCACCTCCAAGGAGGCCAGTGGCGCAACCGACCAGCAATCCACCCACATGGGCACCGTTGGCGATGGCGCCGAAACCCAGGGCGGTGATCAGCCCGGACAGGCACACCAGCAGCCAGATCAGCATCATCGCCATCACCCCGGGCGGCAGACGGTAAGCCGGACACGGCGCGAGGCGCTGGAACACCCAGCAGTGGCCGAGCAGCCCGTAGAGCACGCCGGAAAGTCCGCCGAACAAGGTGGGGCCACTGCTGAAGTACTGGGCGTAATCCGACACCAGGCTGAAGCCGAGGGTCAGCACCAGCAGCACCGCCCCTCCCTGACGCGCCTCGATGCGCCGCCCGAGCTCCCAAAACCACATACCGTTCATCGCAAGGTGGAGGATGCCGAAGTGGATCAGCATGGGCGTCACCAAGCGCCACCACTGCCCGGCTGCCAGCCCCTCTTCCAGGGACGAGAAGTAGATGTAGTCACCCTGGACCTGGAAGTCCTGGAAGCTCAGCCAGCGGATGGTGGAAAAATTCTCTCCCAGACCGGTGAGCGCTGCCACCGTCAGGGTCAACAGCAACACCAGGCTGGTGATGGGACTGGCCTTGAGCTGCGCGAGGATGCCAGGGCGCGGTGCTTCGGTCGGTGCCTCATGCGGCAACTGGAAATGCGGGTCGCCATCAGGAAAACGCTGATAGAGCCCGCGTACCTTCTCCGCCAATTGCGGCCCCGGCACCCAAAGCACCTGCTCGCCGGATTCCTCGCTGACCCGATAGGGCACTTCCAGGCGCTGCAACAGGGCAACGAAACCGGAGAGATCCACGGTCAGGGGTAAACGCAATACTTCAACCGCACTCATCGGGGCTCCTCAGGGCGCTCCACGTCGACCCAGACGAACTTGTCCGGGTCCAGCCGGGTTTCCTGGTCAAGCCGGTAGGCCACCAGCTTGCCGTACATCACTGCGCTGTAGTCCAGGCAGGCCAGGTTGCCGCGAATCGGCGCCGGACGGCCACGCCGCCAGTAGTGGCCGACGAACAGGACAGGTTCCTGCGGTCCATAGCTGAGCAAGCGCGACTTGTGTGCCTGGGACAGCGGCGCGCTGGCCACCTGTTCAGGCAAGGCGTCAGGCTGAAAGACCACATCACCGTATGTCTGCGGGTCTTCAGCCCAGAACTTGGTACGGAACACCGAACGGGTGAAGCCGTCGCTGCCGGTCAGGGTCATGCCTCCGGGCAGCGGCAGATCGGTGCCACGCAGCAGCCTGTCGAACACTCGCGTGGCGAAGCTGGACGGATCGACCGCAGCCTTGATGAAAGCCTCGTTGATCCGCCCGTTCGGGTGCATGTCGCGCAGTGCAGCGATCATGTGACCATCCCAGCAAGCGTGGACCATGCGGAAATGACCGCCATCGAGGAAAAGCGGCAGCTCGTAGAACCAGCCGAGGAAGTCCCTCCAGTCGGCCGGATGGCCTTCGAACTGCTCCAGGGTTTCCTTGATCAACCTCGCATGGCGCGGGGTGTGCTCACGGACGAAATGGTGCCCGCTACCAGGCGGCGCCGGAGTGCTCCATCCAAGGGCGTTGTACTCATGGTTACCCATGATGCACAGGGCCTGTCCGGCTTCCACCATGGTGTGAACCAGGTGCAGCGCTTCGCGGATGCGCGGACCACGGTCGATGATATCGCCGAGGAACAGCGCCATGCGCTGCGGGTGCTGCCACGTGCCATTGTGCTTGCGATAGCCGAGGCGATCGAGCAGACGCTCCAGGGTATGGGCGCAGCCGTGGACGTCGCCGATCAGGTCGTAGCCACGGCCGGGATCGAGGCTCATCAGTCGCCTCCGCCGAGTCGGCTGCCCCAGCCCAGCTTGGTCCGGCAGACCTCGTAGTAGTTGTGGTCCAGGGGGTGGATCAGGCGCAGTTTCTGCGGCTTCTTGGCCACCGTGATCGTATCGCCAGGGGCGCAGGTAAAGTGGTTCTGGCCATCGCAGGACACCAGCGGATAGATCTGCAGGTTGGGTGAGACCACGATCTTCAGCTCACTGGTGCTGTCCACCACAATGGGTCGGCTGGACAACGTGTGCGGATACATGGGCACGATCACGATCGCGTCGAGCTTGGGATGCATGATCGGACCACCGGCGGACAGTGCGTAGGCCGTGGAGCCAGTGGGCGTAGCGATGATCAGTCCGTCGGCCTTCTGGCTGCAGACGAACTGGCCATCGATATGCAGTTCGAACTCGATCATCCGCGTCGATTTACCAGGGTGCAGCACGACGTCATTCAGCGCGTCCCCCTGACCGATGGCCTCGCCATGGCGACGCACCTCGGCCTCCAGCAGGAAGCGCGTCTCTACGCTGTAGCGACCATCCAGCACCTCGGCCACCTTCACTTCCAGCTCGTCAGGACGGATATCGGTGAGGAAGCCCAGGCTGCCGCGGTTGATCCCCAGTACCGGCACGTTGTGCCGCGCCAGGGCGCGAGCGGCGCCGAGCATGCTGCCGTCGCCGCCGACCACGATCACCAGGTCGCAAACTTCACCGAGGATCTTGCGTGACGAGGTCTGCAGGCCATGGCCAGGCAGCACTTCGGAGATGGTGTCTTCGAGAATCACATGGAGGTGACGGTCCAGCAGGAATTTTTTCAGCCGGCGAATGGTGTCGAGCACATGGGAACTGCCCAGGCGACCGATTATGCCGATATTGCGGAATTGCTCCATGGTGCTCCAGGGCGGCATTGGCGGGTGAGGAATGGCGAAAGTATGGGGGATAGAGACGGACAGCGGCAAACCACTGTCGGCTATGCTCGCAGCATGCAAGCCTTCGAATCGCTGACCGAGCTCCCCCGCCAGCTTCGCCACCCCGGCGTGCGCGATCTGGCCTGGGTCCTGCTCTCGCCTCCGCTGCTCAGCCAGCCGCCCTGGCGCCAACGCCATCCGCTCAGCGCCAGCAGATGGGCCAGTCGGCCCGAGCACCTGGCCGACTGGCTGCGTCGACTGGATCAACACCCCGAGCCACTGGATCAATGGTTGGCGCAAGCCTCCAACCGTCGCCTCGGCCTCTACTACGAGCGCCTCTGGCAGTTCGCTCTAGGCCAGGCGCCGGATTTGGAACTGCTGGCGGCCAACCTGCCAATCCGCATCGCCGGCCAGACCCTGGGCGAGCTCGACTTGCTATTGCGCGATGCGGAAGGCGTTCACCACCTTGAGCTGGCAATCAAGCTCTATCTGGGCCCGCGCCATGGCGATGGCGGAAAATCCTCCGAGTGGATCGGCCCGGGCAGCCACGACCGCCTCGACCGCAAGCTGGAACACCTCAGCCTGCACCAGCTCCCCCTCTCGTCCAGCCCCGAAAGCCGTCATGCCCTGGCCCAGCTGGATGCCCAGCCGGCCAGCGCCGAACTCTGGCTCGGCGGCTACTTGTTCTATCCCTGGCCGGGCAACTGCACCGCACCGCTCGGCGCCAACCCTGCCCACCTGCGTGGTCGCTGGTTGCGCCACAACGAGTTGGAGGACTTCCTGGGACAAACCAGGGACGGCAGCTGGCAGCCGCTAGCGAGGCAATCCTGGCTGGCCCCGGCCGCCTGTGATCCCAGTGACCTTTGGACAGAAGAAAACTTCCGGCAATGGCGCCAGCAGTTGCAGCCGGACAGCCCGGCGCGCCTTCTGGTACGCCTGGCGCCGGACGCGGATGGACGCTGGAAGGAAGCGGAACGCGCATTCGTGGTCAGCGACCGCTGGCCACTTGAGCCGCTGTAGACCGCTGGGAGGCCATCCACGCCGAAGCGTCGGCCCCCACGGCCCATGACCAGGCGATCCCGCAGAACCCGACAAACAAAACACCCGCAGCCCTGCCAGCCTGCGGGCGTTCGTCCAATACCCCTACTGCACGACCACCGGACTGGTCCGCACGGTCCCGAAGGCCGAGCGCGCCGTGGCACTGGGGTTGTTGCTTGGCGCAATGCTGGAGTTGGTCACCACCACCCGCCAGGTGCCGTTGGCTGCCGGAGTCACAGTACCCAACAGGGTGACACCGGAGCTGCTGGTCACCTCCACCCGGATGCTGTTGCCGGCCGGCCGCGAACTGGTTCCGCTGATATCCCAGTCATAACGCCGCGCCGACGGCGACAGGATGCCCAGGATGCCCGAGACCAGGCCGCCCAGACCTCCGGTGGCACGCACCGTGGCCGAGCTGATGCCGAGGGTTTCCGCCGGTACCTGCGCAGGCGCCACCGCCACGCTGACCGTCGCCACCGCGGACAAGTTGCCCTGGGCGTCCTGGGCGCGATAGCTGAAGCTGGTGTTCAGCGGGCTGGCCAGGGTACCCGGCGGCGTGTAGGTGACGCTGGTGCCATTGCTGGCGACGCTGCCTTGTCCGGCCGGTGGCTGGGTCAGGCTGGCGACGGTCAGCGCACCACCTTCCGGGTCGCTGTCATTGGCCAGCACATTGACGGTCACCGGATTCGGCGCCGCGGTGCTCGCCGAGTCGTTGCCCGCCGTCGGTGGCTGGTTGCCGGATACTGTCACGGTCACCGATGCCGGGGCCGAGAGCGCACCCAGGCTGTCCCGCGCCTGGTAGCTGAAGGTGGCGGTCAGCGGGCCACTGAGACCCACCGGCGGCGTGTAGGTCACCGAAGCGCCGTTGGCGGCCACGCTGCCGCTCCCGGATACCGGCTGAGTCAGGTTGGCAACGGACAACGGCACGTTGCCATCCGGATCGCTGTCGTTGGCCAGCACATTGATGGTCACCGGCGCGCCGAATGCGGTACCGGCGGTATCCGCCGCGGCCACGGGCGACTGGTTAGCCGACCCACTGGGGGTACCGACCACCAGCACAGGCTCGGTATCGACGCCACCCGCCGCGGATTTCACCGTCACATAGGCCGGCGGCTGCGCCACTTCACCGGCCACCAGCCGCTGCTGGCTCCCGGTAACCCGGATCAAGGCCCCGAATCCTTCGGCGGCCAGCACAGGCACCTGCACCTCATCGCTTGAGCGCGCCTCGATGGTCAGGGTGCGATCAGCGGCGACGTAGCGCACCGAGCTGATTTCCACCTGATCGGTCAGCGGTTGGCTGAGCGTAGTGGGAGCCGTGACGCCGGAACTGTCGCTGGCGGTCACCACCACCAGTGTCGGCAGGCTTGCCGGGTTGCTGTCAAGGCCGAAGAACGTGCCGCTGCCGCTTCCGGTCATCTGGAACTGGCAAGGCGACGGGGGATCGCCCACCAGATCGATGGACTCGCGGAAGCACAGGCTGGCGCCGGCAGTGGAATTGCCGAACACGGAGATCCAGGTACGCCCGGCGCTGCGGCTGTAGCTGGCCCGGGAAACCTCCAGCGAAGTACCCGCGCGGCTGCTCAGGACCTTGCCGGACAAGCTGAACAAGTTGGTCTGCGCAACCCGGCCACCGGGGCCTTCGACCCGCACGAAGTTGGTCCCGAAGGGACTGCCGATGACCTGCTCGGTCAGGTTGGGGTCGCCGATGAAGGTTTCCACCAGGCCGGTCTGCGGGTCGGTTTCCCGATAGGGGCCGTTGCGGCTCACCAGGAAGGGACCGACGTTGCCGGCCATGGCGCCACGGAAATCTCCCGGCGCGCCGATGCCGATGTCGCGGGTCATGTTGATGGCCCGGCGACCCGGCGCGGTGACATTGAAACTGTCCACGCCATAGGGGTGTATGACCCGGTAAGTACCGGCCACCGGTGCATTCACCCGGATGCGGATGCGCGCGAAGCTCTGCTGGTCGCCCTGGCGCGGCACCTCGCTGGCGAAGGCCGCCTCGATGCCGGCGACATAGGCCTCCAGCTCGATGCCGTTACCCGGATCTTCGATTTCCGCTTCGGCGAGCATCCAGAAGCTTTCATCCGGGAAGTTGCCGGGGAAGGCGATGGGCTTGGTGTCATCGAAGATGCCGGGGCTGGGCAGCAGGGTACACATGTAGCTGCCCGGCGCCCTGGAGCTCAGCGCCTTGGACAGGCACAGCTCCAGCTTCAGCTTCGCCGCATCCGACTCCGTCCGGTCCTGGTACCACAGGGGAAAGCCGCCGGTTGCCGCGGTGTAGGGTCCCGGGTCGACAGCAGCGAGCTGGGCCTGGGCGCTGATTGCGCCAAACCCCAGAACCATCGCAAGAACTACTGGCCACTTGTGCATGACAGTCTCCAAAGCAATCAGGGATTGGGGCTCAGGGAAGGATTCGCACGTCTTCGGCGTCGCGGCCGCCGCTGTCGGAGACCACCGTGACCCGTGCCGGGGGAATGGGCGTGACCGCTTGCTGCAAACGGCCTCCAACCAGTGCCCCTACACCGTCCACTTCAAGGCCGGGTTGGCCAGTGCGGTCGCTGGACTCGGCCTCCACAGTCAACATGTTGCTGGCCAGGCTGTACTCGGCGCGGCTGATGCGCACCACGTCGACCAGGGCGCTGCTCTTGCTGGTGGGCAGGCTGCCCGGCACCACGGCGGAGTTATCGGCGGTGATGCTCACACTGCCGGCGCCGCCGGGGTCCCGCCCGGACTGGCCGTACCAGGCGCCCAGGACGGTACCCTGCATAGCGGCAGGCGCGCCGCCGGCATCGGTGAAGCTGGCGCTGGCCCCGGGCGGCGGCGCCAGGACGAAGACATCCTGCTGCGCCTGTCCCGCGCCATTCTCGCCACGGGAATAGGTGCTGCGGGCCACCTGGAGGGGCGTGGGCAACTGGACGCTGGAAAGTTTGCCGGAGACCGAGAACAGTCGCGTTTCAACCCGCAGTCCGTTCGGCCCCTCGATGCGCACGAAGTTCGTGCCGAAGGGGCTGCCGGTAACTTCCTCGGTCAGGTTGGGGTCGCCGACGAAGCTCTCCACCAGGCCGCTCTCCGGGTTGGACTCCTGATAGGGCCCGTTGACGCTGCGCAGGAAGGGGCCGACATCGCCCGCGAGGGCACCCCGGAAGTCCGCCGGCGCACCGATACCCATATCTCGGGTCATGTTGATGGCACGGGTACCGGGCGTATCGACCTGGAACACATCCACACCATACGGATGGGTCACGGTGTAGGTCCCGGCGGTGGGCACCGTCACGCGGATGCGAATACGAGCGAAGCTGACCTGGTCGTTCTCGGCGGGCAACTCACCATTGAACGCGGCTTCCAGCGCCGATACGAAGAGCAGGTCGATGCCGCTGGCGGCGTCCGTGACGCTGGCTTCACCGGTGAACCAGAAAGCTTCGTCGGGGAAGTTGCCGGGGAAACTGATGGGCCGTGTGTCATCGAATACGCCGGGGCTGGGCAGCAGCGTACACATGTAGTTGCCGGGTGCCCGGGAGCTTTGCGCCTTGGACAGGCAAAGGTCCAGTGCTCGACCGTGGGTGTCCTGGTACCACGCGGCAAAGAAGCCGTTGGCGTGGGTGGGGGCGTCCTGGTCCACCGCGTAGAGCGCTGCCCGGACCGGCTGCAAACCCACGCCCAGGATCAGTGAAACTGCGACTGTTGTGGCTGTTTTGCGCATGACATTGCCCTTCTATGCTGGTGAGTTTTCAGCGGTAGAAATGCTTGGGCAGCCGTCGCGAGGAAGCCCCTCGGGAAATTGCCCAAGTGCGGACGAAGTAGCTGGGAAACGCGGCGACAACAGCTTGAATTGCAGCACCCGACCCTGAGCCGGAGTGCGCTACAACGCCTGGGACGATAGCGCCGCACCAACGGAGGCGGCCCGTTCGGGGGGAACGATGCATCCGCGTCCTCAGCGTTGTTGAGGGGCCAGGAGCGCGCAACAGTATCAAGTCGATAGTCGGAAAGTTAAACCGACTTTGGTGACCCGGAAGTGGGTGGCGAATACTCGCTGCGAACTTCCGCTCGAACTTCGGGGAAGTAAGGATATAGAGGCCGAGAACAACTTTCGTGAACTTCGGGTCGCCGCTGGATACATGAGCCGGGGAACTTCGATACCCCCGGACTTGGGGTCATGACCGCCCCTTCCAGGCCGACGAAGGGATCAGCGGCTGCGCTCTATTCGGCCGCCGGACCGGGCCAGGTAGCCAGTAAGCGCTCCACAAACCCCACCTTCATTTGATCTGACGACTTGCAGATGCTGGGCGCCCGTTTTCCCGGTGGACTATGCCGGCTCCAACACCGTCGCCGCGCAGGATGGCATTGAGCGCCTAGCCTCCTGGGCCCGCGTCCAGCGCAAATTCATCGACGCGCAGGAGGTGCAGCCCAAGGGCAAGATCGGACGTGCCGACATGGCTCTGAACCTGATCAACAAACTCGACGGCATCGAGAGCGATCATCAGGACAGCGGCGACCTGGAACGCCATGCCGTACGACAGCAACGAGCCTGCCGATCCTGGAACAGATCAAGGCTTGGCTGGACAAGACCCAACCGCAAGTCACCGCGCAAAATGCCCTGGGCAAGGCGGTGAACTACCTGGCCAGCAACTGGAGCCGCCTCGTGCGCTACGTCGAAGGCGGGCATCTGCCCATCGACAACAACCGTGCCGAGAACGCCATCCGTCCCTTCGTGATCGGCGCAAGAATTGGCTATTCAGCGACACACCCGAGGACGCCACGGCCAGCGCGTAGATTTACAGCCTGATCGAAACCGCTAAGGCCAACGGGCAGGTGCCCTATGTCTGGCTGCGCTACATCCTCGAACGCCTGCCGCAGGCCACTGGCATCGAAGACTTCGAAGCCCTGCTGCCGTGGAGCTGCACACCAACCTCGACAGTAAGCATCAGCTCCGAACATTGAACGGCGGGGTTCGTGGAGCGGTTACGGTACCCAGCACCGGTTTCGCTGATCAACGTATCCCATTGCAGCGCCGGCAAGGCACCCAGGCAAGCGCGAAAGCCCACCTGCATGCGCAAAGCCCCGCCATCCTTGGCCAGTAGAGATGCCCGTTGTGCCTGACCATCGGCTTCCAGAGCGCGCAGGGCCGTCTGCAAGCTGACGGCCAATACCTGCTGCGAGCGCCGCCCTCGCCGCATCATCTGTGTCAGGCCCGCTTCACGCATTTCGTTCCAGCCTTCCACGACACTCAATTGGCCGAGATAAAGCAGCCCACGCAAGAAAAGCGCACCAAACCAGACGAGCGCGGGTACTCCTAGCGCCCACCACCAGAAGCGCTGCGAGCTCTGCATCAGCGCGTCCGACCCCAACCAAAGCGCCAGCACCACTCCCAGTGCCATAAGCCCCACCAAGGACACACCCCACAACCAAACACGAGGTGCTGATGGCTCATCCAGGGCCGCAGGAACCCTATCCAACCGGACCGGCATACTCAGCTCGCAGTCGCTTCGGGCAGCGAGGTCAGAAGCACGCAGCCGCAGGCGCAACGGTGGCCATGAAAGGCAACGTGCACGCCGTGATCCTTGAATACCGAGTGCCCCTCGGCGACGACCATCGGACCATGGCTGGGAATCGGGCAACTGACAGCATCGCCAACGCCCGCCGCGCCAATTCCGCGAAACTTCATGACAGCAGAGCCCGAGATAACCGTGCCGCCGCCAGTGGTTTTGTCACCAATTCGAATGATTCCTTTCATCGCTCACCAACACCTTGAAATGTGTAAATAGATATCTAGGCACACAAAACTACAGTGCCGCACACTGTCCAATATCGGCGCAGAGCAACCAGCCCTCGGTTACAACCTTCCCGCTAAAACGAATCTTTACCCATGACTCTCCGTTGTTATTTGAAAAACCTAGAGCCAATACCTTATCGCCCCGCACCAGGTATTTCTTGGAACGACCCCTAATGGATGGCTCAGAAAAAATGTATGCACGCCCCGACAAAACAGAAAAAACAATAGGCTCCCTTTTATTTAAAACCTCACCATCAGAAACAAGGTACTCTACAACCACCTCACGAGACTTAAACTCACGCCTAAATATATAACCACAACCAATACACTCATCCTTATAAACAATATCAAATGAACCACCCTCAAACACATAAACATCTTCCACCCATACTGCCGCATCCCTGTACGAACTGACCAAATACTTTCCATCCTTCCGATAGTTGCATAATCCCCCTCCAGAGAACTTCACTTCAACTACAGTATTTTTCTCTGAGTCGTACCTGAGAACCTTGGAGCAGGAGTTCACTCCGCCCTCTGCCGGCATCGTCATTATCACCTCATCCACGCCATTACCATCTATATCATCAAGAGCAACCGAAGAATATATCCCCCCTGAATCTACAACTACATCAGAGGGAATAATCACAGACTTTTCACTCCCCTCTTTTATGACAGACAGCACCAATGGATTTTCAGACTTTACGTTCAAACTTAATTGATCACTAGCAACCGCTACTTCTGAAGCACACACCAGAGCAAAAAAAATAAGACCAGAACGCATCATCTAAACCCCCACACCATTGCTATTTTTTCGAATATCTTTCTTCTCTCCGCAAGACCATTATCCCCACCATTAACCGCCAAAGTTATTAATCCGACATTCCGCGGTTCGTTTTCTATCAATATATTTATATCCCCCTTGGCGTCGTATCTTTTATGAACAGCACCATTTTTTCTCCAAAACCAGCACGAAACATCTATAGCAAGGTGCATATCTTCTGCAATCAGATTTGGATTAGATACAAAATCATCCCCCTTGAAACACGAATACAATCTATAATTTTTCTTCCACGTCAATTGAATAAGTCCTTTACCTTTATACTTAGGACCATCGCCTGGATCTGTATTTTCATTTTTAATTGCATCAGGATGAGCACCAGGGTTGTACCTTTCTCCAGATGCAAACTCAACAGTTGTCTCAAAATTCGCACACTCATGAAAGCACTGAGAAATAAAGTGCGCTTGCTGATACGGAGTTTCGATGCCGTATCGGTGAAGCGTTTCGTTTAGGATATCCACAAACCCATATTTATCGAACTTATAAATATTCGGATATTTTCCAGGAAACTCCTTAGCAAAACTTGCACTTCCGCCCTTCCCGGTGAACCAATCCCCGGTTTTCCCTGTGACTCTCTCCAAAAACTCAACTGTAATTCGGCTTGCAGTAGCCAGAGAAATACCAAACGTCAGCGGCTGTATGCACGAAACACTCCCCGAGGCTGGAAGCACTCCAGCACCTGCAACATCCCCCCACCAACTCAACTCCTTTATCCGCTCCTTCTCAGCCACCCAATTCAATATAGGCGTCGAGCCTGAATGCCCCAGAACCTGATCCAGGGCATCCCACTTTCTTTGCTGGTAAAACCATTCGCTTTCGTAGTGAATGACTAACTGAGAAATAGATTGGGCGTACGCGGGCACTTTCAGTGCTTCTCGAACTTCGCGTGCAGTGATCGTTCCGTCGCCATTGGCATCGATGATCTCGAGGAGCCGCTGCCTCACAGGCCCTTTATCCGATGCGTCTGCGAAGGGCTTCCACTGCTCCAGTTCCTTGTCTTCGAAGTAACTGCCCATGCCACGTAAAAAGTGGGCAAGTGCATTCTGTGGGGGATCATTGTTGTAGATGACGCTATAGCCATCCCACGACCATGGATTAACCCAAGGCGTCACGCCAACTTCGTCGCACACCCACCCCACGGGGATATTGTTGCCGTCGGCATCGATCAATAGATCATCCAGCCGATACCAGTTCCTGGCCTTGGTGGCGTCCGTTGCGGGTACTGCAATTTTCTTGTCCGCTGAAAGGCCATTGAGCAGGGAGCGAGGGATCAACAGTCGCGCGCCGCTCGATACATGGGGATGGGCAGGGCTCGGTGGGGTTGTGCTGCTGTAGCCTGGCTGGTGAGTGACAACCTGCGTTCCCTTTTCCAACTTCAGCCATGTCTTGTCCTTCTCGGGCATTCGATCCGCCCAGGCACGACATTCGTTGAAGAAGCGTTCCACGTTGTCGCAGGCGAACACTTCCAGGTGCAATTTCTCTTGGGGTACGTCCTCTTTGCTCTCCTGGTAGGGGCCGAGGTGGCCGATCAAACTGCCAGCCTTGATCGCGAATGGCCTGTCCAGAACCACAACCTTTCCACACTCGGGTACACGCTCGCTTTCTAGCGAGGCGAGATGCACGTACTGGACAACGCTTTCCAGTTTGCGGAATTCGCCCTCACCACTGATGGTGATCTGCGTACCTCTGGGCAATTCGAAGATCTTTTCGAGCGACGTATCCGGGGTAGGACGTACCCGCAGGCCGCCACTGTTCGTATTGACGCGATAGAGCCCGCCTCCCAGATCCAGCAATGCACTAAAGCTGACGTAGCCCTGTAACGTGCCATCCGGGTTTTTCAACTTCACCGGTCCCTTGATGCCTTCAACCTTTCGGTAAGCACCTTCGCCACTGACGGTGACAGCGACACCTTTCGGTAGAAAGCCAATGATCTTTCCCTGTGCCGGCGCGTGCCGAAGGTTGAGGCCCACCTCGCCAGGATGGACAGGGCTGGGGTCTGTGTTTGTCATCATCACCCGACGCTGGTTCGATTCAGGCCAGAACTCAGGGCGCGCTTTGCCACTATCAGTCAGGTAGCTCTCCCAATCAGCGAGGTGCATGTACAGGCTGTAGAAGATCAGGCTGGGTGGCGTGTCGGTGACGCCTTCGATCTTCGGGGCCTCCAGGCGATGGCGGACCAGCACGAAACCGGAGGCGAAGGGCGCTTCCACCGTGATGCCCGGAGCCGGGAAGAACCTTGTCTTGGGCGTTTGCTCGGGAATGCGGTAGGCAATCACCTCCCCATCGGCCAGGCAACGTACGTAGCTCTGGCCCTGGGGGCCCGCCGTACCCGCCGTGCCGGAGTCGAAATGCACTCCGCCATGCCACAGGCCATTGCGGCCTAGCGGAAAGTAGCCCCCCCGGGCTTTGGCCAGTGTGGTCAGTTGCTGGAAGACGGACGACGTATCGCCAAACGGGTGGCTCCAGTTCTTCACCGCCGGCAAGTCGCTCGACGGCTGTGGCTCCTGCACCGGAGTTGATACGTGAAGCGATGGGGACGCTGAGGCAGTCGACGGCGTTATCTCAGGTCGGGACGACGTTGGTACGGGAGGCCCATCGCGCCAACGCCGGTATTCGTCCTTCATCGCGTCATAGAGGTCGAGTAAAAACAAAGGTCACTCTCCTGTCCGTGTTTTGGGGACATCGCTTTCCACTGCTTGGCACCCTCGCCCTAGCCCGAGAAATCTGTGAGGCGCTGGTGGCGACGCAGGTATTCAGAGAGATGGGGCAGTTCAGGCAAGGTTGGGGATTGCGTGGCCGGCCCCTGGTAGTCGAAGTGCACCGACTTGATGAGGTGCTCACCCTGGGTGCCGGACTCGATGCCGCAAGCGTCGAGGCTGATGTAGCTGCCGCCGGCGTTGAGGACGATCTTCTGCTTGGCGGTGATATGGATTTCGTCCTCGGTGCTGACGATGTCCAGGCCATGGCGGGCCATCAGCTCCAGGCGGTCGTTCTGCGCCTGGATCTTGACCGCGCCCTGGTTGGCGATGAGCTTCAGCCCCAGCTTGCGCACGAACAGGCTGACGCCCTCGCCCACCCCGATGAATAGGCGCCGGACCACGCTGAGGGCCGCATCCTTGCCGGCGTTGGCGATGAGGTTGCGTTCGGCGGCTAGCTGCAGGTGCCGGCCGCTGGTGAGGGCGATGCCCTGGGGGGCGCTGAGCAGCACCACGGCTTCGCGCAGCTGTTCGAGTTGCTCGCGCATGAAGGTCAGTTGAGCCTGCACGTCCGCCGGGTCGGCGGTGGCGGTCTGGGCATCGTCGGAAAGCACCCGCAGTTGCTCCCCCGCTTCCCGCAACCGCGCCAGGGTTTCGTTCATCGCCAGCACCTGACCCTGGGCACGGGCCTGCTCGTCGGCACTGATGAACACCCCCTTGCCGGCGCGGATGGCGCCCCAGCCATCGGTCCGTAGCTCGAAGCCCTCACCGCGTTTCTGCCGCTGCCCGTCCACCAGGTGACCGAGGTTGAGCTGGCTCTTGCCGCTGTGTTCGGTGCTGAGCTTGATGTGTTCCTGGCCGCGGGTGTCGTCCAGCCGCAGTTTGTTGTTGGCCGGGGTGCGCAGCACGTTGCGCTTGTAGTTCTTCAGGGTCACCAGGTCCGGGTGCTGGCTGTCGTGCAGGGCGAAGGCGATGAAGCCCCGGTCGGGGTCGCCGTGCTCGAAGGCGATGCCGACCTCGGTGCCCTGGATCAGCGGCAGGTGAAGCCCGTAGGTGTCGCCGGCATAGGGCCGCGCCAGGCGCAGCCACATGCTTTCTTGCCCCGCGGGCCAGGTGTCCTGGTCGAAGAGGAAGTTGACCTTGTAGCGGCCTTCCAGGTCGATGTGGCTGTAGAGGTCGCCCGCCTGCGGGCTGGTGACCCGCGCCGGTATGGTGCCGGCGATCACCGGTTTGGCCAGTCGCGCCGGGCGGAAGCAGATGTGCTCGGCG
>NZ_SSOK01000021.1:0-17669 GCF_029871195.1 Pseudomonas sp. BN415
GAACGTAACAAACCGCACGTCAACGTCGGCACCATTGGTCACGTTGACCATGGCAAGACCACTCTGACTGCTGCGCTGACCAAGGTCTGCTCCGAGACTTGGGGCGGTTCCGCTCGTGCGTTCGACCAGATCGACAATGCGCCGGAAGAGAAGGCTCGCGGTATCACCATCAACACCTCCCACGTTGAGTACGATTCCGCCGTTCGTCACTACGCTCACGTTGACTGCCCCGGTCACGCTGACTATGTGAAGAACATGATCACCGGTGCTGCTCAGATGGACGGCGCGATCCTGGTTTGCTCTGCTGCTGACGGCCCCATGCCGCAGACTCGCGAGCACATCCTGCTGTCCCGTCAGGTAGGCGTTCCTTACATTGTCGTGTTCCTGAACAAGGCCGACATGGTTGACGACGCTGAGCTGCTGGAGCTGGTCGAAATGGAAGTTCGCGATCTGCTGAACACCTACGACTTCCCGGGCGACGACACTCCGATCGTGATCGGTTCCGCGCTGATGGCGCTGGAAGGCAAGGACGACAACGAAATCGGCGTTTCTGCCGTTCGTAAGCTGGTTGAAACCCTGGACTCCTACATTCCGGAGCCGGTGCGTGCCATCGACCAGCCGTTCCTGATGCCGATCGAAGACGTGTTCTCCATCTCCGGCCGCGGTACCGTGGTAACCGGTCGTGTTGAGCGCGGTATCGTCAAGGTGGGCGAGGAAATCGAGATCGTTGGTATCCGTCCGACCACCAAGACCACCTGCACCGGCGTGGAAATGTTCCGCAAGCTGCTCGACGAAGGTCGTGCTGGTGAGAACGTTGGCGCCCTGCTGCGCGGCACTAAGCGTGATGACGTAGAGCGTGGTCAGGTTCTGGCCAAGCCGGGTACCATCAAGCCGCACACTAAGTTTGAGTGCGAAGTGTACGTACTGTCCAAAGAAGAAGGTGGTCGTCACACTCCGTTCTTCAAGGGCTACCGTCCGCAGTTCTACTTCCGTACCACTGACGTGACCGGTAACTGCGAGCTGCCGGAAGGCGTAGAGATGGTAATGCCGGGCGACAACATCAAGATGGTTGTCACCCTGATCGCTCCGATCGCCATGGAAGACGGCCTGCGCTTCGCGATTCGCGAAGGTGGTCGTACCGTCGGTGCCGGTGTTGTGGCCAAGATCATCGAATAACGACTTGATCTTGGTGTGTCAGGCCGGCATAATGGTCGGCCTGACTT
The DNA here is from genome assembly GCF_029871195.1 of Pseudomonas sp. BN415. Taxonomy (NCBI): domain Bacteria; kingdom Pseudomonadati; phylum Pseudomonadota; class Gammaproteobacteria; order Pseudomonadales; family Pseudomonadaceae; genus Pseudomonas; species Pseudomonas sp. BN415. Next base: position 1,224 of record NZ_SSOK01000021.1, read on the forward strand.
TGTTACAGGCCAGTAGCTCAATTGGCAGAGCGGCGGTCTCCAAAACCGCAGGTTGGGGGTTCGATTCCCTCCTGGCCTGCCAGATTCCAAGAATGAGAATCTGGCATTTCTCTCACAGGATCCTAGCTGATGAATGCCAAGGCTGAAGCCAAAGAAGCACGCTTCGACGTTCTGAAGTGGGTTGTTGTGGTGGCTCTTGTTGCTGTTGGTGTGGTCGGTAATCAGTACTTTTCTGCTGAGCCGATCCTGTACCGCGTTCTCGCGCTTCTTGCTCTTGCTGCTGTTGCTGCTGTCGTGGCTCTGCAGACCGCTAAGGGTCAGGCTTTCTTTGCTCTCGCCAAGGAGGCTCGCGCGGAAATTCGCAAGGTTGTTTGGCCGACCCGTCAGGAAACCACCCAGACCACTCTGATTGTTGTGGCTGTCGTGCTGGTAATGGCGCTGCTGTTGTGGGGGCTTGATACCCTGCTCGGCTGGCTTGTTTCGTTGATTGTTGGTTAATAGGTGCGCCGTGGCTAAGCGTTGGTACGTTGTGCATGCTTACTCGGGTTACGAGAAGCATGTCATGCGCTCGCTGATTGAGCGCGTCAAGCTGGCTGGCATGGAAGACGAGTTCGGCGAGATTCTGGTCCCCACTGAAGAAGTGGTGGAGATGCGTAATGGCCAGAAGCGCAAGAGCGAGCGTAAGTTCTTCCCTGGCTATGTCCTGGTCCAGATGGAAATGAACGAGGCGACTTGGCACCTGATCAAGGATACGCCGCGTGTCATGGGCTTCATTGGTGGCACTGCCGATAAGCCGGCTCCCATCACTGAAAAGGAAGCCGAGGCTATCCTGCGGCGTGTTGCTGATAGTGGCGACAAGCCGAAGCCGAAGACCCTGTTTGAGCCGGGCGAGACTGTTCGCGTCATTGACGGTCCGTTTGCTGACTTCAACGGTGTTGTTGAAGAGGTTAACTACGAAAAGAGTCGGATCCAGGTGGCCGTGCTCATTTTCGGTCGCTCTACCCCGGTAGAGCTGGAGTTCAGTCAGGTCGAGAAGGCTTAACTGACAATGGCATCCCAACCCCGCAGCCCTAGGTTGCGGGGTTTTGTCGTCATTGGGATAAACGCGAAAGCAATCGGGGAGCCTTTAGGCGCTAGAACCCGTAACTGGAGTTATACATGGCTAAGAAGATTCAAGCTTATATCAAGCTGCAGGTGAAGGCCGGTCAGGCCAACCCGTCGCCGCCGGTCGGTCCGGCGCTGGGTCAGCACGGCGTGAACATCATGGAATTCTGCAAGGCGTTCAACGCCAGGACTCAGGGCCTTGAGCCGGGTCTGCCGACTCCTGTGATCATTACCGTATACAGCGATCGCAGCTTCACTTTCGAGACCAAGAGCACCCCGGCTTCCGTACTGCTGAAGAAAGCAGCCGGCATCGCCAGCGGTTCCCCGCGTCCGAACACCCAGAAGGTAGGCACCGTTACCCGTGCTCAGCTGGAAGAGATCGCTAAAGCCAAGAAGGCTGATCTGACTGCAGCTGACCTGGATGCGGCCGTGCGAAGCATCGCCGGCTCCGCTCGTAGCATGGGCCTGAACGTGGAGGGTGTGTAATGGCTAAGCTGACCAAGCGCCAAAAGGCAATTGCCGAGAAAGTAGAAGCTGGCAAGCAGTACGCTTTCGAAGACGCCGCCAAGCTGCTGGCTGAACTGGCTACCTCCAAGTTCAAAGAGTCCGTGGATATCGCCATCAACCTGGGCGTCGATCCGCGTAAATCCGACCAGGTCGTTCGTGGTGCCACCGTTCTGCCGAATGGTACCGGTAAGAGCGTCCGCGTTGCCGTGTTCACTCAAGGTCCTGCTGCTGAAGCCGCACTGGCTGCCGGCGCCGACCGCGTTGGCATGGACGAGCTGGCTGCTGAGATGAAGGGCGGCGACCTGAGCTACGACGTGGTTATCGCCTCCCCGGACGCAATGCGTGTCGTCGGTCAGTTGGGTCAGATCCTTGGTCCGCGCGGCCTGATGCCGAACCCGAAGGTCGGTACCGTGACCCCGGACGTGGCTACCGCTGTCAAGAATGCCAAGGCTGGTCAGGTGCGTTTCCGTACTGACAAGAACGGCATCATTCACGCTTCTGTGGGTAAGGTCGACTTCGAGCCGGTCAAGCTGAAACAGAACGTTGAAGCCTTGCTGGTTGATCTGAAGCGTCTGAAGCCGTCGACCTCGAAAGGCGTCTACGTCCAGCGCGTGACCCTGAGCAGCACCATGGGGCCGGGTCTGCAGATCGACCAGGCTTCGCTGGAAGCCTAAGAAACAAAGCCGCAGCGGGCTTGCCCGCTGCGCAGGTATTGGGGTCCCTGCCTGGCGGGGGCTATCCAAGACCGTAGGCGGCGCAAGCCTCAAACCGGGAATCAATTCCTGAGCCTACGCAGATGGTGCTCCCGATTCGGTTGCCGAATCAGACACCAAAACGCCGCCCGGCCTCGGCCGGACGAAACGGTAACATCCAGGAGTTAGACCCGTGGCAATTAAACTCGAAGACAAGAAGGCCATCGTCGCTGAAGTCAACGAGGCTGCCAAAGCTGGCCTGTCCGCTGTCGTGGCTGATGCCCGTGGCGTGACCGTAGCCGCTATGACCGGACTCCGTAAAGAGGCCCGCGAGGCTGGTGTGTACGTACGTGTCGTGCGTAACACTCTGGCTCGTCGCGCCGTTGCCGGCACTCAGTTCGAAGTGCTCAACGACGTGTTCAAAGGCCCGACCCTGATTGCGTTCTCCAACGAACATCCGGGCGCTGCTGCTCGTATCTTCAAGGAATTCGCCAAGGGTCAGGACAAGTTCGAGATCAAGGCCGCTGCATTCGAGGGCCAGTTCCTCGCAGCCAATCAGATCGACGTACTGGCGACACTGCCGACCTACAACGAAGCCGTTGCACAGCTGATGAGCGTAATCCAAGGCGCTACCAGCAAGCTGGCTCGTACTCTGGCGGCAATTCGCGACCAGAAAGAAGGCGCTGCTGCCTGATCCAGGCCGCATAGTCCCTTTCACGCTAATTTGTTCAATTTTTGATGGCCGCGAAGGCTGTCCACCAATACAGGAATTAGAGTCATGGCTCTGACCAACGAAGACATCATCAACGCCGTATCCGAAATGTCCGTCATGCAGATCGTTGAACTGATCAAAGCGATGGAAGAGAAGTTCGGTGTTACCGCTGCTGCTGCCGTTGCTGCTGGCCCGGCTGCTGCTGCTGCTGTTGTTGAAGAACAAACCGAGTTCAACATCATTCTGACCGAAGCCGGCGAGAAGAAAGTGAACGTCATCAAAGTCGTTCGCGAACTGACCGGTCTGGGTCTGAAAGAAGCCAAGGCAGTTGTTGACGGCGCTCCGGGCGTGGTCAAGGAAGGCGCTTCCAAGGAAGAGGCCGAAGCTGCCAAGAAAGCTCTGGAAGAAGCTGGCGCCAAAGTCGAGCTCAAGTAAGCGACGACCTTGCGTCAACAGCCGGTGCGCTCCGCGCAAGGCTGACGGCTGGTGGCTTATGCCACCGGCCTTTTTCCGTTCTAGGTGGTTGTCTCCGTACGCTACCCGGAACGTGACCCGACCTCCAGTTGGAGGCGGAGCAGACCAAGGGGTCTGCAAGATTTTCTGGCTACTCCCGTCGGAGGGGCCAAACAAGCAGGTGACCAAGCTGGGGAACGCTGATGGCTTACTCATACACTGAGAAAAAACGTATCCGCAAAGACTTTAGCAAGTTGCCGGACGTCATGGATGTACCCTACCTCCTGGCCATCCAGCTGGATTCGTATCGCGAATTCCTGCAGGCGGGAGTCAGCAAAGAGCAGTTCCGTGATATCGGTCTGCACGCGGCCTTCAAGTCTGTTTTCCCGATCATCAGCTATTCCGGCAATGCCGCCCTGGAATACGTCGGTTATCGCCTGGGCGAGCCGGCTTTCGATGTCAAGGAATGCGTGCTGCGTGGCGTGACTTTCGCCGTGCCGCTGCGGGTAAAAGTCCGTCTGATCATCTTCGACAAAGAGTCGTCGAACAAAGCGATCAAGGACATCAAGGAGCAAGAAGTCTACATGGGGGAAATCCCCCTGATGACCGAGAACGGTACCTTCATCATCAATGGTACCGAACGCGTCATCGTGTCCCAGCTGCACCGCTCCCCCGGCGTGTTCTTCGATCATGACCGTGGCAAGACGCACAGCTCGGGCAAGCTGCTGTACTCTGCTCGCATCATTCCTTACCGCGGTTCCTGGTTGGACTTCGAGTTCGATCCGAAGGACTGCGTGTTCGTGCGTATCGACCGTCGTCGCAAGCTGCCGGCTACTGTTCTGCTGCGCGCACTGAACTACACCACCGAAGAAGTGCTGAACGCCTTCTACGCTACCAACGTCTTCCACGTGAAGGGCGAAGGCCTGCACCTGGAGTTGGTACCGCAACGTCTGCGCGGCGAGATCGCCGTGTTCGACATCAAGGACGAGAACGGCAAGGTGATCGTAGAGCAGGGCCGTCGTATCACTGCCCGCCACATCAATCAGCTGGAAAAAGCCGGTATCAAGGAACTGGAAGTCCCGATGGACTACGTCCTTGGCCGCACTTCGGCTAAGGCCATCGTGCATCCGGCGACCGGCGAGATCATTGCCGAGTGCAATACCGAGCTGACCACCGACCTACTGGTGAAAATCGCCAAGGCCCAGGTCGTTCGCATTGAAACCCTGTACACCAACGACATCGACTGCGGTCCGTTCATTTCGGACACCCTTAAGATCGATTCCACTGGCAACCAACTGGAAGCCCTGGTTGAGATCTACCGCATGATGCGTCCTGGCGAGCCGCCGACCAAGGAAGCCGCCGAAACCCTGTTCAACAACCTGTTCTTCAGCGCCGAGCGTTACGACTTGTCCGCCGTCGGCCGTATGAAGTTCAACCGTCGTATCGGTCGTACCGAGATCGAAGGTTCGGGTGTGCTGAGCAAGGAAGATATCGTTGACGTACTGAAGACCCTCGTCGACATCCGTAACGGCAAGGGTATCGTCGACGACATCGACCACCTGGGTAACCGTCGCGTACGTTGCGTTGGCGAGATGGCCGAGAACCAGTTCCGCGTTGGCCTGGTGCGCGTCGAGCGCGCGGTCAAGGAACGCCTGTCGATGGCCGAAAGCGAAGGCCTGATGCCGCAAGACCTGATCAACGCCAAGCCGGTGGCTGCCGCGATCAAGGAATTCTTCGGTTCCAGCCAGCTGTCCCAGTTCATGGACCAGAACAACCCGCTCTCCGAGATCACCCACAAGCGCCGTGTTTCTGCGCTCGGCCCGGGCGGTCTGACCCGTGAGCGCGCGGGCTTCGAGGTTCGTGACGTACACCCGACCCACTATGGTCGCGTGTGCCCGATCGAAACTCCTGAAGGTCCGAACATCGGTCTGATCAACTCCCTGGCGACCTACGCCCGCACCAACCAGTACGGCTTCCTGGAAAGCCCGTACCGCGTTGTGAACGGCACTCAGGTGACTGACGAAATCGTTTTCCTCTCCGCCATCGAAGAGGCTGACCACGTTATCGCTCAGGCATCGGCAACGATGAACGAGCAGGGCCAACTGGTCGACGAGCTGGTGGCAGTGCGTCACCTGAACGAATTCACCGTCAAGGCGCCTGAAGACGTGACCCTGATGGACGTTTCGCCGAAGCAGGTCGTTTCCGTCGCTGCATCGCTGATTCCGTTCCTCGAACACGACGATGCCAACCGTGCACTCATGGGTTCGAACATGCAGCGTCAGGCCGTGCCGACCCTGCGTGCCGACAAGCCCCTGGTCGGTACAGGCATGGAGCGTAACGTAGCGCGCGACTCCGGTGTTTGCGTTGTCGCCCGTCGCGGCGGCGTGATCGACTCCGTCGACGCCAGTCGTATCGTGGTCCGCGTCAACGATGACGAAGTTGAAACTGGCGAAGCCGGTGTCGACATCTACAACCTGACCAAATACACCCGCTCCAACCAGAACACCTGCATCAACCAGCGCCCGCTGGTGCAGAAGGGTGATGTGGTCGCTCGCGCCGACATCCTCGCCGATGGTCCGTCCACCGACATGGGTGAACTCGCACTGGGGCAGAACATGCGCGTCGCGTTCATGCCCTGGAACGGTTTCAACTTCGAGGACTCCATCTGCCTGTCCGAGCGCGTGGTGCAGGAAGATCGCTTCACCACTATCCACATCCAGGAACTTACCTGTGTGGCGCGTGACACCAAGCTTGGCCCAGAAGAAATCACCGCGGATATCCCTAACGTGGGTGAAGCTGCGCTGAACAAGCTGGACGAAGCCGGTATCGTCTACGTTGGTGCTGAAGTCCAGGCCGGCGACATCCTCGTTGGCAAGGTCACTCCGAAAGGCGAGACCCAGCTGACTCCGGAAGAGAAGCTGCTGCGTGCCATCTTCGGTGAGAAGGCGTCCGACGTTAAGGACACCTCCCTGCGCGTGCCGACTGGCACCAAAGGCACTGTTATCGACGTCCAGGTCTTCACTCGTGACGGCGTTGAGCGTGACTCCCGTGCCCTGTCTATCGAAAAGATGCAGCTCGATGAGATCCGCAAGGACCTGAACGAAGAGTTCCGCATCGTCGAAGGCGCAACCTTCGAGCGTCTGCGCTCCGCCTTGGTCGGCCAAGTTGCCGAAGGCGGCGCTGGCGTCAAGAAAGGCACCGAGATCACCGACGAGTACCTCGACGGCCTCGAGCGCGGCCAGTGGTTCAAGCTGCGCATGTCTGAAGACGCTCTGAACGAACAGCTGGAGAAGGCCCAGGCCTACCTGTCTGATCGTCGCCAGATGCTGGATGACAAGTTCGAAGACAAGAAGCGCAAGCTGCAGCAGGGCGACGACCTCGCTCCGGGTGTGCTGAAGATCGTCAAGGTCTACCTGGCCATCAAGCGTCGCATCCAGCCGGGCGACAAGATGGCGGGTCGTCACGGTAACAAGGGCGTGGTCTCCGTGATCATGCCGGTCGAAGACATGCCGCACGATGCCAATGGCACTCCGGTGGACATCGTCCTCAACCCGCTGGGCGTACCCTCTCGTATGAACGTCGGTCAGATCCTTGAAACCCACCTGGGCCTCGCTGCCAAGGGCCTGGGCGAGAAGATCAACCGCATGATGGAAGAACAGCGCAAGATCGCTGAACTTCGCGAGTTCCTCCACGAGATCTACAACGAGATCGGTGGCCGTCAGGAAAACCTGAACGAGCTGAGCGACCAGGAGATCCTCGACCTGGCAAAGAACCTGAAGGGCGGCGTACCCATGGCCACCCCTGTGTTCGACGGCGCCAAGGAAAGCGAGATCAAGGCCATGCTGAAGCTCGCTGACCTGCCGGAAAGCGGTCAGATGCGCCTGTTCGACGGCCGTACCGGCAATCAGTTTGAGCGTCCGACTACCGTCGGCTACATGTACATGCTCAAGCTGAACCACCTGGTCGATGACAAGATGCACGCGCGCTCCACCGGTTCCTACAGCCTGGTTACCCAGCAGCCGCTGGGTGGTAAGGCGCAGTTCGGTGGCCAGCGTTTCGGGGAGATGGAGGTCTGGGCACTGGAAGCCTACGGCGCCGCCTACACCCTGCAGGAAATGCTGACCGTGAAGTCGGACGACGTGAACGGCCGGACCAAGATGTACAAGAACATCGTGGACGGCGATCACCGCATGGAGGCCGGCATGCCCGAGTCCTTCAACGTGCTGATCAAAGAGATCCGCTCGCTCGGCATCGACATCGAACTGGAAACCGAATAACACGCGACGCCCAAAACGCTACGGCTGGTCAAGGCCGGTCGTAGCGGGTCCGTGAGGAGGAAAGGCCTTGAAAGACTTGCTGAATCTGTTGAAAAACCAGGGTCAAATCGAAGAGTTCGATGCCATCCGTATTGGTCTGGCCTCGCCCGAGATGATCCGTTCCTGGTCCTTCGGTGAAGTTAAAAAGCCGGAGACCATCAACTACCGTACTTTCAAACCGGAGCGCGATGGCCTCTTCTGCGCCAAGATCTTCGGTCCGGTGAAGGACTACGAGTGCCTGTGCGGTAAGTACAAGCGCCTGAAGCACCGTGGTGTGATCTGCGAGAAGTGCGGCGTGGAAGTCGCCCTGGCCAAGGTGCGCCGCGAGCGCATGGGCCATATTGAACTGGCATCGCCAGTCGCTCACATCTGGTTCCTGAAGTCCCTGCCGTCGCGTATCGGCCTGCTGCTGGACATGACCCTGCGTGACATCGAGCGCGTGCTCTATTTCGAGAGCTACGTGGTGATCGATCCGGGTATGACCACCCTGGAAAAGGGCCAGCTGCTGAATGACGAGCAGTACTTCGAATCTCTCGAAGAGTTCGGTGACGACTTCGATGCGCGTATGGGCGCCGAAGCTGTTCGCGAACTGCTCAACGCCATCGATCTGGAGCATGAGATTGGCCGCCTGCGCGAGGAAATCCCGCAGACCAACTCGGAAACCAAGATCAAGAAGCTGTCCAAGCGTCTGAAGCTGATGGAGGCCTTCAAGGACTCCGGCAACCATCCTGAGTGGATGGTGCTGACCGTGCTGCCAGTCCTGCCGCCGGACCTGCGTCCGCTGGTTCCCCTGGATGGCGGCCGCTTCGCGACTTCCGACCTGAACGATCTGTATCGTCGCGTCATCAACCGTAACAACCGCCTGAAGCGCCTGCTCGACCTGGCTGCGCCGGACATCATCGTGCGCAACGAAAAGCGCATGCTGCAGGAAGCTGTCGATGCCCTGCTGGACAACGGTCGTCGCGGCCGTGCCATCACCGGCTCGAACAAGCGCCCGCTGAAGTCCCTGGCTGACATGATCAAGGGTAAGCAAGGTCGTTTCCGTCAGAACCTGCTCGGTAAGCGCGTGGACTACTCCGGCCGTTCGGTAATCACCGTCGGTCCGACCCTGCGCCTGCACCAGTGCGGCCTGCCCAAGAAGATGGCTCTCGAGCTGTTCAAGCCGTTCATCTTCGGCAAGCTGGAAGCCCGCGGCATGGCCACCACCATCAAGGCGGCCAAGAAGATGGTCGAACGCGAGCTGCCCGAGGTCTGGGACGTTCTCGCCGAAGTCATCCGCGAGCATCCGGTACTGCTGAACCGTGCGCCTACCCTGCACCGCCTGGGTATCCAGGCGTTCGAACCGGTCCTCATCGAAGGCAAGGCCATCCAGCTGCACCCGCTGGTCTGCGCTGCGTACAACGCCGACTTCGACGGTGACCAGATGGCCGTTCACGTTCCGCTGACCCTCGAGGCCCAGCTGGAAGCGCGCGCGCTGATGATGTCCACCAACAACATCCTGTCCCCCGCCAACGGCGAGCCGATCATCGTGCCGTCGCAGGACGTGGTACTGGGTCTGTACTACATGACCCGCGAAGCCGTTAACGCCAAGGGCGAAGGCCGCGTGTTCGCTGACCTGCAGGAAGTCGACCGCGTGTTCCGCGCCGGCGAGGCGTCCCTGCACGCCCGCGTGAAAGTGCGGATCAAGGAAGTCGTGAAGGAAAAGGACGGCTCCATCTCCAAGAACACTCGCATCGTCGACACCACTGTCGGTCGCGCGCTGCTGTTCCAGGTGGTGCCGGCCGGCCTGTCCTTCGACGTGGTCAACCAGCCGATGAAGAAGAAGGCGATCTCCAAGCTGATCAACCAGTGCTATCGCGTGGTTGGTCTGAAGGATACCGTCATCTTCGCTGACCAGCTGATGTACACCGGTTTCGCTTACTCCACCATTTCTGGTGTCTCGATCGGCGTGAACGACTTTGTCATTCCGGATGAGAAGGCCCGCATCATCGATGCCGCCACCGAGGAAGTGAAGGAGATCGAATCCCAGTACGCCTCCGGCCTGGTCACCCAGGGTGAGAAGTACAACAAGGTGATTGACCTTTGGTCCAAGGCCAACGACGAAGTGTCCAAGGCGATGATGTCCAACCTCTCGAAAGAGAAGGTCATCGATCGCGAGGGCAAGGAAGTCGACCAGGAGTCCTTCAACTCCATGTACATGATGGCGGACTCCGGTGCGCGGGGCTCGGCTGCCCAGATTCGTCAGCTGGCCGGTATGCGTGGTCTGATGGCCAAGCCGGACGGCTCCATCATCGAGACCCCCATCACCGCGAACTTCCGTGAAGGCCTGAACGTACTGCAGTACTTCATCTCCACTCACGGTGCTCGTAAGGGTCTGGCGGATACCGCCCTGAAGACCGCGAACTCCGGTTACCTGACTCGTCGTCTCGTAGACGTCGCCCAGGATCTGGTAGTGACCGAGATCGACTGCGGTACCGAGCACGGCCTGCTCATGACTCCGCACATCGAAGGCGGCGACGTGGTTGAGCCTCTGGGTGAACGTGTACTGGGTCGTGTTATCGCCCGTGACGTGTTCAAGCCGGGTAGCGACGATGGCGAAGTGATCGTTCCTGCCGGAACCCTGATCGATGAGCAGTGGGTCGAGTTTGTCGAGCGCATGAGCGTCGACGAAGTGATCGTGCGTTCGCCGATCACCTGCGAAACCCGTTACGGGATCTGCGCCAAGTGCTACGGTCGTGATCTGGCTCGTGGTCACCAGGTGAACATCGGTGAGGCGGTTGGCGTAATTGCCGCCCAGTCCATCGGTGAGCCGGGTACCCAGCTGACCATGCGTACCTTCCACATCGGTGGTGCGGCTAGCCGGACCTCCGCGGCTGACAATGTCCAGGTGAAAAATGGCGGCACCATCCGTCTGCACAACCTGAAGCATGTCGAGCGTCTGGACGGTGCCCTGGTGGCAGTGTCCCGTTCCGGTGAGCTGGCCGTGGCCGACGACTTCGGTCGTGAGCGCGAGCGCTACAAGCTGCCGTACGGTGCTGTGATTTCGGTGAAGGAAGGCGACAAGGTCGACCCGGGCGCAATCGTCGCCAAGTGGGACCCGCACACCCACCCGATCGTCACCGAAATGAAAGGTACTGTGACCTTCGTCGGTATGGAGGAAGGGATCACGATCAAGCGTCAGACCGACGAACTGACAGGTCTGACCAACATCGAGGTCCTTGATCCGAAGGACCGTCCGGCCGCTGGCAAGGACATCCGTCCGGCTGTGAAGCTGGTCGATGCCAGCGGCAAGGAACTGCTGCTGCCTGGCACTGATGTGCCTGCACAGTACTTCCTGCCGGCAAACGCCCTGGTGGGTGTGGCCGACGGTGCCCAGGTGGGCGTGGGTGATGTAATCGCCCGTATCCCGCAGGAAACCTCGAAGACTCGTGACATCACCGGTGGTCTGCCGCGCGTGGCCGACCTGTTCGAGGCTCGCCGTCCGAAAGAGCCTTCGATCCTGGCGGAAGTCAGCGGCACCATCTCCTTCGGTAAGGAGACCAAGGGCAAGCGCCGTCTGGTCATTACCCCGAATGATGGCAGCGATCCGTACGAGGAGCTGATTCCGAAGTGGCGTCACCTCAACGTGTTCGAAGGCGAACAGGTGAATCGCGGCGAAGTTATTTCCGACGGCCCGAGCAATCCGCACGACATCCTGCGTCTGCTGGGTGTCAGTGCGCTGGCCAAGTACATCGTCAACGAGATTCAGGACGTGTACCGCTTGCAGGGCGTGAAGATCAACGACAAGCACATCGAGACCATCCTGCGTCAGATGTTGCGGAAGGTCGAGATCGCGGAGTCCGGCGATTCCAGTTTCATCAAGGGCGACCAGATGGAACTGACCCAGGTGCTGGAAGAGAACGAGCGTCTGGCGACTGAAGATCGTTTCATTGCCAAGTTCGAGCGCGTTCTGCTGGGTATCACCAAGGCCTCGCTGTCGACCGAGTCGTTCATCTCCGCGGCGTCCTTCCAGGAAACCACCCGCGTCCTCACTGAGGCGGCGGTTACCGGCAAGCGCGATTACCTGCGCGGCCTGAAGGAAAACGTGGTGGTGGGTCGTCTGATCCCGGCCGGTACCGGTCTGGCCTACCACAGTGAGCGCAAGCGTCAGCGCGAAGCCGGCAAGCCGCTCCGCGTTAGCGCCAGCGAAGTGGAAGCGGCGCTGACCGAAGCGTTGAACTCCAGCAGCAATTGAGTGCGAGCCCCCCGGCGGTCTTTACCGTCGGGGGCTTTGCCTTGACGGGGGCTATGAGTCTCTTTAGACTCATGCACCCCTAAATTTGGCAGGGCGATTAGCTCTGTCATTTTGTTTATGTCGAAAGACAACAGTGGAGCTATAGATGGCAACTATTAACCAGCTGGTGCGTAAGCCGCGCAGCCGTATCGTCGAGAAATCCGACGTACCTGCGTTGCAAAACTGCCCGCAGCGTCGCGGCGTTTGCACCCGCGTCTACACCACCACGCCGAAGAAGCCGAACTCTGCATTGCGTAAAGTGTGCCGTGTTCGCCTGACCAACGGCTACGAAGTTACTTCGTACATCGGTGGTGAAGGTCACAACCTGCAAGAGCACAGCGTAGTGCTGATCCGTGGCGGTCGTGTAAAAGACCTTCCGGGTGTGCGTTACCACACCGTGCGCGGTTCGCTGGATACCACCGGCGTTAAAGACCGTAAGCAGGGTCGTTCCAAGTACGGTACCAAGCGTCCGAAATAATTCGGCGTTTAACAGTTTTTTTATTCATTGAGTCGATAAGAGTAAGGTCGGGCGTAACTGAATGGTTATGGTCCCGGGCTAACCTGAAGACCGTTTGAGGGCTTATCAATGCCAAGACGTCGTGTAGCAGCCAAGCGTGAGATTCTGGACGATCCGAAATACGGAAGCCTGATTCTCGCCAAGTTCATGAACCACGTGATGGAAAGCGGCAAGAAGGCCGTAGCCGAGCGCATCGTTTACGGTGCTCTGGATACCGTCAAAGCACGCAAGAACAGCGATCCCCTGGAGATCTTCGAGAAAGCTCTCGACGCCATCGCTCCGCTGGTCGAAGTCAAGTCCCGCCGTGTAGGCGGTGCTACTTACCAGGTTCCGGTCGAAGTTCGTCCGTCCCGTCGTAATGCCCTGGCCATGCGCTGGCTGGTCGAGTCCGCGCGCAAGCGTGGCGAGAAATCCATGGCCCTGCGTCTCGCGGGCGAGCTGCTGGATGCCTTCGATGGCAAAGGCGCTGCTGTCAAGAAGCGTGAAGATGTGCACCGCATGGCAGAGGCCAACAAGGCCTTCTCGCATTATCGCTTCTAATCTAGCGAGGATTTTTTCGTGGCTCGTACAACCCCTATCAACCGCTACCGTAACATCGGTATCTGCGCGCACGTAGACGCCGGTAAGACCACTACTACGGAGCGGATCCTGTTCTACACAGGTCTCAGCCACAAAATGGGTGAGGTGCACGATGGTGCCGCCACTACCGACTGGATGGTTCAGGAGCAGGAGCGTGGTATTACCATTACCTCCGCTGCTGTAACTACCTTCTGGAAAGGTTCTCGTGGTCAGTTCGACAACTACCGCGTCAACGTGATCGACACCCCCGGCCACGTTGACTTCACCATCGAAGTAGAGCGTTCGCTGCGCGTGCTCGACGGTGCGGTCGTGGTCTTCTGTGGTACCTCCGGCGTTGAACCGCAGTCCGAGACCGTATGGCGTCAAGCCAACAAGTACGGTGTGCCGCGCATCGTCTACGTCAACAAGATGGACCGCGCTGGCGCCAACTTCCTGCGCGTTGTAGGTCAGATCAAGAACCGTCTGGGCCACACTCCGGTTCCGGTTCAGCTGGCTATCGGCGCTGAAGACGACTTCCAGGGTCAGATCGACCTGATCAAGATGAAGGCGATCTACTGGAACGAAGACGACAAGGGTACTACCTACCGCGAGGAGGAGATCCCGGCCGAGCTTCAGGGTCTGGCTGAAGAGTGGCGCTCCAACATGGTTGAGGCGGCCGCCGAAGCCAACGAAGAGCTGATGAACAAGTACCTGGAAGAGGGTGAGCTGACCGCCGAAGAAATCAAGGCTGGTCTGCGTGCTCGTACTCTGGCCAGCGAAATCGTTCCGGCTGTTTGCGGTTCTTCCTTCAAGAACAAGGGTGTGCCCCTGGTTCTCGATGCCGTGATCGACTTCCTGCCTGCTCCGACCGAGATTCCGCCGATCCAGGGTACCAACCCGGATAACGAGGAGATCGTCGACGAGCGTCGTGCAGACGATAGCGAGCCTTTCTCCGCTCTGGCGTTCAAGATCGCGACCGACCCGTTCGTCGGTACTCTGACCTTTGCTCGTGTTTATTCCGGCGTCCTCGCTTCCGGCGACTCCGTACTGAACTCGGTAAAGGGCAAGAAGGAGCGCGTGGGCCGGATGGTGCAGATGCACGCCAACCAGCGTGAAGAGATCAAGGAATGCCGTGCTGGCGACATTGCTGCGCTGATCGGCATGAAGGACGTCACCACGGGTGACACCCTGTGCGATCTCGACAAGCCGATCATCCTTGAGCGTATGGACTTCCCGGAGCCGGTAATTTCCGTCGCCGTGGAGCCCAAGACCAAGGCGGACCAGGAGAAGATGGGTATCGCTCTGGGCAAGCTGGCCCAGGAAGATCCGTCCTTCCGCGTCAAGACCGACGAAGAGTCCGGTCAGACCATCATCTCCGGTATGGGTGAACTGCACCTGGACATCATCGTCGATCGCATGAAGCGCGAGTTCGGCGTTGAGGCCAACATCGGTAAGCCTCAAGTGGCCTACCGCGAAACCATCACCAAGGACAATGTCGAGATCGAAGGCAAATTCGTTCGTCAGTCCGGTGGTCGTGGTCAGTTCGGTCACTGCTGGATCCGCTTCTCGGCTGCTGAAGTCGACGAGAAGGGCAACATCACCGAAGGTCTGGTGTTCACCAACGAAGTCGTGGGTGGTGTGATTCCGAAGGAATACATCCCGGCGATCCAGAAGGGCATCGAAGAGCAGATGAAGAACGGCGTTGTTGCTGGCTATCCGCTGCTCGGCCTGAAGGCCTCCGTCTTCGACGGTTCGTACCATGACGTTGACTCCAACGAAATGGCGTTCAAGATCGCTGCCTCCATGGCAACCAAGCAGCTGGCCCAGAAGGGTGGTGGTAAGGTGCTTGAGCCGATCATGAAGGTAGAGGTGGTGACTCCTGAGGACTACATGGGTGACGTGATGGGTGACCTGAACCGTCGTCGTGGTCTGATTCAGGGGATGGAAGACAGCGTTTCCGGTAAGGTGATCCGTGCCGAGGTTCCGCTGGGCGAGATGTTCGGTTATGCGACCGACGTGCGTTCCATGTCCCAGGGTCGCGCGAGCTACTCCATGGAATTCTCCAAATACGCCGAAGCTCCGTCGAATGTCGTCGAAGCACTGGTTAAAAAACAAGGTTGATTCAGCCCTTTAAGTAAGAGGTTTACTGTCGTGGCTAAAGAAAAATTTGAACGTAACAAACCGCACGTCAACGTCGGCACCATTGGTCACGTTGACCATGGCAAGACCACTCTGACTGCTGCGCTGACCAAGGTCTGCTCCGAGACTTGGGGCGGTTCCGCTCGTGCGTTCGACCAGATCGACAATGCGCCGGAAGAGAAGGCTCGCGGTATCACCATCAACACCTCCCACGTTGAGTACGATTCCGCCGTTCGTCACTACGCTCACGTTGACTGCCCCGGTCACGCTGACTATGTGAAGAACATGATCACCGGTGCTGCTCAGATGGACGGCGCGATCCTGGTTTGCTCTGCTGCTGACGGCCCCATGCCGCAGACTCGCGAGCACATCCTGCTGTCCCGTCAGGTAGGCGTTCCTTACATTGTCGTGTTCCTGAACAAGGCCGACATGGTTGACGACGCTGAGCTGCTGGAGCTGGTCGAAATGGAAGTTCGCGATCTGCTGAACACCTACGACTTCCCGGGCGACGACACTCCGATCGTGATCGGTTCCGCGCTGATGGCGCTGGAAGGCAAGGACGACAACGAAATCGGCGTTTCTGCCGTTCGTAAGCTGGTTGAAACCCTGGACTCCTACATTCCGGAGCCGGTGCGTGCCATCGACCAGCCGTTCCTGATGCCGATCGAAGACGTGTTCTCCATCTCCGGCCGCGGTACCGTGGTAACCGGTCGTGTTGAGCGCGGTATCGTCAAGGTGGGCGAGGAAATCGAGATCGTTGGTATCCGTCCGACCACCAAGACCACCTGCACCGGCGTGGAAATGTTCCGCAAGCTGCTCGACGAAGGTCGTGCTGGTGAGAACGTTGGCGCCCTGCTGCGCGGCACTAAGCGTGATGACGTAGAGCGTGGTCAGGTTCTGGCCAAGCCGGGTACCATCAAGCCGCACACTAAGTTTGAGTGCGAAGTGTACGTACTGTCCAAAGAAGAAGGTGGTCGTCACACTCCGTTCTTCAAGGGCTACCGTCCGCAGTTCTACTTCCGTACCACTGACGTGACCGGTAACTGCGAGCTGCCGGAAGGCGTAGAGATGGTAATGCCGGGCGACAACATCAAGATGGTTGTCACCCTGATCGCTCCGATCGCCATGGAAGACGGCCTGCGCTTCGCGATTCGCGAAGGTGGTCGTACCGTCGG
>NZ_SSOK01000022.1:0-12412 GCF_029871195.1 Pseudomonas sp. BN415
GCCGGGTTGGCGTCGAAGTCCAGAATCTGGTCCTGGCCGAAACCAGCACCGAACTGGAATACGTCGTTGCCGCCACCACCGCTCAGCACATCGTTACCCGTGCCACCGGCAATACTGTTGGCCAGGGCGTTGCCCGTGCCGTTGAACGGCCCCACGCCAGCGTAACGCAGGTGTTCGACATTCGCCGCCAAGGTGTAGGTCGACAACGAGGTCCACACCACATCATTGCCCCCACCTGCCAGCTCGATCACCACGTCTCCCGCGCTGTCAACGCCGTACAGGTCGTCCCCGGCGCCGCCCACCATCCAGTCGTTGCCTACCCCACCATGGAGACCGTCGTTACCCACGCCGGCGGCCAGCACGTCGTTGCCTCCCGCCCCTATGAGCACATCATTGCCCACTCCACCTTCGATGTTGTTGGCCAGGGCATTGCCCGTAGCGTTGAACGACCCCGTACCGGCGTAGCGCAGGAACTCGACGTTCTCCGGCATGGTGTAGGTCGACAACGAGGTCCACACGACGTCATTGCCTTCGCCGGTGGTCTCGACCACCACGTCTCCAGCGCTGTCGACGCCGTACAGGTCGTCTCCGGCGCCGCCCACCATCCGGTCGTTGCCTACCCCACCATGGAGACCATCATTACCCGCACCACCGGCCAACGTGTCATTGCCACCGCCACCGATGAGCACGTCATTACCCACGCTACCCGCGATGTCGTTGGCCAGGGCGTTACCCGTACCAGTGAACGGGCCCGTACCGGCGTAGCGCAGGAACTCGACGTTCGCCGGCAAGGTGTAGGTGGACAACGAGGTCCACACGACATCATTACCGCCGCCAGCAGTCTCGGTCACAACATCCCCGACGCTGTCAACGCCATACAGATCATCTCCAGCCCCCCCCGCCATCTGGTCGTTGCCAGCGCCGCCATGGAGGGCATCGTTACCCGCACCACCGTTCAGGACATCGTTGCCCGCACCGCCGCTCAGGAAATCATTCCCCGCACCGGCATTAAGTGTGTCGTCACCACCACCGCCATTCATCACATCGTCACCCGCCGTACCGGTCAGGATGTTGTTCCCGCCATCGCCGTTGAACGTCCCGCCGATAACGGCGGTCGCCGCCGACGCAGCCTGGTTGGCAAAGCCCTGGTCATCCGTGAAGCTCGCCACCACCCGCAGCATCAACCCAACCTGCAATGCGCCGGGGGTGAAGTTTGCCGACGTGGCACCGCCGATGTTGGTCCAGGTCGTGCCGTTGGCGGAGGACTGCCACTGGAAGCTGAACACCGAGGTGGTGGTGCCGTCCGGATCGGCGATGGTGCCGCGCGTGGCCGTCAGCAGCTGGCCCTGGGCCGGCGTGGTATCGCTGATCGCCGGCGCCCCTGTCGGCGCATCGTTGACCTGGGTGGCCGACACTGGTGCGGTCACCGCCGAGTACACGGTTTCCAGCACGCCGTTGGCGTCCTTGTAGATGGCCTTCAGGCGCATGGCCAGCCCAGCCTGGGCGGCGGTGACCAGGAAGCTCGGTCCGGTGGCGCGGGCCAGTTCGGCGCCGGCGTTCTCGATGATGATGTCCTCGAAGATGCCGTCACCACGCACGTCAGCCTGCCAGTAGTAGGACACCGGTCCGGTGACAATGCCACCCGCGTTGTTGGCATCGGTCACCCCGGCAATGGAGGCCAGCAAGCGAGTACCGACTTCAGGCGTGGCATCGCTGATTGATGCAAGTCCCACCGGTCCGCTGTTGAGGCCGACTACCAGCGCCTCGCTGATGTCGTTGAACTGCAGCCGTTCGATACCACTCAGGCGATCCGAACCATCTCGTCCATCGACGGTGTCGGTCACGGTCCAGGTGCCATCGCCGTTATTGAGCACCGTGTAGTCGGCGCGGTTGCCGGCGAACTCGGCGGTGTCGTAGTTGAACGCGCCATTGCCAGCGAGCAGTTCGCGAGTGACGACCAGCTGACCGGGGTTGTAGCGGCCGGTGAGCATGTCGTGGACCAGTTCGGTCATGCTGAACGCGGTGTCGATCACGGGTCCGGTGCCGTCGGGGTTCTGATGCACGGCGATGTAGACAGTCATCGAGCGATCACCGTCGATCAGATCATCACCACCGCGTCCCGCGATGATATCGCTGCCGCTGCCGCCGAGGATGATGTTGCCGGCGCCGAAGGAGGTGACGCCTGCTCCCAGGAACTCCTGCAACCCGGCGATCAGGCCGATGTTGGTCAGGATGCTGCCGTTCACACCCGAGGTGGAGATGGCCGCTGCATCGCGGTCGTCACCCTTGAGGATGTCGCTGTGGGACGAACCGGACAGGCCTTCCATGAACTCGAAGCGGGTCAGCAGCGAGGCGGTCGACGGGGTTACCGGCGTCTCATCGAAGGCCCGCAGGTCGAACTCGATGTTGACCCCCCGCGGATCATCGCGGAACACCGCCCAGTCATAGCCGGAGCCGCCGACGTAGCGATCGCCCTCGCCGCCGTTGCCGAGCATGATGTCGTCACCGCCCTCACCGTCCATCCGGTCGATGATGCCGCGCTCGCCAATGTAGACATCGTTGCCGGGCACGTTGTCCAGGCCGAACTCGTTGAAGTTGTCACCGGCGTTGCCGTCAGGGCCGCCCAGTTCCAGCCAGTCGTCGCCCTCGTTACCGAACTGCGCTTCGTTGCCACGGGTGCCGAGGATGAAGTCGTTGCCGACGCCACCGAAGATTTCCGAGGCATCCTCCCCGGAAACGATGAAGTCGTTGCCCTGGCCACCCAGGATCAGGTTGAAGCCGTTGCCACTGTGGATGACATCGTTGCCGCCGTCACCCTGGATGTTATCGTCGCCGCCGCGGTCGGTGATGATGTCGTCGCCATCGCCGGCACGGATCAGGTCGTTGCCGTCGCCGCCCTCGATACGGTCGTTGCCGCCATCGCCCCAGATCGTGTCGTCGCCGAGGCTGGAGATCAGGATGTCGTTTTGATCGGTACCGCCCAGCACCACGTGCTCGTCGCCGGTGTAGCGCAGGTAGTTGGCGTTGTTTTCGACATAGAACGGCGTCAAGAGATTGTCATTGGCCACCGGGTTGTTGCGGATCACCCAAGGCAGCAGCGCACTGCCGCCAATCGGATCCTCGCCGGGAGCGGCAACGTCGTCGAGGCTCTCGTCGACCAGCGGCGTCGACGGGTCATCACCGAGAACGCCATCAGCTCCGGGGTTGACCACGTCGGCATTGAACTGCCGGGTAATGTCCATCTCCAGGATCAGGCCGGGGTCGGAGAAGATATCCCCCGGCAGGTGGGTCGCATTGGTGTTGGCCATCACCATCTTGGCGAAGGAGTTGTTCTCCAGTTCGGCGAGGAAGTTCATGCTCGCCGTGCGTTCCAGGTAGTAGAAGCGGTCGCCGTCCTGGAGTTTCTCCATCTGGTTCTCGAACACGAAGTTGAAGGTCGAGCCCAGCAGGCCGCCGAAGGGCATCTGCCGCTCGGCCAGGCCACCGATCCACAGGTCGATGTCATTGACCCCCGTGACAGCCGCATCGCCGTTGAGGAAGGCCAGACGATCCGCGGTGTCGGCGGTAAAGGTGCGCTGTTCCGCCGTTCCTTCGTTGATGATCGCGTCGCCACCGAACACCAGGGCAAAGGCCACCGCGCGCTTCTCGGCCGTCGTGTTCACGTCAGCTGCAAGCAGTTCGGCGTGGGTGCCATAGGCCGCGATGAAGTTGACGATGGACGTCTGATGCTTCAGATGAGCGGCGAAGTCGACCCAACTGGTGTAGGGCCTTAGCTGGCTGTCGCCGGTGGCGTTGTAGAAGTCCTGACGCGCTGCATTGAGAGTCGGGACGCCGGTATCACGGCCGCGAGCGATGTTGATGGTGGCCAGGTCCAGCGGCAAGCCGAGGAGGTTGTTGCGCAATGCCTCGGTGACGAACTCGTCAATTTCATTGCCGGTCTGGCGGGTCATGCCACGGACGATGTTGCCGGCAGCCTCCTCAGCCGACAGTGTGCCGTTATTGTTGAAGGCCAGCGGGTTCAGGAAGGCATCGATCAGATCCATGCTGCCCGCGTCGGTGAAGTCCGGGTTCAGCCGGTCCACCGTCTCGGTGAGCATGGAGTGGCCGAAGCGGTACACCACGTGGGCGAACTCGGCGACGATCGCCGGGTTGATCGCGGTGTCGTAGACCTGAGTGGCGTTGAAGAACACGTCCACCTGCGGCTGCACCTTGCGGGCGAATTCCTCGAACACCAGGTGCTGGTACTGCATTTCAGTGGTGAAGCGCGCGGCCTGGAACAGGCGTTCGCCATTCCAGCTGCCGTCCGCATTCTGCCAATTACTGATGAAGGTCGGATCGTTACTGGCCAGCACCACGGCCTTGATCTGATCGACCATGCGGTTGTGCTCGGCATGGAACACGTGGTGCACGGCGGTCAGGCCGATGTTCTCGTTACCACGCCCATCACCGGTGATGAAGTGGCGGTCGAGCAGTTCGTTGTCGAACGTGCCTGCCGGCGATGGATTGGTTACGTCATTAATTACGGCATCCCCATCCGCTGTCATCAGCGCGCCAGTCTGGCTATTGAAGGGGTTGGCGGAGTGGGCGATGTCATCCAGGAAGGCATGCCCGGTGAACAGGGCGTTGCCCGGAATCGGGAGGCCGCCCGCGACGCCCTCGACGAGCACGATCTCGCCGTCCACCAGGGTGACGATCTGCGCGAACCCGTTCGGCCCCGGAAGGAACTTGCCATAGAGGTCAGTCGCCAGCAGCGGGACGTTGCCGATGTTGCCATCGGTCAACTGGATGCCCAGCATGTCGGCGGCCTGGGCCTTGACCTCCGCCCATGTCGGCAGACCGCCGACACCATCGAGCATGCGACCCGTGGCAACCGTATCGCCAGCGAGATTAGTCTCGTACTCGCGCAGGAACACCTGGTGCGATGCATGGGACGTATAGGTCTGGTTCTGGTCGACGAACGGCGTGGTCGTGTTGAGCGGCCCGCCGCCGATCACGTCGTCCGCGGTGCCCATCAAGCCGTCCTGCCCCGGAGCATCGTTGCTGGTGCGGGTAAGGATCATGAAGTTGGACGTGCCGCCTTCGACGTAAAGCGGATCGTCCGGTTGCAGTGGAACGAAGACGAAGCCATTGCCGCCCTTGCTCACCAGATCCAGGCCATGGTCGAAGAACTGGCCGAACAGCGTGAACCAGGAGTTGAACCCGGCGGACAGGCCTTCGTCAGGTGCCGTGTTGGGAATGAATAGGGGTTGCCCGGCGGGAATTGCAACCCCGTTCAGGTCGAGCAGAACCCCAGTGGGACTCAGGGTGCCCAGACCGGCATCCACGTAAGCCTGCACAGCTGCCGGGTTGGTGATGGTCTGGTCGACGATCAGGTTGGAGATGACCCGCGGATCGACATCGACCACGTTGCCAGGGGCACCGAAGTCGGTATTGGTTTCCTCACCGGGAGCCGGACCGTTGATGTCGATGCTGTCGCCATCCTGGTCATCGCGGAACACTGGCGGGACCAGGTTCGGGAAGGGCTGGTCGGCCGCCCCGAAGTGCTCCTGACCCGGCACCAGGTTGTTGAAGGAACCATCCACCGTACGCAGACCAAAGGCGCCACGGGAGTTCGGCACGATATCCAGCAGATTCTCGCCAGCGGCATGGCGCTCGGAGATAAGTATCTGGTCGAGGATGAACTGCAGGTCGCTGCGGATGATATGCACGCCAGGACTGGCGACGAAGTCTTCCTGCGGCACAGCCGGCGGCGGTGCGACGACCACCTGTCCATCCACCGGAGCGGTGGCATCCGAGAAGACGGTCTCCAGCACGCCGTTCTGGTCCCTGTAGACCGCACGCACCCGCAGCGCCAAGCCATCAAGGTCCGCGGTCACGCGGAAGCTGTCGCCCTGGGCGGTTTGCGGCCGCTCGCCGGCCTCGGTGACGATGTCCTGGAAGATGCCGGAACCGGCAACGGTCTCAGCCTGCCAGAAGTAGGCGACGGGGCCGGTGATAGCGCCACCGGAGGCCACGTTGTCCGCGTCGGTTACCAGCAGGGCTGAGGCCTGCAGAACCTGGCCATTCTGCGGATTGGTGTTATCGATCTGCAGTTGGCCTTGCGGCCCTTCATTAAGACCCGGAACCAAGGCGAACGAACCATTGTTGAACTGCAGCCGCTCAATGCCAGTCAGCCGGTCCACACCATCGGCGCCGATGACGGGGTTGCCGTCGAGGTCCACCTCCAGGTGGGTGACAGTGATCACGTCATCACTGAAGTCCAGCGTCGTACCGTTGTTGTTGATATTGATGTCGTAGTCTTCGAAGTTGCCCGTGAACACCGCCGTGTCGTAGTTGAAGCCGGCGGTCTGGACGACTTCACGAACGATGACCAACTGGCTCGGATTGATCGCCCCCGAGAGCATGTCGGGAATCAGCGCGCCGATGCTGTCGACGCGACGAATCTCCGTATTGGGGTCGTTGGGGTCGGTACGCACGCTGACAAAGGCGTTCAGTGCCCGGTCGCCATCGATCAGGTCATCGCCACCACGGCCTTCAAGAATGTCGCTACCGCCACCGCCGAGGATGATGTTGCCGGCGCCAAAGGAGGTAACGCCCGCGCCGAGGAACTCCTGCAACCCGGCGATCAGGTTAATGCCGGCCTGGTTCAGCACACTGCCCAGCGGACCGTTCTCGGCGATCTCCGCGGCATCGGCGTTGTCGCCGCGCAGGATGTCACCGAACTGCGAACCGGACAGGCCTTCGACGAAGGCGAAGCGATCGAAGATGCCAGCGTTGGAGGCCGGTACCGGCGGCTCGAAGAAGTCGTCGACGATCATGTCGGACAGCACGCCGAAGGGGTCGAACTTGTAGCTGACCCAGTCGAAGCCGGAACCGCCGTCGAAGTGGTCGGCACCTTCCGAGCCGAAGAAGATATCGTCACCGCCTTCGCCGATCATTTCGTCAAAGCCACCGCCGCCGACGAAGACGTCGTTGCCGGGTACTTCATCCAGGGCAAAGGGCGAGAAGTTGTCGCCGGGTGCACCGTCCTGGGTGCCGATCTCGATCCAGTCGTCGCCTTCGTTACCAGCGGTCTGCAGGTTGCCCTTGGCGCCGTAGATGAAGTCGTTGCCGGTACCACCGAAGGTTTCCGACACGTCTTCGCCAGTGATGATGAAGTCATTGCCGGCGCCGCCGAGGATCAGGTTGAAGCCGTTGCCGCCATGGATAACGTCGTTGCCGTCGTCGCCCTTGATGTTATCGTCGCCGCCCATGTCGGTGATGATGTCATCGCCGGCGCCGCCATTGAGGCTGTCCACGCCGTCACCGCCCTCGATACGGTCGTTGCCGCCATCGCCCCAGAGGGTGTCATCGCCGATGCTGGCGATCAGGATATCGTTGCCGTCGGTACCACCCAGCACCACGTGCTCATCGCCGGTGTAGCGCAGGTAGTTGGTATCAACTTCCGGTGTGGCCGGGTTGTCGCGGATCACCAGCGGAACCAGCACGTTATCGCCCAGCGGGTCCTCGTTGGGCGTCGCGATATCGTCGGCGCTTTCATCCACAAGCGGGGTGGATGGATCATCGCCAAGAATTCCATCAGCACCGGCGTTATTGACGATACCCGCGTTGAACTGCCGCGCCTGGTCGACTTCCAGGATCAGACCAGGGGCGGAGAAGATATCCGCCGGCAGTCGATCAACGTCGGTGTTGCGCATCACCATCTTGGCGAAGGAGTTCTGCTCCATCTCGGTGAGGAAGTTCAGCCCTGCCAAGCGGCCCAGGTAGTAGAAGCGGTCGCCGTTCTGCAAGGCCTCCAACTGGGTCTCGAAGACGAAGTTGAAGGTCGAGCCCAGCAGGCCGCCGAAGGGCATCTGCTTCTCGGCCAGGCCGCCGATCCAGAAGTCCACAAGATCAAGCCCGGTCGTGGTCACGCCGTTCGCGCCACTGGCCCACTCGCCAGTGCTGTGCAGGAAGTCCAGACGGTCGACAGGAGCACCGGCGGTACCCAGCACAATGGCCGTCGCAGCGGCCCGCTTGGCGTCGAGAGTGGTGGCACCGGTGATGGTGTCGTGGGTGCCATAGGCAGCGATGAAGTTGATCAGGGACGTCTCATGCTTGAGGCCGCCCATGAAGTCCACCCAGCTGCTATAGGCCTCCAGCTGAGCGTCCCCCGTAGCCTCGAAGAACTCGCGGCGTGCGGCGTTGAGCGACGGAATACCGGCGTCTCGGCCACGGGCGATGTTGATGGTCGCCAGGTCCAGGGGTAGGCCCAGCAGGTTGTTGCGCAGCGCCTCGGTAACGAACTCGTCGATCTCGTTGCCCTGCTGGCGGGTCACGCCACGGATGATGGCGCCAGCGGCCGCATCCGCATCCGCACCACTCTCGGCAAACGCCAGGGGGTTGAGGAAGGCGGCGATCAAGCCGATCTCGCTGCTGACGAAGTTCGGGTCCAGGCGGTCGATGGTTTCAGTCAGCATGGAGTGACCGAAGCGATACACCACGTGGGCGAACTCGGCGACGATCGACGGGTCGATGCTGGCGTCGAAACCCGTGGGTGCCAGGAACTCATCGATGTTCGGCTGCACCTTGCGGGCGAACTCCTCGAACACCAGGTGCTGGTACTGCATTTCCGTACCGAACTTGGCGGCCTGGAACAGGCGCTCGCCATTCCATACCAGAGTGGATGTATCGGCGGGAATCTGTCCGACAACGGGAACCAGAAGCCACTGATTGAGGAACTCCACATCACCGGAACTCAGAATCACCTGCTTGGTGTGGTCCACCAGGCGGTTGTGCTCCGAGTGGAACACATGGTGCACGGCGGTGAGACCGATGTTCTCGTTCACCCGTCCGTCGCCGGCGATGAAGTGGGCGTCCAGCAGTTCGTTGTCGTAGGTGGCGGAGCTGCCATCGTCGATTCCGGCAACGTTGTCACCGTCAGCTGCAAGCAGCGCCCCCGTCTGGCTGTTGAACGGGTTGGCACTGTGGGCGATGTCATCCAGGAAGGCATGGCCGGTACGCACGGCATTGGCCAGGCTGATGCCCTGGCCGCCGTTGGCGGCCGGATCACCTTCGAGCAGGAAGGTTCCGCCAACACCATCGCTCATCACCACTTGCGGATAGCCATTGGGCCCCTTGATGAAGTTGCCGTAGGCGTCGGTGGCCAGCAGCGGAATGTTGCCCACGTCTGCATCGGTCAGATTGATACCCAGCACATCGCGGGCCTGGGCCTTGACGGTTGCCCAGGTGGCCATGCCGCCGAGGTCCACGTCATCGCCATCGCCGAATACGCCGTTGACCAGATCACGATTGGTGATCAGCTTGCCGGTCGTTACCGGACCGTCGGCCGTCGAGACATAGGCGCGCAGGAAGACCTGGTGCGAGGGGTGCGAGCTGTAGGTCTGGTTCTGGTCGACGAAGGGCGAGGTGGTGTTGGTGTGCTCGTGGATGTCGTCCGCGGTACCCAGCTCACCATCCGGCCCCGGCTGATTGGTAGCACGGGTCAGGACCAGGAAATTGGTCGGGCTACCCGGCACGAACAGCGGGTCGTCCTCTTGCAATGGAATGAAGATGGTGCCGCTCCCACCCTTGGTGACCAGGTCCAGACCGTGGTCGAAGAACTGGCCGAAGAAGGTGAACCAGGAGTTGAACGGCGCGGACAGGCCTTCATCGGGCGTCGTGTTGGGGATGAAGAACACTTCCTGGTCATCCGGAGTCCCGAAGATACCGTCGAGGCCGGGGCTCAGCACCGGGTCGGCGCCACCATTGGCGTCTACCGCCGCCGGGTTATTGGCGGTCTGGTCGACGATCAGGTTACTGATGATCCGCGGCTGCGAATCGAATACCAGGCCGCTGGTCTGGGTATAGGACGTGCCGTTCTCGGCGATGCGGAATACCGGGTCGAGCATGCGCGGGAACAGTTCGTCGGCCGCGCCGAACTCGGTTTGTCCGAGTACCAGATGGTTGAAGGAACCATCGACTGTCCTGAGCCCCCAGGGCACTTGCGAGTTGGGCAACAATGCCGACAAATCCTCGCCTGCCGCATGGGCTTCAGCGATGAGGATCTGCTGGAGGATGAACTCGAGGTCAGATTTGATGTAGGTGGCCATGGTGTTTTTCCTCAATGCGACAGCAATCAGTCAGGCCGAATCACGCCCACGCGGGTGCGATTCCACGTTTCGTCAATGGAAAGCGATCTAGCCGGGCAAATCGCAGTCGCAGCCGAACCCGCCAAGCCTTGGAAGTGGCTCAGTACCGACTGAATGGATTTGTCCCTCTCGGCGCCGCTAGCGAAGGCGGCGCTGCTACTCAGGCGTGAGGTGGTCCGTGGAAGCGAACCCGGGGGGCGGCACAGGTCGATGGGCCGGTCGGCCCACTGCGCGAGACTGAATCGATGCTCATCACGGTGTTCTCCCTAGCACTCTTGTGGCGGGCTCCGCAGCGGCGTCCCTCAACGTCTCTACGTGCCAAAAAACAGTCATGTTCGTACACACCCTGACTAAAGCCCCGGCCACTTGCACTGTCAATAAAACGTCGACATATGTTTCTAAATGTAAAAAGATGGTAAGTATCTGATTTAAAACATATAACCGTATAAAATCGATAAAATTGAGTCGCTCGACATGTGGTAGCACTCTTCCAGCTGCCCTGGCACGCTCTTCTCCTGACGGCTGAAAGTGGCGTTCTAGAGCTGTCTAACACCACCGTCCCACTTATCAGAGGAATACAACCGTTGACTCAAGTGGGAAGTCCGGGCAATTCGGAGGCATCTTTCTTGCTAGCAGAACGCAAAATAATGCACGTTAGTGCCAAAAAATCGGCATAGCCATCAGAAAGGCCGGAATAGAGCAGGGTTTTGAGTTTCTGCGGGCATGAAAAAGGGGCGAAGCCGCACGTGCTTCGCCCCTTTTTGTGCGTCAACGAACTGTCGCCAGGGTCCCTCAACCCGCGAGAATGAAGTCCGCCTGGGTCACGGTGGTGGCATCCGCCACCCCCACCAGGGTGATGCTGTTGGCACCGATGGTGACCTGGGTATTCGCCCCCAGGTCGGCGATGCTGACATTCGCCGCAAAGGTCGCCGCGGTGATGCCCAGACCGGCGATGTCCATCCGGTCCTGCCCACCGGCCGGGTTGGCGTCGAAGTCCAGAATCTGGTCCTGGCCGAAACCAGCACCGAACTGGAATACGTCGTTGCCGCCACCACCGCTCAGCACATCGTTACCCGTGCCACCGGCAATACTGTTGGCCAGGGCGTTGCCCGTGCCGTTGAACGGCCCCACGCCAGCGTAACGCAGGTGTTCGACATTCGCCGCCAAGGTGTAGGTCGACAACGAGGTCCACACCACATCATTGCCCCCACCTGCCAGCTCGATCACCACGTCTCCCGCGCTGTCAACGCCGTACAGGTCGTCCCCGGCGCCGCCCACCATCCAGTCGTTGCCTACCCCACCATGGAGACCGTCGTTACCCACGCCGGCGGCCAGCACGTCGTTGCCTCCCGCCCCTATGAGCACATCATTGCCCACTCCACCTTCGATGTTGTTGGCCAGGGCATTGCCCGTAGCGTTGAACGACCCCGTACCGGCGTAGCGCAGGAACTCGACGTTCTCCGGCATGGTGTAGGTCGACAACGAGGTCCACACGACGTCATTGCCTTCGCCGGTGGTCTCGACCACCACGTCTCCAGCGCTGTCGACGCCGTACAGGTCGTCTCCGGCGCCGCCCACCATCCGGTCGTTGCCTACCCCACCATGGAGACCATCATTACCCGCACCACCGGCCAACGTGTCATTGCCACCGCCACCGATGAGCACGTCATTACCCACGCTACCCGCGATGTCGTTGGCCAGGGCGTTACCCGTACCAGTGAACGGGCCCGTACCGGCGTAGCGCAGGAACTCGACGTTCGCCGGCAAGGTGTAGGTGGACAACGAGGTCCACACGACATCATTACCGCCGCCAGCAGTCTCGGTCACAACATCCCCGACGCTGTCAACGCCATACAGATCATCTCCAGCCCCCCCCGCCATCTGGTCGTTGCCAGCGCCGCCATGGAGGGCATCGTTACCCGCACCACCGTTCAGGACATCGTTGCCCGCACCGCCGCTCAGGAAATCATTCCCCGCACCGGCATTAAGTGTGTCGTCACCACCACCGCCATTCATCACATCGTCACCCGCCGTACCGGTCAGGATGTTGTTCCCGCCATCGCCGTTGAACGTCCCGCCGATAACGGCGGTCGCCGCCGACGCAGCCTGGTTGGCAAAGCCCTGGTCATCCGTGAAGCTCGCCACCACCCGCAGCATCAACCCAACCTGCAATGCGCCGGGGGTGAAGTTTGCCGACGTGGCACCGCCGATGTTGGTCCAGGTCGTGCCGTTGGCGGAGGACTGCCACTGGAAGCTGAACACCGAGGTGGTGGTGCCGTCCG
>NZ_SSOK01000023.1:0-14740 GCF_029871195.1 Pseudomonas sp. BN415
GCCGGGTTGGCGTCGAAGTCCAGAATCTGGTCCTGGCCGAAACCAGCACCGAACTGGAATACGTCGTTGCCGCCACCACCGCTCAGCACATCGTTACCCGTGCCACCGGCAATACTGTTGGCCAGGGCGTTGCCCGTGCCGTTGAACGGCCCCACGCCAGCGTAACGCAGGTGTTCGACATTCGCCGCCAAGGTGTAGGTCGACAACGAGGTCCACACCACATCATTGCCCCCACCTGCCAGCTCGATCACCACGTCTCCCGCGCTGTCAACGCCGTACAGGTCGTCCCCGGCGCCGCCCACCATCCAGTCGTTGCCTACCCCACCATGGAGACCGTCGTTACCCACGCCGGCGGCCAGCACGTCGTTGCCTCCCGCCCCTATGAGCACATCATTGCCCACTCCACCTTCGATGTTGTTGGCCAGGGCATTGCCCGTAGCGTTGAACGACCCCGTACCGGCGTAGCGCAGGAACTCGACGTTCTCCGGCATGGTGTAGGTCGACAACGAGGTCCACACGACGTCATTGCCTTCGCCGGTGGTCTCGACCACCACGTCTCCAGCGCTGTCGACGCCGTACAGGTCGTCTCCGGCGCCGCCCACCATCCGGTCGTTGCCTACCCCACCATGGAGACCATCATTACCCGCACCACCGGCCAACGTGTCATTGCCACCGCCACCGATGAGCACGTCATTACCCACGCTACCCGCGATGTCGTTGGCCAGGGCGTTACCCGTACCAGTGAACGGGCCCGTACCGGCGTAGCGCAGGAACTCGACGTTCGCCGGCAAGGTGTAGGTGGACAACGAGGTCCACACGACATCATTACCGCCGCCAGCAGTCTCGGTCACAACATCCCCGACGCTGTCAACGCCATACAGATCATCTCCAGCCCCCCCCGCCATCTGGTCGTTGCCAGCGCCGCCATGGAGGGCATCGTTACCCGCACCACCGTTCAGGACATCGTTGCCCGCACCGCCGCTCAGGAAATCATTCCCCGCACCGGCATTAAGTGTGTCGTCACCACCACCGCCATTCATCACATCGTCACCCGCCGTACCGGTCAGGATGTTGTTCCCGCCATCGCCGTTGAACGTCCCGCCGATAACGGCGGTCGCCGCCGACGCAGCCTGGTTGGCAAAGCCCTGGTCATCCGTGAAGCTCGCCACCACCCGCAGCATCAACCCAACCTGCAATGCGCCGGGGGTGAAGTTTGCCGACGTGGCACCGCCGATGTTGGTCCAGGTCGTGCCGTTGGCGGAGGACTGCCACTGGAAGCTGAACACCGAGGTGGTGGTGCCGTCCGCATCGGCGATGGTGCCTCGGCTCGCCGTCAGCAGTTGGCCTTGGGTCGGCGTGGTGTCGCTGATGACCGGGGCGCCGGTCGGTACATCGTTGACCTGGGTAGGCGCTACCGTATCCGTCACATTCGACAGCACGGTCTCCAGCACGCCGTTGGCGTCCTTGTAGATGGCCATCACCCGCAGGGCCAGGCCAGTCAGATCCTCGGTGACGCGGAACGTCCGGCCGGTGGCGCGGGAGGCCTCACCGGCGGCAATGAAGACGATGTCTTCGAAGATGCCCGAGCCCGCGACGGTTTCCACCTGCCAGTAGTAGGACACCGGACCGGTGATGGTGCCACCGGCATTGTCGGCGTCGGTGACACCGGCCAGGGATGCAGTCAGCAACGAGCCAACCTCAGGCGTACCGTCGCTGATGCTCACGGCCCCCACCGGAAGGGCATCGGTGCCCGACAGATCGATGATCCCGTCGGCGAACTGCAGCCGCTCGATGCTGGTGAGGCGGTCAACGCCATCACGACCAGCCACCAAGTCGGTCACCGTCACAGAGCCGTCCAGGTTGGTGACGAAGTCGTACTCTGACGAAAGGCCCCGATAGGCCGCCGTATCCAGCGCCGCATCGCCCTGCAGGATCTCCCGCACGATCACCAGTTGCCCCGCGTTGTAAGTGCCGCTGACCATCAGCGGCACCATCTCGGCCATGCTGTTGAAGCTGGCGATTTCCGGTCCTGAGCCGTCCAGGTTCTGACGTACGCTGATGCGCACGTTCAGCCACTTGTCGCCATCGATCAGGTCGTCGCCGCCGCGCCCCATGAGGATGTCGCTGCCGCTGCCACCGAGGATGATGTTGCCACCGTCGAAGAAGGTGACCCCGGTGCCGAGGAACTCCTGCAGGCCCGAGATCAGCGCGATGTTGGTCAGCACGCTGCCTTTGGCGCCAGCGGTCGGCAGCGTCGTGGCATCGGAGTCGTCGCCGCTGATCACATCACCGAAGGCGGAGCCTGACAGGCCTTCGACGAAGTCGAAGCGAGCCAGCACGGACGCGCCCGATCCCGGTAGTTGCGGCTGATCGAAGAAGCGGTCGCTGATGTCGATCGTGACGCCGCGCGAGTCGTTCTTGAAGGTCGCCCAGTCGTAGCCTGAAGCACCGATGTAGCGATCGCCCAGGCCGGCGCTGCCGACCATGATGTCGTCACCGCCTTCGGCGTTGAACTTGTCGCCCTCGCCTCTGCCGATGTAGACGTCGTTGCCCGCGATCGGGTCGTTGCCAGCCGGATCGAAGTTGTCGCCAGGGGCGCCGTCCGAGGTACCGGCTTCCAGCCAGTCGTCCCCTTCGTTACCCATGTCCTGCTCGTTGGCCTTGGAGCCCAGGATGAAGTCGTTGCCCTGTCCACCAAAGGCCTCACTGGCGTCTTCACCGGTGATGATGAAGTCGTTGCCGAAACCACCGAGGATCAGGTTGACGCCATTGCCGCCCTGGATCACGTCGTTGCCGTTGTCACCCTTGATGTTGTCGTCGCCACCCACGTCCGTGATGATGTCGTCGCCGTCGCCACCATTGATGAAGTCATTGCCGTAGCCGCCATCGAGGCGGTCGTTGCCGCCGTCGCCATAGAGGGTGTCGTCACCCTCGCTGGAGCGCAGGATGTCGTTGCCGGCGCTACCGCCCAGCACCACATGGTCGGGGCCGCGGTACAGCAGGTAGTTGGTATCGGTGCCCGGTGTTGCCGGGTTGTCGCGGCTTACCAGTGGCAGCAGCGGGTTGTCACCCAGCGGGTCGGAGTTGCCGGCGATGCCGTCGGCCCCCACCACATCGTCCAGCGTGCCCTGGATGCCATCGAGCCCTGCATCGTTGAGGCCGGTGTGCTGCAGCAGCGGGTTGACCTCCAAGGTGTAGCCCGGAGTGAGGAAGACGATGGCCGGCAGGTGGGTTGCATGGGTGTTGGCCATGATCAGCTTGGCGAACGAGTTGCCTTCCAGCTCGGCGTTGAAGTTCAGGCCGGCGGTGCGCTCCAGGTAGTAGAAGCGGTCACCGTCCTGGAGTTTCTCCAGCTGGTTCTCGAACACGAAGTTGAAGGTCGAGCCCAGCATGCCGCCGAACGGCATGATCTCCTCGGCCAGGCCACCGATCCAGAAGTCCACCAGGTTCAGGCCGGTTTCCACGCCGGTCCAGGTGCCCGTGCCATTGAGGAAGTCCAGCCGGTCGGCCGGGGCGGTAGCGCCACCCAGGACAATCGCGGTCGCGGCGGCACGCTTGTCGGCCAGGGTGGTAGCCCCGGTGATATCCAGGTGGGTGCCGTAAGCCGCGATGAAGTTGATCAACGACTCCGGATGCTTCAGGTGCATCACCATGTCCGCCCAGCTGACGTAGGGCTTCAGGTTGGCGTCGCCGGTGGCTTCATAGAACTGCGCACGAGCATGGTTGAGCGATGCCACGCCGGTGTCCCGGCCCCGGGCGATGTTCAGTGCGGCGAGGTCAAGCGGCAGCCCCACCAGGTTATTGCGCAGGGCCTCGGTGACGAACTCGTCGATCTCGTTACCCACGGTGCGGGTCACGCCACGGACGATGGCGCTGGTGGCGTCTTCCGGGGTCAGCCCGCTGGCGGCATAGGCCAGCGGGTTGAGGAACGCGGCGATCAGACCCAGTTGCTGGTCGTTGGTCGGGTGCAGCGGATCGACGGTGACCGGGTTGAAGTTGGCATCGAAGCGGTCGACCGTCTCGGTCAGCATCGAGTGGCCGAAGCGGTAAACCGTATGGGCGAACTCGGCAACGATCGAGGGATCGAGGTTGACGTCATAGACTTGCGTCGGCGCGAAGAACAGGTCGACGTTGGGCTGGATGGTCCGCGCGAACTCTTCGAACACCAGGTGCTGGTACTGCATCTCGGTGCCGAACTTGGCGGTCTGGAACAGCCGTTCACCATTCCACTGCAGTGCGGCTATCTCGGCCGGAGTGGTCGGGAAGGTAGTGACCGGGGTCAGCAGCCACTCGTTGATGAAGGCGACGTCATTGCTGGCCAGCACCGTGCTCTTGGTCTGTTCCACCAGGCGGTTGTGCTCGGAGTGGAAGATCGCGTGCACGGCGGTCAGGCCGATGTTCTCGTTGACC
Source organism: Pseudomonas sp. BN415 (assembly GCF_029871195.1). Classification (NCBI taxonomy): domain Bacteria; kingdom Pseudomonadati; phylum Pseudomonadota; class Gammaproteobacteria; order Pseudomonadales; family Pseudomonadaceae; genus Pseudomonas; species Pseudomonas sp. BN415. The sequence continues at coordinate 4,411 of NZ_SSOK01000023.1, forward strand.
CGGCCGTCACCGGCCATGTAATGCGCATCCAGCAGGTCACCGTCGTAGGTGCCAGCCGGCTGGGGAACGCCGGCCTGGCTGTTGATCACACCGTCGTTGTCGCGGACCAGCCCGGGTGCTGCCGACGGGTCGGCGGCGTGGGCGATGTCGATGAGGAACTGGTGCCCGGTACCGACAGCACCGGCCAGGCTGATCCCGAGGCCGCCGTTGGCGGCGGGATTGCCTTCGACGAGGACGTCGTCAGGGGTTCCCGGCAGCCCGTCCGGGCCAGGGAACACCACCATCGGGAAGCCGTTCGGCCCCTTGATGAAGTTGCCGTAGTCATCGGTGGCCAGCAGCGGCACGTCGAACACATTGGCGTCGGTCAGGTTGATCCCGAGGACGTCGCGAGCTTGTGCCTTGACCACCGCCCAGGTGGCCATGCCGCCGATTTCCACATCGTCGGCGGTGCCGAACTCGCCATCGGCGCCCAGGTTGCGGTTGGTGATCAACTCACCGGTGGCGCGGGGGCCATTCGGCGTGGAGATGTATTCACGCAGGAACACCTGGTGCGACGGATGCGAGCTGTAGGTCTGGTTCTGGTCGACGAAGGGCGAGGTGGTGTTCTCGTTCTGCCCTGGCACGCCACCTACCTGAGTGGCGCGAGTGAGGACCATGAAGTTGGTCGGGCTGCCGGGGACGAAGCGCGGGTCGTCCGGCTGCAGCGGGATGAACACGGCCCCGCTACCGCCTTTGGTTACCAGGTCCAGTCCATGGTCGAAGAACTGACCGAAGAAGGTCATCCAGGCGTTGAACGGCGCGGTCAGGCCGGCATCCGGGCTGACGTTGGGGACGAAGTTCACCTGCTGGTCATCAGCCGTGCCGAACAAGCCATCCAGGCCGGGGCTGGTCACCAGTGTGGAGCCATCGGTACCTGCCGCAGCGGCTACCGCCGCCGGATTGTTGTTGGTCTGGTCGACGATCAGGTTGCTGATGGTGCGCGGGTCGCTGTCCACCACATTGGTGGAAGAGTTGTAGTTGGTGTTGGTGATGCCGTTGAAGGCAGCCTCGTCCTGCTCATCAGTGAACTCTGCCGGCAGCAGGCGCGGGAACGCATTGTCAGCGGCGCCGAACTGGCTCTGGTCGATGCCGGAGAAGTTCAGCAGGTTGTTGAACTCGCCGGTTACGGTACGCAGGCCGGCCGACGCGCGCACGTTGGGCACCAGGGACAGCAGGTCGGCACCATTGGCGTGAGCTTCGGCAATGCGGATCTGGTTGAGGATGAAGTCCAGGTCCGAACGCACCAGTTGCACACCGGCCCCGCTGGCGGTGATCGCCGGCCCCGGATCGACAGCTGTGGTGGGCGGTGGCGGAGTGAAGGGATCGACGGCAACGGTGGGCGTGGAAAACACCTGCTCGGTCACCCCGTTAGCATCGGCGTAGACGCCTTTCACCCGGATTACCAGACCGGCCAGGTCCGGAGTGATGCGGAAGCGGATGCCGTTGGCACTCTGGAAGGCCAGGTCGCCCGCAGGAGCGGCGATGATGTCCTCGAACACACCGGTGCCGGGATTGCGTTCCACCTGCCAGACGTAGGTGACGTCAGTGATGCCGCCACCGGGGTTGTCCGCGTCGTTGATGCCGGCCGCGGACACGCTGAGGAAGTCACCGACCTGCAGCGATCCGCCATTGGTATCGGTGATGGTCAGGGAGCCCGTCGGCTCTGCATTAAGTCCCGGCACCAGCACCTGGGTGACATCGGAGAACCGGATGCGCTCGATGTTGGTCAGTCGGTCGATGCCATCACGCCCTGCCACCGAATCGGTCACGGTGAAGGAGCCGTCGGCGTTGGCCACCACCGAATAGTCACTTGCCAGGCCTTGGTAGTTGGCGGTATCGAAGTCCGCTCCGCCATTGAGCAGTTCACGCACCGCCACCAGCTGGCCGGGGTTGTAGGTGCGGTTCAGCATCAGCGGAATCAGATCCACCATGCTGTCGAACGTGGCGATCTCGGGACCCGTGCCGTCGAGGTTCTGGCGCACGCTGATGCGCACGTTCAGCCACAGGTCGCCATCGATCAGGTCGTTGCCGCCGCGGCCCTCGATGATGTCGCTGCCACCGCCGCCGAGGATGATATTGCCGCCGACGAAGGTGTCCACCAGATCGTCTGCGGTACCTAGGATGGCGTCCGCGCCTACCGAGGCCTGATCGCCGAGGAAGGCCCGCAGGCCAGTGATCAGGTCCAGGTTGGTCAGCGCACCACCGGTGGCGCCACCGTGGTTGATGATGGTGGTCGGGTCCACATCGTCGCCGCGCAGGATGTCGGCGAAGTCAGAACCGGACAGGCCTTCCACTTCGGCGAAACGGTCGAAGATGGAGGCCGGCGACTGCGCCACGGGGAAGGCAATGTGGTCGCCCACCTCACCGATGCCGAGGAAGGCCGCCAGGGCCAGGTCGACGGTTACGCCGATGTTGTCGTTCTTGTAGGTGACCCAGTCATAACCGGACATGCCGTCCATCTTGTCCTGGGCATCGCTGCCCACGAAGATGTCGTCGCCGCCCTCCCCGATCATCTCGTCGAAGCCGCCGCCGCCAATGAAGACGTCGTGGCCGATCACGTTGTCAGCCAGCAGCGGGGCGAAGTTGTCGCCGGGCGCGCCGTCCTGGGTGCCCCACTCGATCCAGTCGTCGCCCTCGTTGCCAGTGGGTGGCAGGCTGGTCTTGGCGCTGTAGATAAAGTCGTCGCCCTGGCCACCGAAGGTGGTGGACATGTCTTCGATGGTGACGATGAAGTCCTTGCCGCTGCCACCAAGGATCAGATTGCCAACGCCTCCGGCCATCATGCTGCCAACATGGATGACGTCATTGCCGTCACCACCCTCCATGCGGTTGTCGCCGCCGGCGTCAGTGATGATGTCGTCGCCGGCCCCACCCATCACGGTGTCGTTGCCATAGCCGCCTTCGAGCACGTCATTGCCGCCATCACCGTAGAGGGTGTCATCGCCCTCGCTGGAAATGATGATGTCATCGCCAGCCGTGCCGCCGAGCACCACGTGGTCCGGACCGGTGTAGCGCAAGTAGTTGGTTTCCACAGCGGCGGTATTGGGATCGTCCCGGATCACCAGGGGGGTGATCTCCACGCCGTTGATGAGGATGCCGCCGGTGGGGTCATCACGGCCACCGACTCCCAATCCCGTGTGCTGAACAGCCTGGTTGACTTCCAGGGTCCAGGTCGGCGTGGTGAAGATTGCGTTGGCCAGGTGGGTGACGTCGGTATTCAGCATCACCAGCTTGGCAAAGGAGTTGTTCTCCAGCTCGGTGCCAAAGTGCATCCCCGCGGTACGCGACAGGTAGTAGAAGCGATCACCGTCCTGCAGGGCCTCCAGCTGTGTCTCGAAGACAAAGTTGAAGGTCGAGCCGAGCATGCCGCCAAACGGCATCTTCTCTTCGGCCAGGCCGCCGATCCAGAAGTCCACCAGGTCCAGGCCGGTCGTGGTCACACCATCCGGTCCGCTCGTCCAGGCCCCGGTGCTGTGCAGGAAGTCCAGGCGGTCTGCCGGCTCACCAGCGCCGCCCAGCACCAGCAGAGTTGCAGCGGCACGCTTGGCCGCCAGGGTGCTGGCACCGGTGATGCTGGAGTGGGTGCCATAGGCGGCGATGAAGTTGATCAACGATTCCGGGTGCTTGAGATGGTCGAGGAAGTCCACCCAGCTGGAATAAGGGTTCAGCTGCTCGTCGCCAGTCATGTGGAAGAACTCGCGACGCGCGGCATTCAGCGAGGGAATACCGGTGTCGCGGCCACGGGCGATGTTGATCGCCGCCAGGTCCAGCGGTAGACCCACCAGGTTGTTGCGCAGCGCCTCGGTGACGAACTCGTCGATCTCGTTGCCCACAGTGCGGGTCACGCCACGCACGATGGCCCCTGCCGCCTCTTCGGCGCTCGGTCCACTGGCGGCGAAGGCCAGGGGGTTGAGGAAAGCCGCGATCAGGCCGATCTGCTGGTCGGCCGTGGGGTGCAACGGGTCGGCGGTGACCGGGTTGAAGCTCGGGTCCAGGCGGTCGATGGTTTCGGTCAGCATCGAGTGGCCGAAGCGGTAAACCGTATGGGCGAACTCGGCGACGATCGACGGATCGATGGTGGTGTCATAGCCAGTCGGCGCGAGGAACCCGTCCACCTGGGGCTGGATGGTGCGCGCGAACTCTTCGAACACCAGGTGCTGGTATTGCATCTCGGTGCCGAACTTGGCGGCCTGGAACAACCGCTCGCCGTTCCATTGCAAGGCATCGATCTGTGCCTGGGTGGTTGGGAACGCGACCGGGGCCGTACCCGGCATCAGCCAGGGAGTCAGCTCGGCCAGGTTGCCGGAGGCCAGTAGGGTGTCTTTGGTCTGCTCCACCAGGCGGTTGTGCTCGGAGTGGAACACGTGGTGCACGGTGGTCAGGCCGATGTTCTCGTTGACCCGGCCATCACCGGCGATGTAGTGGGCGTCCAGCAGCTCATTGTCGTAGGTCCCGGCTGCGGGCGTGGTACCGACGTTGACGATGCCGTCGGCGTCCGCCGTCAGGCCGCCGCTCGGATCGGCGCTGTGGGCAATGTCGATGAGGAATTGGTGACCAGTGCCGACCGCGTTGGCCAGACTGATGGGGGCCAGCGGATTGCCTTCCACCAGGACATCGTCAGCGGTGCCAGCCAACCCATCCGCGCCTTTCATCACCACCTGCGGGAACCCGTTCGGCCCCTTGATGAAATTGCCGTAGGCATCGGTGGCCAGCAGCGGCACATCGAACACGTTCGCGTCGGTCAGGTCGATGCCGAGGATGTCACGAGCCTGGGCCTTGACCACCGCCCAGGTCGCCATCCCGCCGATCTCCACGTCATCGGCGGTGCCGAACTCGCCGTCAGCCCCGAGGGCGCGGTTAGTGATCAGCTTGCCGGTGGCATGCGGCTGCCCATCGGCACCGATCTGGTAGGCACGCAGGAACACCTGGTGCGATGGATGCGAGCTGTAGGTCTGGTTCTGGTCGACGAAGGGCGACGTGGTGTTCTGCTGCTCATGGATATCGTCAGCAGTACCCAGGATCCCATCTGCACCCGGCAGCATGGTGGCGCGGGTCATGACCATGAAGTTGGTCGGGCTGCCCGGTACGAAGAGCGGGTCGTCCGGCTGCAGCGGAATGAAAACGATGTCATTGCCGCCCTTGGTAACCAGATCCAGGCCGTGGTCGAAGAACTGCCCGAAGAAGGTCATCCAGGCGTTGAACGGCGCGGACAGCCCTGCATCCGGGGAGATATTCGGGATGAACTGCGTCTGTACGTCATCAGCGGTACCGAACAGACCATCCAGACCGGGGCTGGCCACGGTGGCCGAACCGGGAGTCTGTGCAGCAGCGGCAACCGCCGCCGGGTTGTTCGCGGTCTGGTCGACGATCAGGTTGCTTATGGTCCGCGGCTGGGAGTCGATCACGGTCCCGGTAGTCTGCGCGTAGGAGGTTCCCAACTCTGCCGGCCGGAACACAGGGTCCAGCAAGCGCGGGAAGACGTTATCTGCAGCGCCAAACTCGGTTTGCCCTGAGAACAGGTTGTTGAACGAACCATCGATGGTGCGAAGGCCGAAAGGCACCTGCACGTTGGGCAGAAGATCACGGAGATCCTCCCCATTGGCATGAGCTTCAGCGATAAGAATCTGCTGAAGGATGAAATCCAGGTCTGCGAGGTTGAAATTGGCCATTTGCTGATTCCTCAATTCCGACTGCGTAGGGGCGTGCGCCATGGCAGCAAGGACAGGGCTCCACGCTTTCGACTTGATTCGGGATTTGGGGGATTAGATGACGCCTACCTCGAAGCGACGCTGGTGGCAGCGCGAATCATGCTCTTCAGCAGGAGGTTCTATCCCTGGCAGTGCCGGCAATCGGGTGCCGGCGCCGGGGTCATCGACCCGGCGGATCGTGAAATTCGGAAAGGTGCAATGAGATGGGCGAAATCACCCACTGGAACAGGTCGCGCGATGCAAGGCTCATGACGTTCTCCCTAGCTTTTATTGTTTCCCGGCTAAGGCTGCAGCGCCCTCACGATGCAGCTGCCCGCAATTCGAAACAATTTCTTACATACCTGACTAAAGATTCGGCCAAAAACACTGTCAAGCGACCGTCATTATGGTCAATTTTCAGCAAGCAATCACACTAACTAATTGTTTTATATATAATTTTTAATGAAATAAGTTCTTACAAAGAAGAGAATGCGTGGCACTTCGGGGGCCTCCTTGCCCACATAGAGGACACGCATACCACGACAGAACGCCCGTTCTAGAGCCTTCAAGGGAGACATCTTCCGTTAATCCGGTGTTTGCCACCGCCCGGAGGACCCCGGTCAATTCTTGCAAAATAAGCGGTTTTATGAGTCAAAAACCCTGCTTTTGCCTGATCGCCCCATTGGGAATGTCTCGAAGGTTGTTGCTGGCGCACGGCTGCCGTACGCAGGTCGATCAGGTGAAGGTCGCCAACGATGTGCCGTCCGCCACATTGCGTAGCGGCCCGCTGATCGACCTCAGTCGCGCGCGCTGAGCGCGTGCCGCCATGCGCCCTGGGCGAGTGTCCAGTCCAGAACCTGGGCCGCAAGCCGGTCGGCGGCCTGGCCGAAGGCCGCCACCACCTGAGCCGGTGCCTTGTCGCTGGCCGTTTCACGCACTTCGAAACGTTGGCTGGCGAGCATGCGCCGGTTGCCGCTTTGCACCAGGCGCGCTTCCAGCAGGATATGCACCTCTACCCTCCCCGCCCGGAACTCCCCCTGGAAGGCGCGCAGATCGCCCGCCAGCACCAGGTCAGTGTCCAACCGGCTATCGTCGCTGCTCACCGCACCGATGCGACCGTCACTGCGAAAGGCATCGATCAGGCGGTCACGCAGCAACAGCGTGCCACGGTCCTCCCAGCGCACACCCTGATAGGCACTGATGCGGTCGCCTTCCGGCAGTACAGCGATGCGCGTGCTGTCCAGCAGCGGGCTGGCCAGGGGTTTGTTGACCTGCAAGGCCCAATCCACCGTTCGCCCGTTCATGGGCACTGCGCTGCTGGCAGGCAGTTGGTAGACCACCAACTCCTCACCTTTGGGCAGGATGGAACACGCACTCAGCAGCAACAGGAACGCCAAGGGAAACAGAGGCTTCATGGTCGGAACTCCTTGATGCTGTCGCTGCGCAGCAGATAGCCGCCCGGGTCTTCTTCGAGGCGCCGGGAGAAGTTGCGCAGCGATTCCAGGGTGTCGCGCAACTGGCCGATGGCCGGGCCCAGTTCGCCAATGCTCTTCATGCCGCCATCGAGGGATTGGCGGTTGCCATCCAGCAGTTGCTCGATACTGCGGCTGCTGCGTTCCAGGGAGGCCAGCAGCCGCTCTGCGCTGGCGAAGGCCTGCCGACCGTCGCCGTCCAGCAAGCTATTGGCGGTGCGCAATAGCGTGCTGGCTTCGCTCGTAGCGGTATTCACCTGCTCCAGGGTCCGGCGCAGCTCATCCCGCTGCTCAGCGATGCTGGCAGTGGTCTGTTCGAGATGGGCCAGTGTCTGGGACACGTGTTCGACATTCTTGCTGGAGAACAGCTTATTGGCCTGTTCCAGCAATCGGGTGACGCTGAGCATCACGTCTTCCCCGCCTGCCATCAACCGGGCGATGGGCGATGGATCGGCGATGATCACCGGCAACTTGCCACCCTTGCCCTTGAGCAGCGGGCTGGACGGCGTACCGCCGTGCAGCTGGATCACCGCGGTGCCGGTGACGCCGGTGATGGACAGCCGCGCCCGCGTGTTCTCCTTGATCGGCGTGGCGCCAACGATACGAATGCGCGCCATCACCTTGCGTGGGTCCTTCGGATCCAGGCGCAACTGCGCCACGTCACCGACCTTGATGCCGCTGTACTGCACCGCACTGCCCTGGGACAGGCCGCTGACCGCTTCGGTGAAGATCACCTCGTACTCCTGCAACTGGCTTTCGGAGCCGGCCCTGTTCAGCCAGAGGGCGAAGAGCATTGCCGCGCCGACGACCAGCACGGTGAACAGACCGATCAGGACGTGATGGGCTCGTGTTTCCATTCATGGACTCCCCGGCGCGCGCATTGCCGCCTGCTCGGCCGCACGCCCGCGCGGTCCGTGGAAATACTCGCGGACCCAGGGGTCCTCATTGGCGGCGACCACTTCCAGGCGGTCGGCCACCAGCACATGTTTCTGCGCCAGTACCGCGACCCGGTCGCACAGGGTGTAGAGGCTGTCCAGGTCATGGGTGACCAGGAACACGCTGAGCCCCAAGGCATCGCGCAGGGTTCGGATCAGTTGGTCGAAGGCCGCTGCGCCGATCGGATCCAGCCCCGCCGTGGGTTCGTCGAGAAACAGGATGTCCGGGTCCAACGCCAGGGCGCGCCCCAGGGCGGCGCGCTTGACCATGCCACCAGACAGCTCGGTGGGATATTTGCCACCGGCATCGGCCGGCAGCCCCACCAGTGCCAGTTTGACCCGGGCCAGGGCCTCGGCGTCCGCCCGATCGAGACGGGCGTGTTCGATCAGCGGCAGGGCGATGTTCTCGATCACCGTCAGCGACGAAAACAGCGCCCCGCGCTGGTAGAGCACCCCGAAGCGGCGCTCCAGCTGCGAGCGGCGCTCGGCCGGCAACGCCAGCAACTCTTCGCCGAACACCCGCACCGTGCCGACGTTGGCCCGACGCAAGCCGAGGATGCAGCGCAACAACACCGACTTGCCCGTGCCCGAACCGCCCACGACGCCAAGTATCTCGCCACGCAGCAGGTCCAGATTGAGGTCCTCATGCACCACCTGGGCGCCGAACTGGTTGCGCAAGCCACGCACCTCGATGATGGATTCTTCCGTCACCAGCCCACCTCCATCAGGAACAAGGCAGCCACTGCATCGAGCAGGATGACCACGAAAATCGACTGCACCACGCTGGACGTGGTGCGTTCACCCACCGACTGGGCGCTGCCCGTGACCTTGAAGCCCTCCAGGCAGCCGATCACCGCAATCAGGAATGCGAACACGGGCGCCTTGCCCATGCCCACCAGAAAATGCCGCAACTCGATGTTCTCCTGCAGCAGCGTCAGGTACATCGAAGGCGAGATATCCAGAGCCAGGGCGCAGACCACCGCACCGCCGACCATGCCGCTGAGCATGGCAATGAACGTCAGCAATGGCAGCGCGATCAACAAGGCGAACACCCGTGGCAGAACCAGCAGTTCCACCGGGCTCAGGCCCAGGGTGCGGATGGCATCGACCTCCTCGTTGGCCTTCATCGAACCGATCTGCGCGGTGAAGGCGCTGGCCGTGCGGCCAGCCATGAGAATGGCGGTGAGCAACACGCCGAACTCACGCAGGAAGGAAAAGGCCACCAGGTTGACCGTATAGAGGGTGGCACCGAAGTCCGAAAGGATCGTGGCACCGAGGAAGGCGACAACCGCGCCGACCAGGAAGGTCAGCAGCGCGACGATGGGCACCGCATCCAGGCCGCTCTGCTCCAGATGTGCCACCAGCGAGGTGACCCGCCAGCGGCGCGGCCGCAGGAGGATGGCAAACATGGCGGAGAGCGTCAGGCCGATAAAGCCGAGCAACGCCAGGGTCTGCTCCCAGAGCCCCTGCATCGCAGCACCGATACGTCCGAGCAACTCCACCAGGGCCGACTGTCTCGGGGGCGGAGATACCTCACCGTCCCCGGCCATGGCCGCAGCCACGGCCTGCAACAAGGCTCGACGCTCGGTGGGCAGGTGCGGTGCCAGGCGATCCAGGTCCGCCATGCGCGCGCTGCCGAGCAACTCCACCAGCAGGGCAGCGCCGGCGGTGTCCAGGCTGCCGAGTCCGTCGAGGTCCACCGACTGTCCGGGTAGCAGCGTGTCGCGCAGGGCGGCTACCCGGCCGCGCAATTCGCCAAAGTGGGCCAGGGTCCAGTCCCCGGCGATGCTCAGGCCCGATGAGTGAACGTCAATGGAAGGCGCCCCGCTCATGGCACGGCCCCTCCCCGATCTACCCCGACTGCTGCAGCGGCAACAGCCAGGCAACAAACCATCTGTTTCAGCAACACAACACGCTCTCCCTGACGTCGCTACTGCGCTGAAATCGTATCGTTGGCGGTCGGTGCCGCTCTTGCTCCAGGTCATTTCCCCGGATGAGCGGCGCCCCCGCTCGAAGCCGCTGAACGCGGCCCTCCGGCGCGGGAAGGCCGGCCTGACCGCCAAGCCTCAAAGCATAGCCCCTGCCCCGACACGCAGCGCCCGCAACTGGCCAGATCGCAATGGCCGGCCTAGGTTTTGTACGAAAAGTCGTCGAGCGAAGGTCAGGCAAGGCGAAATCGGCCGAAGAAGCGCAGTTT
>NZ_SSOK01000024.1:0-39781 GCF_029871195.1 Pseudomonas sp. BN415
GCAGGGCCTGGGCGGGCGGCAGGCTGAGGCCGATGAAGGGCACCGGGGTGGGTGGCGGATGGAGGCTGAAGTGCGCGGCCTGGCCGAGCAGCCGGTCGGCGGGCAGATCGCGCTCGGCGGAGGTGAACTCGATGTGGTAGGCGAAGGTCCGGCTCAAGGCCTCCTCGCCGTGGAAGGCCAGCACGTCGAGTGCGGCGTCAAGCCCGTCGACCTGGAGCTTGTGGCGGCTGTGGTCGAAGAAGGGACGGATTTCAGCGAGCATGTTCAGGCCTCCTCAGGCACTGCATGGCGGTGCTCCAGCGGATCGGAGAAGTGCAGGGTGATGCCCTCGGCATCGCTGTAGCCGAGGGTGACGCCACGGGTGTCCTGTCGGCTGGCCTGGCGCTGCAGCAGCTGTTGGCTGAGCACCGGTAGGATTTGCTGGTTGAGCAGGCTGTCGATGTTGCGCGCGCCGGTGTCGGGCAGCAGGCAGGCGGCGGCCAGGGCTTCGCTCAGGCTGCCATCGACCCGGCAATCCAGCCCATAGTGACGCTGCAGCCGGCGGGCGACCTGGGCGAGCTTGAGGTCGACGATGCGCTTCAACGAGTCCGCCTCCAGCGGGCGGTAGATCAGGGTCTGGAAGCGGGCCAGCAAGGCTGGCTGGAAGTGCTCGCGCAGCACCGGACGCAGCAGTTCCTGGAGGGTGGCGTCAGGGGCATCCGGCTGCGCCTGCAGGCAGGTTTGCAACAAGTCGCCACCCAGGTTGGAGGTCATGAGGATGACAGTGTTGCGGAAATCGATCTCGCGGCCTTCGCCGTCCCGCATGAAGCCCCGGTCGAAGGACTGGTAGAACAGGTTGAGCACGTCGCGGTGGGCTTTCTCCACTTCGTCCAGCAGCACCACGCTGTAGGGCCGCTGACGCACCGCTTCAGTGAGTACACCGCCCTGGCCGTAGCCGACGTAGCCGGGCGGCGAGCCCTTGAGCTGACTGACGGTGTGGGCCTCCTGGTATTCGGAAAGGTTGAGGGTGATCAGCGACTTCTCGCCGCCGAAGAGGCTGTCGGCCAGCGCCAGAGCGGTTTCGGTCTTGCCGACGCCGCTGCTGCCCACTAGCAGGAACACGCCTTGGGGCGTTCGCTCGTCGGTGAGGCCGGTACGCGCGGCACGCAGCCGCTGGGCCAGCGCGGCCAGCGCGGTGTCCTGACCGATGACCCGTTGGGCCAGGTGCCGCTCCAGTTCCAGCAGATTGGCCTGTTCGTCCTTGAGCAGGCTGCCCAGGGGCACGCCGGTCCAGTCGGCGATCACCTCGGCGACGTTGCGTGAAGTGACATCGAGGGAGAGAAGAGGCCGATCGCCCTGGGCTTCTTCCAGTCGGCGCTGCAATTCGGCAGAGCGCTCCGTCTGCCGAGGTTCCTCCTGGCGAGCGGCGAGGAGCTGCAGGCTCAGGTCGAGCTCGTGGCGATACTGGCGCTCCAGCTCGCGGTGCTGGCACTCCAGGTCGACACGCTGTTCGGCGAGCTCGTCGAGCCGCCCGTCAGGCACTCGAGCGCCCAGGTGGTTGTCCGCCTCCAGGGCCTGCTGCTGCAGTTCCAGGGCCGCCAACCGGGACGCCAGGCGCACCAGCGACTGGGGCTCGCAGTCGAGGCTCATGCGTACGCGTGCGCTGGCGGTATCCAGCAAGTCGACAGCCTTGTCCGGCAGCTGGCGCCCGGTCAGGTAGCGACGCGAAAGGCTGACGGCGGCCTGCACGGCGGCATCTTCGATATGCACGCCATGGTGGCTGGCGTAACGGGCCTTGAGGCCACGTAGCATGAGGCAGGCGTTGGCATCGTCCGGCTCGTCGACCTTGACCATCTGGAAGCGGCGCGCCAGCGCGGCGTCGCGCTCGAAGTACTGCTTGTACTCGCTCCAGGTGGTGGCGGCGATGGTGCGCAGTTCGCCACGGGCGAGTGCGGGCTTGAGCAGGTTGGCGGCATCGGCGCCACCAGCCTGGTTGCCGGCGCCAATCAGGGTGTGGGCCTCGTCGATGAACAGCAGGACCGGATGCTCTGCGCGCTGGACGGCATCGATGACCTGCTTAAGGCGCTGCTCGAACTCGCCCTTGACGCCCGCCCCGGCCTGCAGCAGGCCGAGATCGAGGGTGCGCACGCTGACGGCCTTGAGGCTGTCGGGCACAGTGCCCTCGGCAATGCGCAGGGCCAGGCCCTCGACCAGCGCGGTTTTGCCGACGCCGGGCTCGCCCACCAGGATGGGGTTGTTCTTGCGCCGCCGACTGAGGATGTCGATGACCTGGCGGACTTCGTCGTCGCGGCCGAGTACCGGGTCGATGCGTCCCTCGCGCGCCTGGGCGGTCAGGTCCTGGGTGAAACGCTCTAGCAGCGCGTGCAGGGCGTCATCTCCAGCCTTGCCGGCCGGTACGCTGGCCAATACGGCGGTGCCGGTTTCGTCGCCCTCGAGCTCGGCCTCCCGCTGCAGCTCCGCACGCTCCTCGGAGTGCTGGTCGAGCAGGGGCAGCAGGCGCTGAAGCTGCGACTCACCGAGGCTGAACAGCGGCCAGGCGGCCTCGCAGCGCAGCAGGTGGGGCGCCTCGAGCAGGGCACCAAGCACGTGCAGCGAACGCAGACGGTCGTTGTCCTCATCCAGTGAGGCGCGCAGCCAGGCGTTCTTGATCAGTTGTCGCAGCTCCGTACTGAGCTGCGGCTTGTCGCGCACGCTGCGGGGCAGGCTATCCAGGTGGTCGAGCAGGCCCTGCCAGAGAGCGTCGAGATCCCACTCGTAGCGTCGGGCGATCAGGGTGAGATCGCCCTCCCCCTGCTCCAGCAGCTTGAGCAGCCAGTGCTCAGGGGTAATCTCCCCATGGGCACGGCTCTGGCACAGCGACGCCGCGGCGCTGAGTGCCCGGGCGCAGTAGGGATTGAGGCGACGAAGTAGGCTGGCAGAGTTCTGGGCCATGGAAGTGCGTCCTTGTACGAAGTGCGTGGCGCTTGAGCGTCCGGTGTGGTCGCGGGGCGCCGACGGAGCCAATGGCTCCGCCGGCCCAACCCGACGTCAGGCGCTCTGACGTTCGTTCCAGGAGTCGGCGTGGATGATGTTGCCGTCCTTGTAGGTCCAGGTGATCTTCTCGTAGCGCAACTCGACCTGTTCCAGGTGGTTGTGCTTCTCCTTGGACGGGTCCTTGACGTCGTGCATCTTGGGCGCGACTTTCACGACCTTGACGTTCTCCAGCTTGGTGATGAAGTACTCGACTTCCTGGCCGGCGTCGTCGATGCGGTACCACTTGAACTCGGCGCTCTTGAGGGTCTGCCCGGTGGTCACAGCCTTGTACAGGTAGGGACTGGACGCATCGATTTCCTTGGTGAACAGGAAGGGGGTGTGGACACGGGTTCCGGTCAGCTTGCCGGTGTTGTTGTCGGTCGGAATGTAGAGGCTGTGATCCTGGGCGACGACCTCGATGCTGCCCTCGCGCTTCTGCACGTCCACCGAACCCTTGATGTCTGCGCCGCCATCGTCCTGCAGCCAGAGGTATACGGGAATTGCCATTTGAAACTCCTTCTCAGAGGTTGACAGCCGCAGCATGCGACTGGTGCTTGCCGTCCGGTGCCGCAGTGGGCAGCGCACAGGCCCCCACCTCCGGCACCAGGCGGATATCGACGCGCCGGTTCGTGGCGCGCCCGATTTCGGTGTCATTGCTGGCGATCGGCTGACTGGCGCCGAAACCCTGTACGGCGAAGCAGCTGTCGGGGATGTCGCCCATGCGCTGCATCCAGTCGCGCACGGCGCTGGCACGAGCGCGAGACAGCTGGAGATTCTGTTCGGCGCTGCCGGTGGCATCGGTATGGCCGGCGATGACGATCAGCCAACCGGGCTGGGCCCTGATGCCGACCAGGGCATTGATCAGCAGCTTGGTCGACTCGGGTCTGAGCGTGGCACTGCCCACGTTGAACAGCGACAGGCTGTCGAGCCTGAGGGGCTCAGGCAGATCCGTCGCCTGCGCAGGTGCGTCCGGCGGTAACCGGTGGCCTGTAATCGCAGCCAGCAATTCGCGCCTCAGGCGTTCGCCCTGATAAAGGCCCATTCCGAGCCAGAGCGGTTCGCCATAACGGTAGTAACCATCCAGGCGAACGGCGTCGGCGCGCAGTACAGACATGGCGGCCTCGCGCAAGGCGAACTCGGGCTGGTTGCGGCTTGCTACGTAAGGAATGGCCAGATAGCGCTGCAAGTCATCGCTGACCCGACGCACCAGTTGGCTGTTCTGCCAAGTAGAGCCGACCATGGCCACCAGAATGGCGACCGTGGACAGCCAGAGCGCTATCGCTCCAGCCCGACGCAAGGGTGAGCTTCGCACCTGTATAGGCAGCAGTGGCAATAGCGCGTCTGGAAGCGGCAGCTTTGTCGACGCCGCCGGCACGTCAATCTCGCGTAGCGCGGTCCTGTCATGCAGCCATTGCTGCCAGAGATTCCCGGGGAGGCTGCGAGGCAACGCCGGGACCAGCATGACCCCATGGGCGACCACAGCCGGCTCTCCCCGGTTAGCGAAACGAGCCAGCACATGCCGGTTCAGCCAGCCAGCAGCACTGTCCAGTACGACGCTGGTCCGCAGGCGAGCCGCCGAGAGAGGGAGATCCTCCCTGCGCCTCTGCCACCCGCCAAGGCTGATCCGAGCCCCCGCCTCAAGGACATCCGGCTGCTGCGCACCCGACGTCCAGCAAAACCAGGGGGTGTCGGTCTGATGGCGTTGCAGATAGGTGACCTGGAGCAATGGCAAGGCGGCGCCCTGTCGGCGCGCCAGCGCCAGTTGGTGGCGGAATGCCTGGATACGTCCCTCAAGCGCGGAGGCATCATCGTGCTCGTTCGGGTTGATGACCAATAGAACAGCGAGCTGCCCAACCCAGTGAGGCCGATGCGCCAGAACGCTGCCAACCCGAAGCGGCAACCATTCGAGGCCCTCCACCCGCAGGTAGCAGCCCTGCGACGTCGTCCTCAGTACGGCCCCCTCCGCCGAGCCGTCGAAAAGGCCCGGCAGGCCATCACCACAGACCAGCACCAGGGGTTGTCGGAAGTCCGCCGCCGGCAACGGTATCGCACTGTCCAGTGCAGAAAGCGATTGGCCTGCCCACCGCCAGGCCAGACGAACCGCCAAGGTGATGGCCAGCACCGCACCGCCGCGTTGCCACGCGTCGAGGGGAAAGACGAATAGCAATAGCAGGGTGAGCAAGGCGGCCCACACGCAGAGGCCGCGCTTCAGCGTGACGGTCATGGCGCCTCCTTCATGTCACGCCGGGCAGCAGCGAAGCGACCACACGCTGGAGCAGATGGTCCATTCCCCACCAAGCTCCGGCGATCAGCGCAGCAGCTACAAGCAGTTGCGTCGCGGGGCTGCGCAGCCAGCGCCGCAAGGCAAAGCCGCGTCCACGACCGGAGTCCGAGATCAACGCATCACGCACGGCCAAGGGTGAGACCTGGGCGTCCAACGCGCTCAGAAGCTCTTCTCGCTCAGGGTCCTGCAAGTCGCGATAGCGCCCTTTGAACCCGAGCATCAGGACGCGCTGGTAGGCCGTCAGCACCTGCGGGTCTGGCGCGGGTTGGCGCAGGACTTCGCGCATGTCCTCATAAAGAGATTCGCCCGCTTGGTGACGGCTGAAGAACTTCGCCTGCAAAGGCTCGCTGGCCCAGCTCGCATGGGCCTCGTCACCGGCATGGCCGAGGACCGTTTCATCCAGCAGGGCGCATTGGGCGTAGCTGATGCAATCAATGCTCCGCTGGCTGACTCCGGCCTCCTTCAGGGCATTGCGCAGGCTTTCGACCTGCTCGCAGCAATGCCGCCAGAGCTCGCGGCCACTAAGCGCCACCGCACCCTCTCGCAGGGATACGACGAGTAGGTAGGTGTCCTGAAGCAAAGCGTCGATATCGACGACTGCCGACCGGATTTTTGCCATGTTCTGGATCATGAGCGCAGCACCGCGAAGAGTTCGAGTCGCGCCTCGATCAGGCCGGCGGGTACGTATATGGCGCAGACGCCCGCAGCCAGCATGGCCCTCCCCTTGGGATGCTCGAGATCCAGCGCGAAATACTGGTTTTCCAGGCGCAGCGGAATCGCGGCCGGAACATGGCTGAGGGGTTGAAGCGGAACGCCGTCGAGTGCGGCATTGACCAGGTGGTCGACATCATCCGGCGCGCCCAGCTTGCACAGGTGCGGAAACTGACTCTGCAGTTGCGCCGCCGACAGGCGCGAACGCACGGACAAGTAAAAGTCGGCGCCGCCGGGCTCGCGCAACCTTGAATCGATGAGCGCCACCTTCCAACGGTTGGCCCCGCTCTCTTCCAGCTCGAGGGCGATGACGCGCGAGGGCAGGCTGGCTTCGAGCAGGGATGAAATCATGCTCATCAGCGGTGGAAGGACAGTCTCCAGTTGCTCGTGCCGGTAGGCCGGTATTCGCTCGATGTCGTGCTCCAGCGAAAAGGTCGACAGGCTACCGGCGAGCTTCGCCAGTTCCCGGTAGACCTGTTCGGGAGGGCGAGCAGGATGAGCCCTGAGGTCGGCCAGGATTGGCTGATAGGTATTGAGCGAGTTGAGCAGCCAGAACAACGAGACATCGGCCACTGCGAAATCGGCCATGCGCTGGTTGCTCTCGCGGCGCATGCCCATCAGCCGCTGACGCTTGGCGGACAGTTGGGTGAACAGGTTGTCCAGTTGCGTCGAGAGTCCGGAATGAGCAGCGAAACTCAACAGCGGCGGCACATAGCCGGGATCAAGGGCCCAGATACCCTGGGGGTCGCGCACCAGGCGCGCGACCGGGCAGGTCAGGTAGTCGCCGTTGTCATCACTGGCCAGGCGCAGACGGAGCTGGTGCTCCATCACGCTGATGGACTGGCGCTCATCGCCGTAGAGGTCCTGCACCGTTCTCCAACCCTGGCGGTAACGGGTCGGCCGGTCCTCGCGATCACCCTCGAGCAGGCAATTGTTGCCATTGCCCTGCTCCAGCGGCAGCGCCAGCAGCAGCAGGGCGCTGTGCGCGTCGTCCGCCAGCGCGCGGGGCAGCTCCAGCGCAGGCGGCAGGCGATCGGTACGGTCCGTGTCGATCATGGTGCCGTCCGGCATCCGCAGGTGAAGCCGGGAGGCCTTGAGCTTCCCGAGCCTCAGCGCATCCGGATCGAAGGCGACCGCCAGCACGCCCCAGGGGTGAACCAGGGTGAGGTGGGCGATGCATTCGTTGGTCCAGGCCTCCCAGCGCGCCTGCTGCTGGAACTGCTGCGGGGACAATAGCGCCCCCGCAGCCCATAGGGGGCGGTCGATGTTCATGACGTCGTTTCCCTATGGGGGTGCTCAGGCCTTGGCCTTGGGCATCTGCGAAACCAGCGACAGGTTGACGTCCATGCCTTCAACCTGGAAGTGCGGCACGGCATAGAGCTTGACGCGGAAGAAGCCGGGGTTGTCGTCGATGTCCTCGACTATCACCTTCGCTTCGCGCAGGGGGTAGGAAGCCTGCAGGTCGTCACTGGGATCGGTCATCTCGGTGACCAGGCCGCCGATCCACTTGTTGAGCTCCAGCTCCAGCACGCGACGGTCCTTGGTGGTGCCGATGTTCTCCCGCTGGATCAGCTTCAGGTAGTGGGCGATGCGCGACAGCAGGAAGATATAGGGCAGGCGCGCGTTGATGCGGCTGTTGGCCGTGGCATCGGCGGTGTCGTACAGCGCCGGCTTCTGTGCCGAGTTGGCGGAGAAGAAGCAGGCGTAGTCGCGGTTCTTGTAATAGGACAGGGGGATGAAGCCGAGGTTGGCGAACTCGAACTCGCGGGTTTCCGGAATCATCACCTCGGAGGGGATCTTCACCTGGTTGCCCGTGCCCAGGTCATAGAGGTGGATCGGCAGGTCGGTCACGGCGCCGCCCGACTGCGGGCCACGAATCTGCACGCACCAGCCGTTGTTGATGAAGCTCTTCACCATGTTGGCGGCAAAGGCAAAGGAGGCATTGGTCCACAGGTAGCGGTCGTGGTCGGGGCCTTTCACCTTTTCCACGTAGTTGAAGTTGCGTACGGGAATGGTGTCCGGACCGTAAGGCAGGCGCCCGAGGACGCGCGGCAGGGTCAGGCCGATGTAGCGGGAGTCGTCGCTGTCCCGGAAGGACTTCCACTTGATGTACTCAGCCCTGTCGAAGTAGTTGCCGATGTCCTTGATGGCGGCGACCTCCTCCATCGAATCCTTGCCGAAGAAGGCCGGCCCGACGGCGCCGATGAACGGCATGTGGGCCGCTGCGGCGACCTTGGACAGGTTGCGCAGGAGGGCGATGTCCTGGGGACTGCTGTCGAACTCGTAGCTGGAAATGGCGGCCGCGATCGGCTCTCCCCCAGGCGTGTCGAACTCCTGGGTGTAGGTGTGGACGTACAGACCGCTCTGGGCGATCTCCGGCGCGTCGTCGAAGTCCTGCACCAGATGATCCTTGCTGATGTCGAGCAGCTCGATACGCACGTTCTGGCGGAAATCCGTCTGGTCGATCAGCGACTTGACGCCACGCCAAGTGGACTCGACGCGCTGGAAGTCCGGGTGATGCATGACCGCGTCGAGCTGGCGGCTGATTTGCGCATCGAGGGAGGCGATGTGCTCGTCGAGCAGGGTCTTGTCCAGTCGTTCAACACGCTGCGAGGACTGCTTGAGTAGATCGAGGAACACGCTGACGGCTGCGGTGACCCGCTCGTCGGCGGAGGCTTCGGATAGCGCTTCGGTGTTCTGGAATGCGTCAAGGCCACCCAGCTCGCTGACGGGGCTGAGGTTGATCTTGCTGAAGAGTGCGGCATAGACACCCTGGTGTTCCTGGAGTGCAGCGGTACCGCTGGAGGCTACGGAAGTGTGTTCTGCGGACATGGAGGACCTTCCTTTGAATGACCGGGAGCGTTACTGAGCGTCTTGAGGGGCGAGCGCAGCCAGCTCGGCGCGTAGCTCGTCGCTGAGGCTGTCGTCCTTGAGGATGCGTTCCAACTCGTGGCGGAACGTGACGTTGTCCAGCAGGTTGGACTTGAGGTCGCGCAGCAGATTGCGCATGGCGAGCAAGGCGCGAAGCTGCGGAATCTGCCGGGCCACCTGCTCGGGCTCGAAGTCCTTCATGCGGGAGAAGGCCAGCTCGACGGAGGTCTCCGAATCGTCGTCCGCCAGGGTGTTCTCCACCGCCAGTTTCAGGCGCGGGTTGAAGTCGGCGAGCACGCTGTCGAAGTTGTTCTTGTTGATGTTGACCTTGCCGCGCTCGGACAGCGGGCGTACTTCGCGACCATTGCTGTAGTCGCCCATGAGCATCAGCTTGAGGGGAAGCTCGATCTTCTTCTGGGCGCCACCGGTGTGCAGGTCGAGCTTGATGTTGATCCGGGCCTTGGGTACTTCGTTCTGGAAACTGTTCGATGCCATGACTACTCCAGGAGTCTCCCTTGCGGGAGGTCAGATGAAAGTCGCCGAGCAGGAATTCATGACCACAGCCAGGCAGGCGCATGAGCCGTCGGTCCGATCGAAGCGAGTGAATTCCATTTCGCACTCTTTGCTGGGTTTGCAGGGGAACAACGGCGGACGCGGCGGCGTCGGTGGCACGTTGTGTTGAAAGTGATCGTCACGCTGGCGTGACCGGCCTATATCTAGGCCGATATCCCCAAAGCGGGGAAAGAGGACCAATCCGATAAGTCAGGAAGAACGGTCTGATGCAGTCAGAAAATACTGAGCGGCTGCGCCCAGCATCGACATTGAAGGAGGTGACGCGGGGGAAGATTCCGCGAGGTGGACGAAGATCTCGTCTGCCGGTTGGCAGCAGGGGAGAACAAGGCCCACCACGACAGTGAAGGCTCCCTGTTCGTCAGGAGTCGCGAGAGCGCCGGAATCCCGCGCCCGTGGTTCAATCCGCCAAGACGATCTGGTTCTTCCCGCCGCGCTTGGCCTGGTACATGGCCGCGTCGGCACGGGCGTAGAGGCTGTCGAGGTTGCCGTCGTCACGCAGGTTCGCCAGCCCCTGGCTGACGGTGACACCGAAGCTCTTGCCGTCAACGGTGAAGCCCATCCGCTGCACTTCCCGCTGCAGGCGCTCGGCGATCTGCCACGCCAGCTCCGGCGGACAACCGGGCAGGACGGCGGCGAATTCCTCGCCGCCGATGCGGCCGAACAGGTCGCCCCGGCGCAGGGTGTTGCTGCCGCACTGGGCGATGCGTTGCAACACCTGATCGCCAGCCTGGTGGCCGTGGGTGTCGTTAATCTTCTTGAAGTCATCGACGTCCAGCAGGATGAACGCCAGCGGGCTGCCGAACTGGATCGAGTGCTCGAATTCACGCTGGGCACATTCGAAGAAGTGCCGACGGTTGCTGCTCTTGGTCAGCACGTCGGTGGTGGCCAGGCGGTGCAACTCGCCTTCCAGTTGCTTCTTCTCGGTGATGTCTTCGGCGATACCGACGACGATGGTCGGCTGGCCTTCACCGCCACCCTGGCTGACGAAGCATTTGTCGCTGATCCAGCGCAGCTGGCCGTCGGCGCGAATGATGCGGTACTCGCGGGCCTCGATGGCACCCTTGTCCAGCACTTCGGCAAAACTCTGCGCGGCGTACTCGAGGTCGTCCGGGTAGATGCAGTTGCGCCACTCGTTGTAGTCCGCCAACAGCAGGGCAGCGGAGCGACCGAACATGCTCTCGTAGGCCGGACTGACATAGATGATGCGCTGCGCCTCCCAGTCGAAGGCCCAGAGCACCGCATTCACGCTGCCCAGGAGACTGCTGTAGATGGCCTCGCGCTCACGAAGCCGCTCCACCTCGCCTCGGCTGTGCAGCAGGGCAAGGGTGAGTTTTTCCAGTTCGCTTGGCGATTCGAGGGGCGTTTCCATTCGGCCGCTACCTTCATAGGACCTGCCTTGGACAGATTAGGCAGGCAAAAGTGCGGCCGGCAATCCACCCGACGGTCAGGCATGACTGGCATGACGGAAGGCAGCGAACCGGTTGAGCAACCGGTGCAGGGCGAACACTGCCACCAGGGTGAGGAACACCGCCACGCACACCGAACTCAGGCGATAGGCAATGGAATAGACCACGTCGTGCTGCGGCGTGAGGTACTGGCCGAAGACGATGGCCAAGGTGGTCAACGCACCGAAGCCGACGCCTTGGGCGCCTTCCAGCACATGCAGTCGCGCGCAGCAGAAGGCCGCCGTCCAGTACATCAGGATGACCAGCGGCAGCACGTCGTAGTGGCTGTAGAGCACCAGTTGCAGCACCAGCCCGATGGCGCAGCCGAGCAGGGTGCCCAGGGCCCGGATGCGCCCGGCGAAGCGGATGCCGTTCCAATGCATGGGGAACAGCACCAGGATCGAGGCCACCTGGGCCGACAGCGAGTCTTGCAGGTCGAAGCTCTGGAACAGCATGAACGACAGGGTGGCGATGGTCGCTCCGAGCACTGCCTCGTGGCGCTGGCTGGGCAGGTCCTTGGCCGGCATCGGCCTGGGTGGTCGCGGCTCGGCGTCGGGAAATAGGAAGAACATCAGCCAGGCGATCAGTACCGTCAGGCCGGCGGCCACCAGGTTGCTCGTCACCAGGTCGTAGAGGTGCGCATCCGGGTAGCTGGCGAAGTGCAGCTGGATGGAAAGGAACACGCTCCCCAGGGCGCCGAACATGAAAGACGAGCCCTGCGCCATCAGGCGGAAGCGCCAGAAGAACGCAAGGAACGCCAGCGGCACCATCAGTTGCGGGCGGTCACCGAACAAGCCGTAGATCACCAGCACCTCGATGCTCACCACCACCGCCTGGAACAGGAACTGGCGGACGACGTGGGCATTGATGCTCGGCGTAAGACCGAGCAGGAGCATGGGATAGACGCAGAAGAACGAACCATTGTCCCAGCCCATCAGCTTGCAGATGAACAGCCCAAGGGTTCCACCACCGGCCAGACGCAGGCACTGGCGCAGGTCGTTCTCGGTCAGCGCGGTCCGGCGACTCATCAGTACACGTAATGCAGGAGGCTGATGACGGCGATCTGCAGACGACCGAACAGGTCCGCCAGGCGCGAGTCGCGCGGGTAGAGCTGGACCGTGGCCTTGGCGCCGCTGGGCAGGCTGTAGGGCAGCGCCTCGATCAGGCTGACATGCAGGCGCTGGCGCTGGGCATCGCGCACCCAGCGGTCGGACACAGCGGGGGCGGCCAGGTCACCGTTGGCGTCGAGCTGACCTTCCTTGACACCGGCGTCGATGGCAGTGACCTTCGCCGCGAAGATGTGCCCGGGCAGGGCGTCGAACACCACCGAGGCGCCGTCTTCCAGGCGCACGTAGCGCAGGGCTTTCTCGCGGAAGTCGGCGCTGATGTCCGCTTCGTCCGCCACCAGTGCGGCCACCGGGTTGCCAGCGTGCAGGAAGGCGCCGGGGGAGAGTTGCAGGTTGCTCAGGGTCCCCGCGCGTTCGGCACGCACTTCGCTGTACGCCAGTTGCAGACGGGCCTGGTCCAGGGCATTGCGCGCCTGGCGCAGACGCAGGTTGTCGTCGCCGCCGGCGCCGCGCTGGGCCGCCAGCTCCCGGATGCGTGCAGCAGCGGCGGCCAGCTTGGCCTGGGCGGCCTGCCGCTGGGCGTCGGTCTGTTCATAGAGCTGGCGCGAAACGTGCTGGCTCTGCACCAGGCGGCCGAGGCGCGCCGTTTCACGCTGCAACTCACTGGCCGAGGCCTGGGCGGCAACCTGCTCGGCACGGGCGGCGGCGATGGCGGCGTCGAGTTGAAGGTTGTCCTGCTCGGCCTGTTCCAGCGCCAGCTCGGCAGAGCGCACGGCGAGTCGAAAGGGCTCCGGGTCGAGGCGGAACAGCAGCTGGCCGGCCGCGACGTGCTGGTTGTTGGTGACGGCGACGTCCAGCACCTGGCCGTCCACGCGAGGAGCGATGCGCAGCACCGGGCGGGTCAGTTGCGCCTGGGGCGTGATGGGCATCCACAGGTCCGCCGCAAGGAAATAGGCGAACAGCAGGACGAACAGGGCGATGGCCGCCTGGACCCGACGGGCGAAGCTTTGATCCGGCGTCATGCGTACCTCGAAGGGACCCGCGAAGCACGCGGGTGGGAATGACGGGAACGGCAAGACCTCGGCCATTGCCGCTTAGGGGTACGAAGTATATTTATCGAGGAATCGTGGATAATCTCGCGATTGCGAGAAGCAGCCTTACACGGGGAGTAACAATGGACACGCTCCACAGCATGCGGGTTTTCGTGCGGGTGATAGACACCGGCAGCTTCACCGCCGCCGCACAGGCCATGGACCTGTCCACCGCCCAAGTGTCACGCCTGGTGTCGGAGCTGGAGCAACAGCTCCAGGCTCGCCTGTTACACCGCACCACCCGCCGCCTGGCACTGACTGAAGTGGGCGAGCGCTACCTGCAGCGCTGCCGGCAGATCCTCGGCGAAGTGGACGAAGCCGCCGCCGAAGCCCGTGGTGCGCACCTCAAGCCGCATGGGCGACTGCGCGTGCACACTATGACCGGCCTCGGCCTGCAGCACCTCACCGCCCTGGTGGCGCGCTACAGCGAGCGCTACCCCGAGGTGGTGGTGGAGCTGACCCTGTCGCAGCGCACCCCCGACCTGCTGGAAGACGGCCACGACGTGATCATCACCTTCGCCCGAGAACTGCCCGACTCGCAGATGGTGGCCCAGGTGCTGGGACCGATGTTCAGCGTGCTCTGCGCCGCCCCTGACTACCTGAAGAAGCACGGCGTGCCCATCGGGCCGACGGACCTGCAGCATCATCGCTACCTGCGCCTGCTGGACCCGCTCTATGAGGACAGCTGGGTCTTCAACGGCGAACAGGGCGAATTCAACGTGCTGCCCGCCGAAAGCTTCCAGGTCAATGTGGCCGAATCCCTGGCCAAGGCCGCCCAGGCCGGTATGGGCGTCTGCCTGCTGCCCTCCTTTGTCGCCTGCCCGCACGTGCGCGAGGGCAAGCTGCTGCGGCTGCTGCCGGAATACCGTCTGCGCGAGCGCACCATCTATGCGATCTACCCGTCGCGGCGCTTCCTCGATGCCAAGATCAAGACCTGGGTGGAGTTCCTCAAGGCCGAACTGCCGCCACTGCTGGCCCAGGACGAGGCGCTGCTCGAAGACCCGAAGCAATGGGCGATCAACTCGAAATTGTTGCGTCGCTAGAAATAGTCATTCACTGAAACCGCTATTTTTCGCCTGTCATGACCTCCCTAAGATGGCGCCATGTTTCGCAAGAAACCATCCAAGAGGTTCAATATATGCAACGTAATCTGATTTTTACTGCCTTTTTCGCCGTATTTTCCCTGTTTTTCTCGCAATTGACCCTGGCCGAAGAATCCAACGCCTTTGTTGCACGTAATGCAGCGCTGGCCGAGCAGCGCGCCGATGCCGCCCAGCAGCAGGCCATCGTCAAGCAAGGGGCCGAGCAGCATAAGCAGTCCGACGTCCACCAGGACAGTTGATCCCTGCCCCACCCCGCTCTTCACCTCCTGACGTTGATGCGTGACAGCTCCTATCGACGTCTTGTTCAGGCCGCTCATGATGAGCGGCCTTTTTTTGCCGGCAGGAAATGCGCTGCGGGTGAGGTGCCTTGTGGGGCAGCTGCGCTGCCCTTCGCGATTGAAATCGCCCCCAAAGGGAAAGCGAGCCCCTTGCTGTGGGGGCGAATTCATTCGCTGACCGGACCGCAGGTTCGGCCTGCGATGTATCCAGAAAAAGGCAGAAAGCAAAAAGGCCGGCATGTCTGCCGGCCTTTTCATTGGCGCTGTCCCCTGTCAGGCGGTGGCCGGACGCAGGGAGTAGGTCTTCAGCTGTTCGGCGAAGTCGCGCAGGGACTGGATGCCGCTGGCCTCAGCCTCGTGCACCCACTGCTTCATGGCTTCCAGCATGTCGTGGCCGTTGGCGCTGGTCTTGACCCAGATCTGCTGCAGCGCCAGGCGCTTCTCGTAGATCACCTTCAGGGCCTGGCTCTGCTCCAGCATGGCGGCGATACGCGCCTGGTGGCCTTCGTCGAGCAGGCTGGTCTCACGGGAGAGCAGGCGCTTGGCGCGGCGGAACGAGTGGCGGACCGATGCGTCGGCCTTGGCCAGCTCCTGTTTCACCAACGGGCCGATCACCAACTTGCGGTACTGGGCCATGATCTGGAAGCGGTTGTTGAGGATGGCCATGGCGGTATCCATGTCCAGATTGCCCTTGCCTTCGACGCGATGGGCAATGGGTGCCACGCGCTGCACCTTGGCCATGCCCAGCAGGCTGAACAGCTTGATCCAGGCCCAGCCCATGTCGAACTCCCACTTCTTCACCGAGAGCTTCGCGGAGTTCGGGTAGGTGTGGTGGTTGTTGTGCAGCTCTTCGCCACCGATGAGGATGCCCCAGGGCACCAGGTTGGTGGCAGCATCGCGGCACTCGAAGTTGCGATACCCGATGGCGTGGCCCAGGCCATTGATGACGCCTGCGGCCCAGACCGGAATCCACATCATCTGGATGGCCCAGATGGTGATGCCGCCCGCGCCGAACAGCGCCAGGTCGATCAGTGCCATCAGGGTCACGCCACCGATGGGGAAGCGGCTGTAGACGTTGCGCTCGATCCAGTCATCCGGGCAGTTCTTGCCGTAGATGCGCAGGGTTTCTTCGTTCCTGGCCTCTTCCTGGTAAAGCTCGGCGCCCTTGCGCAGGACGGTCCAGATGCCCTTGACCACAGGGCTGTGGGGGTCGTCGGCGGTTTCGCACTTGGCGTGGTGCTTGCGGTGGATAGCGGTCCACTCGCGGGTGTTCATGGCAGTGGTCAGCCACAGCCAAAAACGGAAGAAGTGCTTGAGCGCAGGATGCAGCTCCAGCGAACGGTGCGCGGAGTAGCGGTGCAGATAGACAGTGACGCTGACGATGGTGATGTGGGTCATCACCAGGGTGACCGCCACCAGTTGCCACAGCGACAGGTCGAGAAAACCGTTGTACCACATGGATGGAGTTGCCTCGGGTGAAGTGATCGGGGCTTGTAGCGCTAGCTACGCTCGGATTATCACAAAGCCCCCGGAGAAAACCATCCCGTCTTTTAGATAGAAACCACCCAGTCGTCGGTTGCTCCTATAATGCGAATCCTCACGTTTCGCCCAAGCCAGGAAGGCCGCGCCCATGCGTTCCAAATTCAGCGCACTCAGACTGGTGCTGCCCTACTTCATTCTTGCCAGCCTCTGGGTGCTGTTCAGCGACCGTGTACTGGTCGGCCTGGTCGGCGACCGCGCGCTGCTGAACGAGTTGCAGACTGCCAAGGGCCTGTTCTTCGTCCTGGTCACCAGCCTTCTGCTGTTCGGCCTGGCGTGCATGCACCTGCGCAGTCTGAAGGGCTACCTGGACGCCCGCCGCGCCCACGAAAGCAGCCTGCGCCAGGCCGCCGCGGTGTTCGACAGCACCCAGGAAGGCGTGCTGGTCACCGATGCAGATAGCCGCATCGTGCACGTCAATCGCGCCTTCGCCCGCATCACAGGCTTCGAGGAGGCGGAGGTGCTGGGCAAGAACCCACGAATCTTCAGCTCCGGCCGCCACGAGCCGGCCTTCTACAAGGCCATGTGGCAAGCCCTGGAGAACCGCAGGGAATGGAGCGGCGAAGTGTGGAACCGGCGCAAGAACGGCGAAATCTACCCGCTCTGGCAGAACCTGCGCGCCATCCATGACGAGGAAGGCCAGTTGACCCATTACGTGGCGGTGTTCTCCGACATCAGCGCGATCAAGCGTTCCCAGCACGAACTGAACTTCCTCGCCCACCACGACCCGCTGACCAGCCTGGCCAACCGCCTGTTGTTCACCGAACGCGTCGAACAGGTGCTGGAACGCGCCCGCCGCGAACAGCAGCGTGGCGCTGTCCTCCTGCTGGACCTGGACCATTTCAAGCACATCAACGAAAGCCTCGGCCATTCCCAGGGCGACCTGTTGCTGAAGATGGTCGGCGCACGCCTGCAGGGCTTGCTGGAAGGTGGCATGACCCTGGCGCGCCTCGGCGGCGACGAGTTCGGCATCCTCTGGGACAACTGCCCCCAGGCCGAGCAGGCAGCGGCGATGGCCGAGCGCATCCGCATCGAGCTGGCGACCCCATTCCGCCTCGGTGGCCAGGACATTTTCATCAGCACCAGCCTGGGCATAAGCCTGTTTCCGGACGACGACTCCACTGTCGAGCAAGTGATGCGCAATGCGGACTCGGCGCTGTTCAAGGCCAAGAGTGCAGGGCGCGATTCCTATGCGTTCTACAGCCAGGAGCTGACCGAGCAGGCGCGCCAGCGCGTCGAGCTTGTCAGCGCCTTGCGCCGGGCACTGGAGCACGACCAGTTGCGCGTGCACTACCAGCCCATCCGGCGCCTGGCCGACAACCACCTGATCGGTTTCGAAGCCCTGGTGCGCTGGGAACATCCCCAGCGCGGCCTGGTGCCGCCGGGTGAGTTTCTGCCAATTGCCGAAGAAAGCGGACTGATCGGCCATATCGATGCCTGGGTGCTGGAACAGGCCTGCCGGCAGATGCAGCAGTGGCGGGTCCAGGGCCATCAGCTGACCTTCGTTGCCGTCAACCTGTCTTGCCGCCTGTTCCGCCACACCGAGCTGTATGACGATGTGGCTCGCGTGCTATCCGCCACCGGCCTGGAGCCGAAGTATCTGGAGCTGGAAATTACCGAAAGCGCTGTGATGGAGGCCCCGGAAACCGCCGAGGCCCTGCTATTCCGCCTGCGCAAGCTCGGCGTGCGGCTGGCCATCGATGACTTCGGAACCGGCTACTCCTCGCTCCAGCGCCTCAAGCGCCTGCCGGTGCACAAACTGAAGATCGATCAGAGCTTCATTCGTGGCCTGCCGGCCGACCCGAATGACATCGCTATCGCCCGTGCCGTCACCGCCCTGGGGCACAGCCTGGGCCTCAGCGTGCTGGCCGAGGGTATCGAGGCGGATGCCCAGGCCGACTTCCTTCGCGAGCTGGGCTGCGACTACGGCCAGGGCTACCTGTTCAGCCGCCCGCTGCCAGTGGAAGAGGTCGAGCGGCTCTGGGCTGCGGCCTGAAGGCGGCAGGCCAGGCTTCTCCAGTGGCTGCCGACACCTTGCGCTGGGATCGGCGGCCAACGAATGCAATTTCGGTTATATAAAAATTCTTAAATAGTATTTTTAAGAATATCTCCCGCTTGCTTAATATCCGCTCCACGCCACGCGGAATACCTTCCTGACCTACGCCGCTGGCCCCATTTCTAGGAGCACGACCATGAGCGCAACCCTTCGTAGCGTGGAAGGCCAGGACGAGGCCAGCATCCTGCGAGAAATCCAGAGTGCCTTGCACGGCCTGCGTTTCGGCTCGGTGGAGATCACCGTGCACAACGGCCAGGTGGTGCAGATCGAGCGCAAGGAAAAATTCCGCCTGCAACAACCCAACCCACGCAACAGCTGATCCACCGCATTCTTCCGAGCCCTGCGCAGCAGGCTCAAGGCCCGACCGGACAGCCGGAGGGCGTATCGACGAACACAAAACTACAGCCCTAGCCAACACCAAAAAATCCAGTTTCCAGGAGCTTGATAATGTCGATTCGCCGCTTCGCCCTCGCCGCCCTCGCCAGCGCCTTGATCGCCGGCCCGGCCGCCGCCGCCACCGAACTGCTCAACGTGTCCTACGACCCGACCCGTGAGCTCTACCAGGAATACAACGCTGCCTTCGCCAAGCACTGGAAGGCCGAAGGCGGCGACGACGTTAAAGTCCAGCAATCCCACGGCGGCTCCGGCAAGCAAGCCCGCGCCGTGATCGACGGCCTGAAGGCCGACGTGGTGACCCTGGCGCTTGCCGGCGACATCGACGAGCTGCAGAAGCTCGGCAAGCTGATCCCGGAAAACTGGCAGGCGCGCTTGCCGGACAACAGCACCCCCTACACCTCGACCATCGTGTTCCTGGTACGCAAGGGCAACCCCAAGGGCATCAAGGACTGGGGCGACCTGACCAAGGAAGGCGTGGAAGTCATCACCCCGAACCCGAAGACCTCCGGCGGCGCCCGCTGGAACTTCCTGGCCGCCTGGGCCTGGGCCAAGAAGCAGTACGGTAGCGACGCCAAGGCACAGGAATACGTGAAGGAGCTGTACAAACACGTACCGGTACTGGATACCGGCGCGCGTGGCTCGACCATCACCTTCGTCAACAACCAGATCGGCGACGTGCTGCTGGCCTGGGAGAACGAAGCCTTCCTGGCCCTGAAGGAACAGGGCGGCGAGAACTTCGAGATCATCGCACCGAGCCTGTCGATCCTGGCCGAGCCGCCGGTATCGGTCGTGGACAAGAACGTCGACAAGAAGGGCACCCGCAAGGTCGCCGAAGCGTACCTGCAGTACCTGTACAGCGAAGAGGGCCAGCGCATCGCGGCGAAGAACTTCTACCGTCCGCGTAACGAGAAGGTCGCGGCTGAGTTCGCCAAGCAGTTCCCGAAACTGGACCTGGTGACCGTGGACAAGGACTTCAACGGCTGGAAGGAAGCCCAACCCAAGTTTTTCAACGACGGCGGCATCTTCGACCAGATCTACCAGGCGCAATAACGTTGATGGGTAGAGCGGAGCGAAACCCATCGCGAGAGTTCCAGGTAAGGAGCGAAAACCAGGCCTGATCCACGGATCGGGCCTGTTTGCCGGATACGGCTCGACGGAGGCCGGCTCCAGAAAGACCAAGCGTTCCAACGCAGAGTAAGGACAGAACATGTCGCGACGCATCTCCCCGGTCATACCCGGCTTCGGGCTGACCCTGGGATACACCCTGGTGTACCTCAGCCTGCTGGTCCTGATTCCCCTCGGTGCCCTGTTCCTCAAAACCACCGAACTGACCTGGCTCCAATTCTGGACCATCATCAGCGCCCCTCGCGTGCTCGCCGCCCTCAAGCTCAGCTTCGGCACCGCCCTGGCCGCCGCTGTGATCAACGGCATCATCGGCACCCTGCTGGCCTGGGTGCTCGTGCGCTACGACTTCTTCGGCCGCAAGGTCATCGACGCCATGGTCGACCTGCCCTTCGCGCTGCCTACTGCTGTCGCCGGTATTGCCCTCACCGCGCTCTACGCACCGGCCGGCCTGGTGGGCCAGTTCGCCACCGAACTCGGTTTCAAGATCGCCTACACCCCACTCGGCATCACCCTGGCGCTGACCTTCGTCACCTTGCCCTTCGTGGTGCGCACGCTGCAACCGGTGCTGGCGGACATCCCCCGCGAAGTGGAGGAAGCCGCTGCGTGCCTGGGCGCCAAGCCGTTGCAGACTTTCCGCCATGTGCTGCTGCCGGCTCTGCTCCCCGCCTGGCTGACTGGCTTCGCGCTGGCCTTCGCCCGCGGCGTGGGCGAGTACGGCTCGGTGATTTTCATTGCCGGCAACATGCCGATGAAGACCGAAATCCTGCCGCTGCTGATCATGGTCAAGCTGGACCAGTACGACTACACCGGCGCCACCGCCATCGGCGTGCTGATGCTGGTCGTCGCCTTCGTCCTGCTGCTGCTGATCAACCTGCTGCAACGCCGCATCGAGACCCCGTGAGGAGAACGCCATGAGTTCCGCAAGCCTGACCGCCGCGTCCTCCGCCAATGCCGCCCGCCGGGGCAGCGCACTGGGTCGTCGCATCCTGATCGTTTTTGCCTGGCTGGCCTTCGCCCTGTTCCTCCTGCTGCCACTGCTGGTGGTGTTGAGCGAGGCCCTGAAGGAAGGCCTGGGCACCTTCTTTACCGCCATTTTCGAGCCGGACGCCCTCTCCGCGCTGAAGCTGACCCTGATTGCCGTGGCCATCTCGGTGCCGCTCAACCTGGTGTTCGGCGTGGCCGCCGCCTGGTGCGTGAGCAAGTACGAGTTTCGCGGCAAGAGCCTGCTGGTGACGCTGATCGACCTGCCGTTCTCGGTGTCGCCGGTGATCGCCGGCCTGATCTACGTGCTGTTGTTCGGTGCCCAGGGTTACTTCGGCGAGTGGCTGCAGGACCGCGATATCCAGATCGTCTTCGCCGTCCCCGGCATCGTCTTGGCGACCCTCTTCGTGACCGTCCCCTTCGTCGCCCGCGAGCTGATCCCGCTGATGCAGGAACAAGGCACCCAGGAGGAAGAAGCCGCGCGCCTGCTGGGCGCCAACGGCTGGCAGATGTTCTGGCACGTGACCCTGCCGAACATCAAATGGGGCCTGATCTATGGCGTGGTGCTGTGCACCGCGCGGGCCATGGGCGAGTTCGGCGCGGTGTCGGTGGTGTCCGGCCACATCCGGGGCGTCACCAACACCCTGCCGCTGCATGTCGAGATCCTTTACAACGAGTACAACCACGTCGCCGCCTTCAGCGTCGCCAGTCTGCTGCTGGTGCTAGCCCTGTGCATCCTTCTGCTCAAGCAGTGGAGCGAGTCACGTCTGTCCCGTCTCAAGTCGAATGCTGATGAGGAATAACCACCGTGAGCATTGAAATCCGCAACGTCAGCAAGAACTTCAACGCCTTCAAGGCGCTCAACGAGATCAACCTGGATATCCACAGCGGCGAACTGGTGGCGCTGCTGGGCCCGTCCGGCTGCGGCAAGACCACCCTGCTGCGGATCATCGCCGGCCTGGAAACCCCGGACGTGGGCAGCATCGTGTTCCACGGCGAGGACGTTTCCCAGCACGACGTGCGTGATCGCAACGTCGGCTTCGTGTTCCAGCACTACGCCCTGTTCCGCCACATGACGGTGTTCGACAACGTCGCCTTCGGCCTGCGCATGAAGCCCAAGCGCGAGCGCCCGAGTGAGTCGGCCATCAAGGCCAAGGTCCACGAGCTGCTGAACATGGTGCAGCTCGACTGGCTCGCCGACCGCTACCCCGAACAGCTCTCCGGTGGCCAGCGCCAGCGCATCGCCCTGGCCCGTGCCCTGGCGGTGGAACCAAAGATCCTGCTGCTGGACGAACCCTTCGGCGCCCTCGACGCCAAGGTGCGCAAGGAGCTACGCCGCTGGCTGGCGCGCCTGCACGAGGAGATCAACCTGACCTCCGTGTTCGTCACCCACGACCAGGAAGAAGCCATGGAAGTGGCCGACCGCATCGTGGTGATGAACAAGGGGGTGATCGAGCAGATCGGTGCACCGGGCGAGGTCTATGAGAACCCGGCCAGCGACTTCGTCTACCACTTCCTCGGCGACTCCAACCGCCTGCACCTGGGCGACGACCAGCATCTGCTGTTCCGCCCCCACGAAGTGTCGCTGTCGCGCTCCGATGTGGCCGAGCACCGCGCCGCGGAAGTCCGCGACATCCGCCCCTTGGGCGCCATCACCCGGGTAACCCTGAAGGTAGACGGCCAGGATGAGCTGATCGAGGCCGAAGTGGTGAAAGACCACGACAGCCTCGTGGGCCTGGTGCGCGGCGAGACGCTGTTCTTCAAGCCCAAGGCCTGGCAGAAGGCGGCGGGGTTCTGAACCCGGCCGCCTGACCGCAGGTTGGGCTGAGCGCCGCGCACAACCCAACGCGGCGCGGCCCGTTACGCAGTCACGCTCGGGCAACGGCGCAGGCCGAAGAACTCCAGTTCCGCGAGCACGGCCACCGCCACCGCCTGGCCGATCACAAAGACCTTGCCCAACAGGGTCGGCGCCACCCAACCGAGGGCGAGCAGCGAGAGGCTGTCGATCACCCACACGGAATTGATCGCCAGCACTGCCCAGATCCAGCCGCGCCGCACGGTTGTGCGATTGGCCAGCCAGCCGAGGACGAGCGCGAAGGGCAGCAGGCCGATACCCGCGCCCAACAGCAGAGAACGCGGCAGGCCCAGCAGTTCTTCCAGCGGTCCGGCAGCCAGCGCCAGCAGCAGGCCCATGGCGCCACTGGCCAGGGCATCGGCTTGCAGGGCACGGCGCAGCAGCGGGGAGACGTTGAGATGAGTCATGGTGGTTCTCCTGTCGATGGGGCGCCGACCTGGCGCTTGGCGACAGATTTCCGCGAAACCCGCAGCGGGTCGATTACCTGCCAGGTAATGGCCGGTCTTCCCTCACTGATCTATCGTCGTTGCCATGAACGCACAGACCCATCCCGTCGGCGCCCTGTTGCGCCAATGGCGCCAGCGGCGCCGCCTCAGCCAGCTCGACCTCGCCTGCGACGCGGAGATTTCCACGCGTCACCTGAGCTTCGTGGAGACCGGCCGCGCCCACCCCAGCCGCGAGATGCTACTGCACCTGGCCGAGCAACTGGAGATACCCCTGCGCGAGCGCAACCGCCTGCTGACTGCGGCCGGCTATGCACCGCTGTTCCCTCAGCGCGCGCTCGACGACCCGGCCCTGGCCGGTGCCCGTCAGGCGATCGATCAATTGCTCAAGGCCCACGAGCCCAATCCGGCACTGGCGGTAGACCGGCACTGGAACCTGCTGGCGGCCAACGGTTCCGTTGCGCCCCTGCTCTCGGGCGTGGCACCTGAACTGCTGGCGCCACCACTCAACGTGCTGCGCGTGTCGCTTCATCCACACGGCCTGGCACCGCACATCGTCAACCTCGGCCAATGGCGCGCGCATCTGCTGGAGCGCCTGCAGCGGGATATCGAGGTCAGCGGCGACCGCGAACTGCAGGCCCTGTTCGATGAACTCGCGGGCTACCCCGCCCCGCCTCCGCCAGCCGGCTTGCCCAGCGATGCCGTGCTCGTGCCGCTGCAACTGCGAACGCCATTGGGCGTCATCAGTTTCATCAGCACCATCACGGTGTTCGGCACCCCGGTCGACGTCACCCTCGCCGAGTTGGGACTGGAAACCCTGTTTCCCGCCGACCCGGCCAGCGCGGCGCTGCTACGCAAACTGCTGGACGGCGCCTGAAAACATCGATTGCCCCACAGCAAATCACTCTTTCGGGTAATAGCCTCCAGGCCACGACACAGTAGGCTGTGCTCGCACCTCCAACGACTCCTCAGAACAACAAGAACAGGAGCACCCGCCATGATCCGCAAGGTTCTGCTGTACCCGCTGTTGGGCCTTCTCCTAGGCCTCGCCCTGCCTGCACCCGCAACCGAACTGGCACCGCTGGAACTCGCGCAGGTGCACGCCTGCCGCGCCACCAGTAGCCTGCTGCTGTTCCGCGGCGAAGGCTTCCAGGACGCTCACTCGACCCGCATGCGCGACGACCTCAAGGCACTGGACGCCGCCTTCCAGCGCATCGCCGAGCCGAGCGAGGACCTGCGCAAGACCCGTGACACGCTTGTTACCCAACTCGATCGAGGCGTTTCCTTCGGCCACAAGGAAGAGGACGTGCCCTGGCGCTATCCCCAGGAACTGGCCAAGGCCCTGCGCGATTTCCTGATCGCCGCCCGCATCCAGGCTGGCGCCGCCGGAGTCGAGGATCTGCCGGCCAAGGTGGAATACCTGAACGTGCAGTACCTGAGCCGGGCCTACATCGGCACCTTCGAAATCGCCCGCGAGAACGGCGACACCTACATCGGTCAGGACGAGCGTCTGCTATTGCCGGACATCGACCAGGAACTGGCACCCCTGGATGACAAGGCCGACCCGGCTGTGGCCAAGCTGAAGACTCGCTGGAGCTTCCTGAAGGCGGCATTGAGCGATATGAACAGCCAGAGCAGCGCCCTGGTAAGCGCCTCCGGCCGGCCCTATGCGCCGATGGTGGTGGACCGTCATGCGCGGTCGATGAGCAGGCAGTTGCTGGCGCTGGGCGCCCTGCCCCCCGCTCCCTGATGGGTGGCACTAAGCCTGTAGGGGCGAACTCATCCGCTGTGTCTGCGTTGACTGTTGCGAGAGATTCATCATCGGGCCAAGAGCCAGCTCCTACCAGCAATGCAGCTGTCTACAACACGTAATTCTGCCGTTGTAGGAGCGACCTCAGTCGCGAAGATCAGCGAAGGGCAAGTCATGGGCAATACCGCGCGGCGGGCAGTACCCTCACCCCAGCCCTCTCCCAGAGGGAGAGGGCGCAATGCGCGCAGGTCGAATGGTGAGCGCCGGGAAACCACTGCTCAAACCGCCGCCTTCTTCTCGCGAATGCAGGTCGGCCCCGCGCGCTCTTCCACGGCGTGCTCGACTTCCTTGCGCAGCCCCAGCAGGAAGCCCAACTCGGCCACCACGAACAGCGGCCCGATGATCAGGCCCGCCAGGTCGTCGACGAACGCCGGTTTGCGCCCTTCGTAGTAATGGCCGATGAACTGGATCACCCAGCCCACCACGAACATCCCCAGCCCGGCGCCAAGCCAGGCGGCAGTGCCCTGCACCGCGAGGGCGGCGCCTATCCACAGGCTGAGCACGAGCAGCGCAGCCATCACCAGGCCGTAGCGCAGGTCGAGGCGGAAGTAGTAGAGCGCCGACACCAGGCTGACCCCGGCCGCCGGAGACAACCAGAGGCCGAAGGCTTCGGTGCCCGGGCGCGACAGCAACACGGCGACGGCGACTACGATCAGTGGAATGCCGACGAAGTGGGTGGCGATGTTGCGGCGGTCACGGTGGTACTCGGCGTACTGGCCAAGTTGGTCGATGAGGGTTTTCATTGTTGTGTCCTCGGGTTGGCAGGCAGTTGCGTCGATAATGGCGCCACGCCCCAGGCAACCTCTGTCAGCTAGCCGACAAAGCCCATGACCCCATTCAAGCACCACCGCGATCTCCTGCTCACCGGCCAATGGTTCAGCCAGCTGCCGGCCAGCCTGCAGGACGACCTTCTGGCCATGGCCCAGCTGCGCCGGCTGGAACCTGGCCAACGGCTGTTCCGCCGAGGCGATCCGCCCTGCGGGCTCTATGCCGTGCTGGACGGCGCGATCCGGGTCGGCAGCATCAGCGAGAGCGGCAAGGAGGCCTTGCTGGTGCTGGTGGAGCCGCCGCACTGGTTCGGCGAAATCTCCCTGTTCGACGGCCAGCCGCGCACCCATGACGCCTTCGCCGAAGGCCCCGTGACTCTGTTCAGCCTGCCCCAAGCACCGTTGTTGGCCCTCTTGCAACAACGACCGGAGCACTGGCGCGATTTTGCCTTGCTGATGAGTCAGAAGCTGCGCCTGGCCTTCATCGCCCTGGAGGAGATGAGTCTGCTGCCGGCACCCCAGCGCCTGGCGAGACGGTTGCTGATGATCGCCGAGGGCTATGGCGCAGGCACAAGCCAGCGACGGGTCATTCACCTGGCTCAGGAGCAGTTGGCAATGATGCTGGCGATCTCCCGACAGACCACCAATCAGATCCTCAAGGAGCTGGAGGCCCAGGGGGCATTGCGCCTGAACTACGGGGAAATCGAGATTCTCGATCCAGAGCGGCTGCGCCACGCAGCCCAGAAATCCTAGGTCGGCATTGAGTTCTGTAGGGTGGGCTTCAGCCCACCGGCAGGGACCAATGGTGGGCTGAAGCCCACCCTACCGGTTCAGCGCAACAGGCTGTCCCGGTACTGACTGGGGCTCTGTCCTGTCCAGCGCTTGAAGGCACGGCTGAAGCTGCTTGTATCCGCGAAACCGAGCAGGTAGGCGACCTCGCTGATGGAACAGCGTGGGTCACGCATGTGCGCCAGGGCCAGCGCCTGGCGGGTATCGCCCAGCAGTTGCTCGTAGCTGCAGCCCTCATCGGCCAAGTGTCGCTGCAGGCTGCGCAGGCTGAGGTGCAAGGTTTGTGCAATGCGCTCGGCAGAGGGTTCGCCGTTGGGTAGCTGAGCCTCGAGGCAAGCGCGCACCCTGCGCGACCAGGTGGGCTGCTGCAGCTGCTCCAGGGTGCGCTTGAGCACCGCTTCGTTGTGTTCGGCCAGCTCGGGGTTAGCGTCGTCCAGCGGTCGCTCGAAATCTTCCACCGCGAACTCCAGCCGATTCTCCTCAGCGCCAAACACCAGCGGCGCACGGAAGACGTTGTGCCACGGCTGCGGGTCCGCAGGCGCCGGACGGCGCAGGTGCACGGCCAGCGGCGCGTAGTCACGACCGATGCGGTTGCGGCAGGTGCGGACATAAATGGCGACGAAGGCGTCCACCGCTTCCGGCGCGGGCTCGATACCGTCGGCGCGCACCCGCAGACGGAACAGGTAGCGCTCGCCCTGTCGGCTGAGGTCCAGTTCCAGGGCGTCGCTGACCACCTGGTGGTAACGCACGATGCGCTCGAAGACTTCCCGCAGGCTGGCGCTGGCCACCAGGGCATAGCCCAGGGCGTGGAAGGTGGTGGGGCTGACGTAGGTGGATATCTTCAAGCCCAGGGCTGGGTCGGCGCTGGCGGCTACCGCCAGTTCCCAGAGCCGGGTGGTGGCCGAAAGCGGGTAACGCGCATTGGGGTCGTCCATCAGCAGCGGGTCGAGTTGGGCCTGGCGGCACAGGTCGGCGCTGTCGAGCCCAAGCGCATCCAGCTGCTTGCGCAGGGCACGGGTCCAGCTGGCGAGGGTGGTGGGTTCGCTCATGCAGGTTGGCGCATCCGGTCAACAGGTTGGCGTGCTCGGTCGGGCGCGACGGCGGCCCAAGACGGCACAGTAGAACCATCTCCAACAAGAGGATGGAAGCATGTCCACCACGCCTGCAAGTCCCCGCACGCTGAATGACCAGCAGCGATCAGCGCATATTCGTGAAGTGGTGATGGCCCGCGGCAACGCGCTGCGCCAGCGCTACCCCGTGCTGAATCACCAGGATGCCATCGGCGCCGGCATCCTCGCCTTCGCCCTGGCCGGCATGGTCGGTTCCGCCCTGCTCTACCTGAACGAGCAGATCGCCTGGTGGGCCTGCCTGCTGCTCAATGCCTTCTTCGCGTCGCTGACCCACGAGCTGGAGCACGACCTGATCCACAGCATGTACTTCCGCAAGCGCAAGGTGCCGCACAACCTGATGATGGCGCTGGTCTGGCTGGCGCGGCCGAGCACCATCAACCCCTGGATACGCCGTCACCTGCACCTCAACCACCACAAGGTGTCCGGCACCGAGACCGATATGGAGGAGCGCGCCATCACCAACGGCGAACCCTGGGGCCTGGCGCGCCTGCTGATGGTGGGGGACAACGTGATGTCCTCGCTGATCCGCATGCTGCGAGCCAAGACCTGGGCGCACAAGCGCAGCATCCTCTGGCGTACCCTGAAGGTCTACGCGCCGCTGGCGCTGCTGAATTGGGGTACTTGGTACGTCTTCCTCGGCTTCCACGCCATCGACACCCTGGCCTGGGCCCTGAATACGCCCATCGCCTGGTCGGCTGGCACCCTGGAAGCGATGCACCTCGTCAACATCGCCGTGGTGGTGCTGGTGGGCCCGAACGTGCTGCGCACCTTCTGCCTGCACTTCGTCAGCTCCAACATGCACTACTACGGCGATGTCGAGCTGGGCAATGTGATCCAGCAGACCCAGGTGCTCAACCCCTGGTGGATGTGGCCGCTGCAGGCGTTTTGCTTCAACTTCGGCAGCACCCATGCCATCCACCACTTCGTGGTCAAGGAGCCCTTCTACATCCGCCAGATGACCGCGCCAGTGGCGCATAAGGTGATGCGCGAAATGGGCGTTCGCTTCAACGACTTCGGCACTTTTGCCCGTGCCAACCGCTGGAATCCGAAGGAGCAGGTGGCCACGCAACCGGCCCAACCCACCCTTGGTTAGGGCACCGGCGCCCCAGCACCGCGCCTATGATCGCGACAACACGCGCCTCCGGGCGCGTGCCTTCCCCGAGCACAGCTGCAAGCATGAGGTAGCGGCATGAAAACCTGGATTTGTGTGGTCTGCGGCCTGATCTACGACGAAACCAAGGGCTGGCCCGACGAGGGCATCCCGGCCGGCACTCCCTGGGCCGACGTGCCGGATGACTGGATCTGCCCGGATTGCGGAGTCGGCAAGAACGACTTCGATATGCAGGAAATCTGAGTACGACGCGATTCAGGGCTCTCGCGTAGGATGGGTTTCGCACGGAGCGAAACCCATCCTAGATAGGTCAGAACCGCAGGCTCAGCCGCGCCGTCAGCCCGTTGTCCCGCGCGTCTTCGGCATAGGTGCCGTTGTAGAACAGCCCCGCATAGGCCTGTTCGGTGAGCTGGTAGTCCAGCCCCATATCCAGGCGGAAAGCGTCCCGGGTCAGTGCCACGGCGGCACCACTCTCGTCTTCCAACCGGCTGTCACTGAACGCATGACGCCAGCCCGAACTGATGCGTGCAGTCAGGCGCCGGCCCGAGGCCAGGTCGATGCGCGTGGTGCCTCGCAGGCCGAAGGTGCTGTAGCCGATCTCGTCGCGCTGGCTGTCGATGGCGCCCTGTGAATCACTGTCCAGCCGCACATAGGCCAGCTCGCTGAAACCCTCGGCGCTGAAGTCGCGGAAATCCAGGGAGTAGCTGAGCTCGCCGAATACCTGGCCACTGTTCGCATCGGCGGCGCGCCGGTCACCATCATGACCACTCCAGGCCGCTCCCAGCTTTACGCCGATCTGGTTGTAGATCTTGGTGCCGGCATAGACACCCAGGTGCAGGCTGTGGATATCGGCATCCGCGTCCTGCACCTCCACCGAAGTTGCCGAATAGCCCCCCATTGTGCCGACCAGCCATTTACCCAGCTTGCGTTCGCTACCCAGCAGCAACCCACCGACATCACGCTCCCGACGCGGTGCACGGTGGTCGGCGTCTACCGAACCATGGCTGCCGAAGGCGCGGGCCCAGGCGGGTGATTGCCCCTCCTCCAACGGCGGTTCACGGAAGGAGAAGCGAATCTGCTGGATGCGCTCGGATGCGGCGTCACGAAGGAAGTGGCTGTCCTCCAGCAGACTGGCGCGGCTGGCCGCGGCGAGGGAGTCGCCTAGTGCCGGTGCGGCCAGCAGCAAGGCGCACAGTCCGGCGAGGGCGGCACGCGGCGATTGGCGATGACCCATGGCAGGTACCCACAAATGAGGCATGTGGATAACTCTAGCCGGATACCGGGGGATCACTTCTCCAACTGATCCACCACCCGGCCGAGGAACGTTCGGCTCGCGTTCAGGACTTCGACCTGGGTTTCTTCGCGAGCCAGCATGCGCGCAACCACCAGGGCGCCAACGCACTGGGATATCAGCGCCCAGGCCAGCTCGCCGTCTTCGAGGATTTCCGCCCAGGCACGCTGCAACTGCAGCATCCAGTGCTCGGCTTCCTCACGCACGGGAAGATCGGCGCGGGCGATTTCCGCGCCGAGCGTCGGGATGGCGCAGCCCGTGTCGGGGTTCTGCAGATGGGCCATGCTCAAGTAGCGATCGAGGCAGCGCTCCAGCTTGTCGCGGCAGAAACCTTCGCCACGGGCGACATGGCCGATCAGGCTCTGCGATAGCTCGCGCTGGACGATGGCGGTGAAGAGGTCGTTCTTCGACGGGAAGTGGCTGTAGAAGGCACCGCCGGTCAGGCCGATGGCCTTCATCAGGCCGTCGACGCCCGTGGAGGAGAAGCCGCCGCGCTTGGCGATGGCACCGCTGCTTTCCAGCAGCTTCTGCCGGGTTTCTTCCTTATGGGTGGCTGAGTAACGCACGACGACCTCCGGTGGACTGGCTTGACGTGTTGGCGAGCATAGCATAACGTCCGTTCAGCTAACGATCGTTCAGTAAAGGTGAACAGCATGGCTAGCGAGACCGAGAACAAGAAAGTCGTATTGGTGATAGGAGCAGGCGATGCCACGGGTGGTGCCATCGCCCGGCGCTTTGCCCGCGAGGGTTATGTGGCCTGCGTGACCCGGCGCAGCGCTGACAAGTTGCAGCCGCTGGTGGACGCCATCC
Source organism: Pseudomonas sp. BN415 (assembly GCF_029871195.1). NCBI lineage: Bacteria > Pseudomonadati > Pseudomonadota > Gammaproteobacteria > Pseudomonadales > Pseudomonadaceae > Pseudomonas > Pseudomonas sp. BN415. The sequence goes on from NZ_SSOK01000024.1 coordinate 30,539, forward strand.
GCGCCGAAGGTGGCGAGGCCCACGGTTTTGCCTCTGATGCACGCAAGGAAGAGGAAGTCGCCGAGCTGGTGGAAACTATCGAGCGTGACATCGGCCCGATCGAAGCTTTCGTCTTCAACATCGGCGCCAACGTGCCCTGCAGCATCCTCGAGGAAACCGCGCGCAAGTACTTCAAGATCTGGGAGATGGCCTGCTTCTCCGGCTTCCTCACCAGCCAGGCAGTCGCCCGGCGCATGGTCACCCGCGAGCGCGGCACCATCCTCTTCACCGGTGCCACCGCCGGCCTGCGCGGCGCCGCCGGGTTCGCGGCCTTCGCCGGGGCCAAGCACGGCATCCGCGCCCTGGCCCAGAGCATGGCGCGCGAGCTTGGCCCGCGGAACATCCACGTCGCCCATGTGGTGGTGGACGGCGCCATTGACACCGATTTCATCCGCGACAGCTTCCCCGAGCGCTACGCGCTGAAGGACCAGGACGGCATCCTCGACCCCGAGCACATCGCCGAGAATTACTGGTACCTGCACAGCCAGCCGCGTGATGCCTGGACGTTCGAGCTAGATCTGCGGCCATGGATGGAGCGTTGGTGACTCCGTAAGCGCGAGCCGGCTCGCGAAATGCCCATGCACGGCCTCGTTCGCGAGCGAACGCGCTCCTACTTGGCCATAGCCGATATCCAACGACGAGAACGCACACCATGACCAAAACCGTCGAATTCTTCTTCGACCTCGGCAGCCCGGCCAGCTACCTGGCCTGGACCCAGTTGCCGGGCATCTGCGCACGCCATGGCGCCGAACTGCGCTATCGCCCCATGCTGCTGGGCGGGGTTTTCCAGGCCACCGGCAACGCCTCGCCCGCCGCTGTTCCGGCCAAGGCGCGGCACACCATGATCGACATGCAGCGCTTCGCCCGCCGCTATGGCGTGCCTATGCATTTCAACCCCTTCTTCCCCATCAACACGCTGACGCTGATGCGCGCCGCCATTGGCGTGCAAATGCGCCAGCCAGAACGCTTCGAGGCCTATCTGGATGCCATGTTCCGCGCCCTCTGGCAGGACAAGCGCAACCTCGGCGACCCCGCCGTGCTGGGCGCGACTCTCCAGGCCGTCGGCTTCGATCCGGAGGCGCTGCAGGCCCTGGTAGGCAATCAGGAGGTGAAGGACGCACTGAAAGCAGCGACCGAGGAAGCGGTGAAACGCGGCGTATTCGGCGCGCCGACCTGCTTCGTCGGCGAGGAGATGTTCTTCGGCCAGGATCGGCTGGATTTCGTCGAGGAAGCGCTGGCCTAACTCGACGACGTCAGCTTCGGCAACGACGCCAGCAACGCGGCGTCGAGGCCGAGCATGCGCGCCGCCTTGTGCCTGGCCAGGCGGCTGGCGTCCTCGCCCTCGGGGAGTTCGGCGGCGAGCTTGGCAACGTGCAGGATGAGTGCTTCCTTCGAGTAGACACCGCCGCCCAACTGGAACACGGCGGCGATCAACTGGCGCAGCTCCAGGGGCAGGCGCCAGCGAGTGCGCAGGGCCGACCCGAAAGGTGCGGCATGTTTGTGCAGCGCATCGCTCACCTGTTCGGCGGTCAGTTCCTCACCACCCAAGTCGCGCCAGCTCTGGAGGCTGCGCAGCACCGCCAAGTCTCCCAGCAGGTGCAGAAGCCCAGCGGTGTAGCACCGTTCATGGTCCCCCTCCAGGCACTGGGCCAGCCAGCGCGCCAGTTCGGCGGTGTGCTGCGATTGCTGCCAGATACGCTGGCCGTGCGGAACCAACAACGGGTCGGCAAGCTTGACGCTGCGCTGCAGGGCCAGGCCAAGGGCCAGGTTGAGGCTGTGCTGAGGGCCGAGCCGGGCCAGGGCCTGCGTCAGGGTCTGGCAACTATTGCCGAGGTGCTGGGCGGCACTGTTGGCAGCGGCAATCAGTTGGCCGGTGAGTTGCGGGTCCTGGTGAAACAGCGGCTCCAGCTCAGCCAGGTCTCGCTTGTGGGCGTCCAGGGTGAAGCTCAATGCCTCGTGTACCACGCTCAATAGCGGTGCGCCGGATGACGACTCGCGCGCCTCGGCCAGGAACACGTCCAGGCTCTGCTCGGGCGACCTGGGCGGCACGCTGCAGGCCACATCCTCACCCGGTTCCAGCAGCAGATTGCGCAGGCGCTGCAGCAGGTCTTCGGCGTTGAAGGGTTTGGCCAGGTAGGCGGTGGGGGCCAGCGGCAGGGCCGCGCGTACGCTGGCGGCATCGACCCGTTCGGTGAGGAGGAAGAACGGTACTGGCGGATGGCGACGCTGGCGACGGACTTCCCGCAGCAGCTCCAGACCGCCGATGCCGGGTAGGCCGTAGTCGACAATCAACAGCTCGGGCCAGCCATTGCGGCAATGTTCGAGCACGCTGTGGCTGTCCTGCAGCACGACGAGTTGGGCGCCGCAGCGCGCCTTGCGCACCAGTTCAGTGAGCAGCTCGGCGCTCCAGCGATCGGGGTCGGCAATCAGCACTTTGGGTGCACGTTCGAGATCAGCCATGCATGGCCTCGGTATCCAGCTCCGCTGCGGCTCCCGGGCAGCGCCGGGAAGGCTCGTAAGACTGACGAGCATTTGAGCAGACTAGTCAATGACCGTGCCATAGGCCATTAGCCGCATCAGGGCAGAAGGCGTTGCGGCAGTCGCTCCAGCACGGCGGGGTCGAGACGCAACAGCCTCGCGGCGCGCTCATCCAGCAGGTTTGCCGGGGTCTCGCCACGAGGCAGGCAGAGCAACACGGCACAGAAGTTGAGCACGAGGGCTTCACGAGAAAACACTCCCGCGCCCAGTCCGTGGAACGCCGCCACCAGTTCACGCAGGCCAAAGGGAAGCCGCCAACGGATTCGCAGGGCGGAACCAAAAGCCGCCGAGCGGCGCTTCATCACATCGTGCAGCTCTTCATTGCTCAGGCTGCCGCCAGCATCCTGCCAGTCCTGCAGGCTGCGCAGCAGGGCCAGTTCGCCCATGTTGTGCAACAGCCCGGCGGTGTAGCAGAGCTCGGCATCCAGCTCCAGTTCGCTGGCCAGCCAGTAGCTCAGCTCGGCGCTGCGCTGGGCGGCCTGCCAGACCAGTTCGGCCAGTTCCGCCAGGCGTGGGTCGTGCAGCCGCGCATTGCGCTCCAGGGCCATGCCCAGAACCAGGTTGAGCACACGAGTAACGCCCAGGCGCTGCATGGCCTGGCCCAGCGTCTGGCAGGGCATGCCGAGGTGCTGCGCTGCGCTATTGGCAGCAGCGATCAACCGCGCAGTGATCTGCGGGTCGCGGGAGAAGATTTCGTCGAGGTCGCGCAGGTCGACCTGATCGGCCTGCAGGCACTGGCTGACGGCTTCGCGCACATCGTCCAGCAAGGGCGCACCCTGACCCTCCTCGCGGACGCTGTCCAGGTATTCCTTCAAGCTACTCACCAGCAACACGGGTACCTTTCGCCCAACGGCGGTATCACCAGCCGGCAGCAGGCTGCTGAGCCGCTTGCGCAGCTTGGCGGCATTGAAGGGCTTGCCGAGGTAGGCGGAAGGTGCGAGCGGCCGCACGGCGCGCACGCTGGCAGCATCCACGCGGGCGCTGATCAGTACGAAAGGCAGCGCCGGGGTACGCGGGTGGCGGCGCAACTGACGCAGCAGTTCCACGCCGTCGATCCCAGCCAGTTCGCCGTCGGCAATCACCAGCTCCGGCAGGCGCCGCTTGCATCGCGCCAGGGCCTCACGACCATCGGCCACCTGCACCACTTTGGCATCACCACGGATATCCAGGACGAGCTGGGCGAGCAAATCCGACGTCCAGGGGTCGGCCTCGGCAATCAGGATTTCCGGAACCTGGGCTGCGGCGGGCATGGATACCTCGAGTGGCGGGTGGGTCATCCGTGACGATCCACGCAGAGCCGGGAATCGGCAGAAGCGCAGGTCGGATTCGTCGTAAGAATCGAAGCCAGGCAGTCTAAACCGGGGCCTGGACGGAGGATAGTGGTGTAGACCAAGGTCGAGCTGCAGCCCCTACCAATCTCTATCATCCAGGCAAAAAGAGACCCGCCGGAGCGGGTCTCTTTTCACTACCTGAGCAATCAGGCCAGTTCGTCGAAGCACTCAGCGACAATGGCCAGGCCCTTGTCGAGTTGCGCGTCGGGAATGGTGACCGGCATCAGGAAGCGGATGACGTTGTAGTAGGTGCCGCAGGACAGCAGGATCAGGCCTTTTTCACGAGCGCGAGCCACGATCTTGCCAACCAGTTCGGCAGCCGGCTTGCTTTCGTCGCCGCCTTCGAACAGCTCGATGGCGATCATCGAACCCAGGCCACGGACGTCGCCGATAACCTTGTGCTTGGCCTGGATTTCACGCAGGCCGGCCTTCAGGCGCTCGCCTACAGCCTGGCTGCGCTCCAGCAGTTTCTCTTCGTCGAACACCTTCAGCACGGCCAGGGCCGCGGCGCAGGCGATCGGGCTGCCAGCGTAGGTGCCGCCCAGGCCGCCGGGAGCGATGCTGTCCATGACCTCGGCCTTGCCGCACACGCCGGAGATCGGGAAACCGCCGCCAACGGATTTGGCGAAGGTGGTCAGGTCAGGCACAACGCCCAGTTGCTCGGTGGCGAAGAAGGTGCCAGTACGGCCAGCGCCGGTCTGTACTTCGTCGGCGATCAGCAGGATGCCGTGCTGGTCGCACAGGGCGCGTAGACGCTGCATGAAGGCCTTGGAGTTGACGTAGAAACCACCTTCGCCCTGGACCGGCTCGATGATGATGGCTGCGATGTCCTGGGGCTGGGCGTCGTTCTTGAAGATGCGCTCGATGCTGGCGATGGAGTCGTCTTCGCTGACACCGTGCAGTTCGCACGGAGCCAGGGCACGGAATACGCCGCCCGGCATCAGGCCCATGCCGGCCGAGTACGGAACCACCTTGCCGGTCAGGGACAGGGTCATCATGGTGCGGCCGTGGTAGGCGCCGGTGAAGGCGATCACGCCAGCGCGGCCGGTGGCGGCACGGGCGATCTTCACGGCGTTTTCGACGGCTTCGGAGCCGGAAGTCACCAGCAGGGTCTTCTTGGCGAAGTCACCCGGTACGCGCTTGGCGATCTCTTCGCAGAGCTCGATATAGGGCTCGTAGGCCAGTACCTGGAAGCAGGTGTGGGTCAGCTTGGTCAGTTGCTCCTGAACGGCCGCGATCACTTTCGGGTGCAGGTGGCCGGTGTTCAGTACGGCGATACCGCCGGCGAAGTCGATGTACTCGCGACCGTCGACGTCCCAGACGGTGGCGTTCTCGGCGCGCTCGGCGACGATCGGATGGATCTGGCTGACACCGCGGGCAACGGCAGCGGCACGGCGTTTCAGCAGGGATTCGTTCTTGCTCATAAGTTCCTCACGGCCGCTCATCGGGCGGCGCAGTCTCAAGGATAAATGCCCCCGGTAGGGGCCAGCGCAGCATTCGATGATCGACTGCGCGGGCTTGCCGGAGGCTCGTTCGCTTTAGGGTGAAGCTGGGGCGCCGCGCGCTCTTTCGCGCCTTGCCCCGTCTTTGGATCAGATACCGCCGAGGCAGAGATACTTGATCTCCAGGTAGTCCTCGATGCCGTATTTGGAACCTTCGCGCCCCAGGCCAGAAGCCTTCACGCCGCCGAAGGGCGCCACTTCGTTGGAGATCAGGCCGGTGTTGATACCCACCATGCCGTACTCCAGCGCCTCGGCCACGCGGAACACGCGGCCCAGGTCACGGGCGTAGAAATAGGAAGCCAGGCCGAACTCGGTGTCGTTCGCCATGGCGATGACGTCGGCTTCGTCTTTGAAGCGGAACAGCGGCGCCAGCGGACCGAAGGTTTCTTCCTTGGCCACGGCTGCGCTCGATGGTACGTCGACCAGGATGGTCGGCTCGAAGAAGGTGCCGCCCAGGCTGTGCGGCTTGCCGCCGGCCAGGACTTTGGCGCCTTTGGAAACGGCGTCCTGGATGTGCTCCTGGACCTTGGCCACGGCTTTCTCGTCGATCAGCGGGCCAGTGGTGGTGCCATCTTCCAGGCCATTACCGATTTTCAGCTTGGCCACGGCGGCCTTCAGCTTCTCGGCGAAGGCGTCATAGATACCGTCCTGCACGTACAGGCGGTTGGCGCAGACGCAGGTCTGACCGTTGTTGCGGTACTTGGAGATCAGCGCGCCTTCAACGGCGGCATCCAGGTCGGCGTCATCGAAGACGATGAACGGAGCGTTGCCGCCCAGCTCCAGGGATACTTTCTTGATGTCCTTGGCGCATTCGGCCATCAACTGGCGACCGATTTCGGTGGAACCGGTGAAGGACAGCTTGCGCACGATCGGGTTGCTGGTCAGCTCACCGCCCACTTCGCCGGCGCTGCCGGTGACCACGCTCAGCACGCCTTTCGGGATGCCCGCGCGCTCGGCCAGCTCGACCAGCGCCAGTGCGGAGAACGGAGTCTGGGAAGCGGGCTTGATCACCATGGTGCAGCCGGCGGCCAGAGCAGGGCCGGCTTTGCGGGTGATCATCGCGGCGGGGAAGTTCCACGGGGTAATGGCGGCGGTCACACCGATCGGCTGCTTGATCACGATCAGGCGCTTGTCGGGCTGGTGGCCGGGGATCACGTCGCCGTAGACGCGCTTGGCTTCTTCAGCGAACCACTCGATGAAAGACGCAGCGTAGGCGATCTCGCCCTTGGCTTCGGCCAGCGGCTTGCCCTGCTCGATGGTCATCAGGCGGCCCAGGTCGTCCTGGTTCTCCATCAGCAACTCGAACCAGCGACGCAGCTTGTTGGCGCGCTCCTTGGCAGTCAGCCCACGCCAGGCCGGCAGAGCACGCTCGGCAGCCTCGATGGCGCGGCGGGTCTCGGCGGTGCCCATCTTCGGCACTGTGCCGATGATTTCGCCAGTGGCCGGGTTGTTGACCTTGATGGTCTGGCCGCTGTCGGCGTCCAGCCAGGTGCCGTCGATATAGGCTTGCTGGCGGAACAGCTTGGCGTCTTTCAATTGCATCTCTGTCTCCTTCACACCGGCACTTCACGGGTGCCGGGGCAAGTTGTTGTTCTTCAGCCAACACGGGATTGGCCAGGACGGAGTGATTGGAACGGCCCGGCTTATGGAAAGGCGAGGGGGCGTTTGAAATCTCAAACGGAATCCTAGGGCGCTGAAAACCCAAGGGCAATAGCCCGTTCGATAAAATCAACAAAAAGTCGGTGCTGTTTGTCGAAATCCTGATCAAAGATGACCAGATGCAGGACCATCGTTCAACATTGCGAACAAGCTGCTACCGCATGGACGCCAGGCATCTAGATGAGTATGATGGCGCCCCCATACGCATCCGTAGCTCAGCTGGATAGAGTACTGCCCTCCGAAGGCAGGGGTCGTGGGTTCGAATCCCGCCGGATGCGCCAGATATGAAAAGGCCCCAGGAGAAATCCTGGGGCCTTTGTTTTTTGGGCTGCGATCGGCATAGGGGGCGGCCTTCGCAGGCCGCTCCCCTGCCACACCACCCGGCATGCGGGTCCGCACCGGGCGGTTCGAGAGATTGAGGTTAGGAGAGGCGCGGCACGCCGAGACGGTCAAAGTAGGCAATCGTCAGCACGCGGTGCACAGCGGAGAGGCTGTTATGCCACCAGCGGCGGCTCAGTGCTGCCACCGATTGCGCCACCTGGGGACTGGCTCCAAGGCGGAGTAGCTCCCGGTAGGTCGTCTTGCCATGGCGCCAGTGCTTGAGGTGAAGGGCACGCAGGCGGCGGCGTATCCACTCGTCCAGCGCTCGCCAGATTCGAGGGGTTTGTGCCAACCCGAAATACCCTTTCCATCCCAGGAGGTAGCTGCGCAGTTTCCCGGCCACATCAGCCAAACTACAGCCACCGGACCGGCGGGTCAGTTGCCTGACCCGTTGCTTGAGCGTTTCCCGCGCCTTCATCGACACCCCGCGGCGCACCTCGTCATTCGGGGCCAGCCAGAGGGCATAACCGAGGAACTTGCGGCCAAACGCACTCGCCACCGCACTCTTGCTCTCGTTGACGCTCAAGTGCAGCCGTCCATACAGACGCTTCAGCCAGGCCATCACGCGTTCACCTGCCTTTTGACTGCGGACGTAGACGTTCGCATCATCGGCGTAGCGCACGAAACAGTGGCCTCTTCGCTCCAGCTCCCGATCCACTTCGTCCAGCAGCACATTCGCCAGCAACGGCGACAGCGGGCCGCCTTGCGGCGCCCCGCAGCGGCTTTTCTCGATCACGTCAGCCTTTAGCGTTCCAGCATCCAGATAGGCGCGGACCAGCCGGATTACCGGCCGGTCCGCTATCCGTTGGCTCAAACGATCAATCAGGATGTCGTGATCGACCCGGTCGAAGAACTTCTCCAGGTCCACATCCACCACGATCCGCCGTCCTGACGCGACATAACGCTGCGCCGCGAGAATCGCGCCGTGGGCGTTACGACCCGGACGGAAACCGTAGCTGTGTTCACTGAAGGTGGGATCGAGGAGCGGCTGCAAGACTTGCAGCAGCGCTTGCTGGATCAGCCGGTCGGTGACCGTCGGAATACCCAGCTCGCGTTCGCCACCATCGGGCTTGGGAATCACCACGCGGCGTACCGGGCTGGGCCGATACGCCCCTGACAGCAGCTGATGGCGAATCCCGGCCCACTCGGTCAGCAGGTGCTCGGCCGTCTGCTCAATATCCAGACCGTCGACACCCGCCGCCCCCTTGTTAGCCTTGACTCGTTTCCAGGCGCGTTGCAGGTTGCCTCTCGCAAAGGCGCGTTGCAGCAGCCCTTGCCCTGCGCTTTCGGGATCACCTTGCGGGCGCCATGCCTCGTCGCTGACGGAGCGATTCACGGTTTCACCGCTTCTCGTCTGCGTCCGCCCCGCGTTTGGCGGGCATCTGACTTCCGGTCATGTCGCATCAAGATGGCCTCCGGCGCTCTCTCTCGTTCGGCCCTTCGTCGAAAAAAAAACTACTACTACGGCCTCTGCTGACTTCTCGCTCCGGCTGCCGCCGTCGCCCTTTCAGGCACAAGGCGAGATCTCCCCAGGTAAGGACGCAATCCTTCACCGCACAACCGCCGGATCTACGCCGCCGCCCTTTGACCACGAGGGCTTCGCGGCTTTTGGCCCGCTCGCCCTGGTCGGCATCGCCTTGTATCCGGTTCTTGTTCATCGGCTCGCGGCTTCGCTCCACGCTTCCTCCCCACACTTGGTCGCCCTCATGCAGTTGCGCTTCACTTCGTTCGCTGTGGTCAACTCACGGCGGGACTCTCACCCACAAGATTGCGCCCATGCTGGGCGCACCAAA
>NZ_SSOK01000025.1:0-101632 GCF_029871195.1 Pseudomonas sp. BN415
GTAATTGGATGGACTCGCCCTCGCCGAGGCGTCGAGCGCGCCACGGTGGCACCCTACGATAACCACCGACAGCGAGGGCAAGGCCATGCAAAAGCGTACGACGAAACCGCAAGCTGCACACCCGGAAACGCTCTCTCTGTGCACGACAGTCGCTGTTGATCTGGCCAAGCAGGTGTTCCAAATCGCCGGCGAAGAGGCGCACGGAGAGCTGGTGTACGAAAAGCGTCTCCAGTCGCGCGAGGCGTTCTCGAGGTTTTTGTACCAGATCGCCAAGGGCGCGACGGTCTTGCTGGAGACCGGGCCGGGCGCACAAGCCTGGGCAAGACAGGTGCAGGCCCTGGGTTGTCAGGTGCGCTTGTTACCCGCACAGCGAGTCGCCGAGCACCGCAGTGGTGCCAAGAACGATCGCAACGATGCGCAGGCGATCTTGCGCGCCGGACGCGATACCACCATCCATGCCGTACCGGTGAAAACCGTGGAGGCCCTGGCCATGCAGGCGGCGCATCGGGTCAGACAGGGCTACCTACGGCGCCGGACGACGCTGGGCAATCAAATCCGGGGGCTGCTGCTCGAGCATGGCCTGGCGATCCCGCAAGGCGCTGCAGCGCTCAGCGACCGCGTGAGCCGGATTCTGGAGGATGCCACGTTGCCGCTGCCAGACCTGCTGCGTGAGCTGATCGCCGATATGCAGGCGGAATGGCAGGCGCTGGAAGGCCGTCTCCTGCTGCTGACCAAACGGCTGGAACAATGTGCACGCGCGGACAAGACCGCCTCGCGACTGATGAGCGTGCGCGGGGTTGGGCCGATCATCGCCACTGCCCTGGTCGCCAAGCAGGTCAAGCCCGCGTGCTTCCCGAATGCACGCCAGTTCGCGGCCTACTTTGGCCTGGTACCCGATCAGCACAGCAGCGGGCAGAAGGTTCGGCTCGGCAAGATGAGCAAACGCGGTGATGGTTATCTGCGCAGCCTGATGGTCGAGGGCGCCCATGCGGTGCTCCGCACGCTCAAGGCTGACTCCGAGGAAGTGGACGACCGTCGGCTGAACCGCTGGATGCAGCGGCACGGACGCAAGGGGGCGGCCATACGTCTGGCCAACCGCAACTTGCGTATCGTCTGGGTGCTGCTGCAGTCGGACGCCCGCTACTGCCGTAATCCCTCTGTCCAACCGGGAGCAACGATAGCCGAATAGATCCCACGAGATCCCGCCACCGAGGCGCTGAGCGCCTCAACCGCTGCTGAGAACATTGACCCCAGGTCAGACCGTCGCGCGATGATGCCTGCCATCCTACTGGCCCCTAAGCCTCTTCGTAATTGGCACGGCGCGAGCTCAGACAATGTTGGCCCGGAGCCCCTTTGCGGCTCCCTTGCTGAGGCCTGATACATAGATGCAACCGGGTTTCTCTGTTCAAAGCGGGTTGACAGTAAAAGGCGAGTCCATACATAGGATGGGGGGAGCGAAGCGATACCCATCGCCGGGCCGTCAGGCAGACGCCTTTTCCGCCCGCTGTAGCTCGCGCCGACGGGCTTCGGCACGCGCCGCCGGAATGATCCAGCGGCCGTAGTCCACGGCGTCGTAGTAGGGGTCGTAACCGCGGTTGAGGAAGGTGGTCACGCCCAGGTCCACGTAATCCAGCAGGGCTTCAGCCACGGTTTCCGGCGTGCCGACCAGGGCGGTGGTGTCGCCGTAGGCGCCGACGGCGGTGGCGGTCGGCATCCACAAGGCGCGGTCGTGGCGGTCTCCAGCGGCGGCTGCGGCGAGCAGACGCTCAGAACCGGTGCCCTTGATTCGCTTGCGCCACGGGCTGCCTTCGGCGAACTGCGGGTTGGCCTGGATCTGAGCGAGGATTTCACCCGCACGTTTCCAGGCCAGTTCTTCTGTAGGGCCAAGTATCAGCCGCACTGACAGACTTACCCGAGGCGATGCCACACCGGCCTGTTGCGCCGCCGCCCGCAGCTTGCCGATCTGCTCTGCCACCCCGGCCAACGGTTCGCCCCACAGCGCGTAGAGATCGGCGTGCCGCACGGCGATCTGGTAGGCAATATCAGACGAGCCGCCGAAGGAAATCGGAATATGTGGCTTCTGCAACGGCTTGACCGGTGAGAAGGCGCCTTTGATCTGGAAGTACTTCCCATGGAAGTCGAAGGGATCTTCGGACGTCCAGGTGCGACGGACGATCTCCAGGTACTCATCCGTGCGCTTGTAGCGTTCGGTCTTGTCCAGCAGCGTGTCGCCTTCCTGGGGTTCGGCGGTGATGCCAGTGATGGCGTGCAGGCGGATGCGCCCGCCGCCAGTGGTGTGATCCAGCGTGGCGAAGGCGCGTGCGGCGACGGTGGGCGAAGTCAGGGCCGGGCGGTGGGCGATCATGAAGCCCAGGCGCTCGGTGTGGGCGGCGACATATGCCGCCAGCTGCAGGCTGTCGGCGCTGCCGGGGCCGCTGGCGATCAGCACCCGATCAAAACCGGCATGCTCGTGGGCACGGGCGTGCTGGCGGAGGAATTCCAGGTCGAAGTCACCCGTGCGCGGGCCCTGGGTTTCGGACCATTGGCGGGGGAAGACCATCCCGACGAATTCGATGGACATTGTTCACTCCTTGAGTGTTGGTGAAGGGCAATGGATGCGCGGGGCTAGCCTCGCGCGGGGTCAGAACTGGTAGTCCACCTGGGCCAGCAGGGTGCGGCCGGGCATTGGCTGGAGGAAGGTGTTGGCGGAGCCGGCGAGGCCGCTGACGAAGTTCAGCTCGTCGGTGAGGTTGAGCACGCGCACGGTCGCGCTCCACTGCGGTTGGCGGTAATAGACCGCCAGGTCGAGGTTGTACTCGTTGGGCACCTTCACGGTCTTCGACAGGTTCAGGTACCAGTCACTGGTCCACCAACCTGACAATTCGGCACCGAAGCCCGAGTCGAAGCTGTAGTCGAGGTAGCCGCTGACGCTGTACTCGGGAATCTGCACAGCATCGAAGCGGCCCGAGGGACGCAGGTTCAGGCTGTTGTTGTCACCAAATACCGTGCCGTTGTCCGGGATGAAACCGGCGGAGGCAAAGCCGGCCTGGGAGACGAACTCGTTGTAGGCGGTGAGGCGCGTGAGGTTCAGGCCGCTGCGCAGGTTGGCGTTGGGCTGGTAGCGCAGGCTGGATTCCACGCCCTTGATGATCAGGCGGGCCATGTTGTTGTTGCTGTCCGGCGCCTGGTCGCGCTCCTGGCGGAAGGCGGCAAGGGTAAAGAACAGCTGGTCCGGCAGGGGTTCGAGCTTCAGGCCCACTTCGTGGAGAACGCTGAGGCTCTTGAAAGACAGCGGGTTGAGCAAGTTGGCGCCGGCGCCCGTGCCCCAGCCGATGCCGTTGGAGAAGAAGCCGGTGTTGACTGCAAGGGAGCGGTCGAAGGTGTAGTACAGCGTGCTGTACTCGGTCGGCTTGAACCAGGGGCTGACCTGCACAGAGAACAGTTTGTAGCTATCGCTGTCCTGGCGCTCGGTGCCGGGGCGCAGGACGAAGGGGTTCTCGATCTGGGCGTCGATCCAGCTGCGGCTGGCACCCAGGTTCAGGCCGAAGCGCTCAGCGAAACGCAGGTTGTGCTGGGTGAAGAAGGTCTTGGTGCTCCAGGTTCCCTCCGCGGTATAGGGCGCGATGGATTCGGCGTAGAGGTGATGGCCCGCCGGGAACATCGGCGCCAGGTTTAGCCAGCCGTAAAGGTCGGAGAATTGCGCAACGCCGGGCTGGCCGATCCAGGCGCCATTGCCGCCAGCGGGGTTGAGGTTGTTCAGGCTGAGCAGGTCGCCAGGGTTCTTGGTGGACGGGTCCTGGGTCAGGTCGTAGGCATGGATGGTGGAACCGAAGCTGTTGTTTGCGGCGATGGAGCGGTTGTATTCGTGACGGTAGATCAGCCCGGTATTGCTGTCGTCACGCACCTTGAGACCGAAGATTTCGCCTTCGTTGCCGGAGCGGAATTCGAAGCGGTTTTCGAAGATTTCATCTTTGGCCTGGACCTGGAACGCGCCCACGGCGTCGGTGGTGTCGTCGGAGTCCTGGTAGTAGGTGCTGTTGGCCAGGGTGATGTCCGGGCTCAGGTCCCATTCGCCGCGCAACTGGGTGGCGAATCGGCGTGAGGTGTTCTTGTCTTCGGCGCGCTGGGAAACCTGCGGGTCCAGGTCGACCAGGCCGTTGCCGGCCAGATTCGGGTCATAGACCCAGCCGCGCAGGCTGCCGGGTCGGGCCTGGGTGTTGGGCGAGGCCGTCCGGAAGCTGCCGTTGACTACGCCGAACTGGCCCTGGGCGTTGCGTTGGCGCTGTACCCAGCCGAGCACGGAGGCATCGGCGGCACCGGAGGAAAGCACCGGAGACCAGAAGGTACTGCCGTTCTGGAAGATCGGTGTGGCGCGGCCGGCGTAATACTTGCCGCTGTCGGCCAGGTCCTGGGTCGGACGGTTCCAGCCGTGGGTGATGTTCCAGTCGTAGTAGTCGTCGTAGCTGGCGTTCCAGTCGACGCGGGCGCTGTCACCGCGCCAGGCGAAGGCGCCGTAAAAGGCGTCGAAGTTGTTTTCGACGTTGTCGTAGAAGGTTTCCTGGCGCTGGCGGGTGATGCTGAGCCGGTAGGCCAGCGCCTCGTTGATCGGGCCGGTGTTGTCCACCGTGAAGCGGGTCGAGTCGCGGGACTCGCCGTCGGGAATCCAGCTGCCCACTTCGCCGCTGAGACGGGTCTTGAAGCCGTCGAAGCTCGGCTTCTTGCTCAGGTAGTTGATGTAGCCGCCGCTGCCGCTGACCGAGCCGTAGACCACGGAGGAGGGGCCGGCGACGATGTCCGCCCCCTCGTAGGCGTTGAAGTTGGCGGGGTGGCGAACGCTGTAGGCGCGCTGGCCGTCCTGGAAGATCTCCGAGTTCTGGGCGCGGAATTGTGGGGCGATACCGGCGTTCTGGCCACCGCCACGGGTGATGCCGGGCGCGTACTTGACCAGGTCGTCGGAGGTGCGGATCGGGTCGTTGGCCAATTGCTCGGCATTGATCTGGTTGACCGAGCGCGGTGTGTCCAGCACCTCTACCTGGCTGCCACCATAGACCGAGGCCACTGGGCGTGCCGGGATCACTGAGGTGTCCGTGTCCAGCTTGCTGCCCTGCACTGTGACCACGCCGAGACGGGTTTCTGCAGCCGGGGGCTTCTGGGTGTTCTTCGCCGTGGGTTTCGTCTCTTCGGCCATGGCAGCTGAGCTGATCAGCGCGAGGATGGCCAGTGACAGCCTGGACGGACGCCAACCTGCTCGTGCGGGCTGGACGGGGAAAGCGGCGTTAGACATGAACTTAAGTTCTCCGAAAGTGGTTTTTCCAGGGCGAGCCGGACCGCACCCGCAGGGCGGCCGTTCAGGTTCGAGTGCATTCACGCGGTAGGAAGGAGTTGTCTCTTCACGCAGGCGGGAGTTGTCTCTTGAATCGCCCTTGGGTGTTTCCCGAGAGAGTTCGCGTTGCCTCTTTCAACTGTTGCCTGGGCGGTTTTGTGCCCAGGTCGAATGGGTAACTGCAGGGTCCATGCCATGTGCGGAACAGTGGTTCTCAGCGGAAAAACGGGGGTATTGAGGGCTCGTTGCTGGTGGGGTTGCTGGAACGGTGCTGGGAACGCGGCAGGGAGTGCTGACTACGTGTTGCGGATACAGCAACACCCCTGCTGCGGCATGAGCCCGGACCGTAGCTTGGGCAGAGCACAGCGAAGCCCAACGTTGCACGGGATCGGTACGGGACAGGCCTTGTAGGAGCGAGCTTGCTCGCTCCTACACAAAGCCTTCGCCAGGCGGAAGCCTTGCCGCGAGGGTGGAGGCGGCGCGGGAGCTGCTGGAATGCCGCAGGAATCTTTGAGGGCAACCGACCTGTAGGAGCGAGCTTGCTCGCGAACAGTCCGAGCACCAGTGGAAAGGAATCAGGCATGGTCGGCCAGCAGCCCGAGGATGTGGCGGTGCTGCTGTGCCAGACGTGCGTCATGGCGTTCGCGGGGGCGTGGGGCGTCGACGTCGAGCACCTCGCGAATGCGGCCGGGACGCGAGTCGAGCACCACGACACGGTCGCCCAGGTAGAGCGCTTCGTCGATGTCGTGGGTGACCAGGATCAGCGTCGCACCGGTCCGTTTCCAGATGCCCAGCAGCTCTTCTTGCAGGCGCTGTCGGGTCAGGGCGTCAAGGGCGCCGAAGGGCTCGTCCAGCAGCAGTACCTGGGGCTCGGCCACCAGTGCCCGGGCAATGGCGGCGCGTTGTGCCATGCCCCCGGAGAGCTGCTCCGGCCGGGCCTGCTCGAAGCCCTGCAGGCCTACCAGTTGCAGGTAATGCCGGACCCGGGCGCGTTTCTCCCTTTCCTCCAGCGGGCTGCGATGCAGGGCGAGTTGCACATTCTCTTCGACGCTCAGCCAGGGGAAGAGACGGTGGTCCTGGAACACGATGCCGCGATCCACGCCGGGCCCTTGCACCGGATACCCGCCGACCCGGACTTCGCCCTGGTCCGCCTGCTCCAGCCCCAGCACCAGGCGCAGCAGGGTGGACTTGCCGCAACCGCTGGCGCCCACCAGGCAGAGAAACTCGCCGGGGCGGGCATCGAGGGAAAGGTCCCGCAGTACTTCGAGGCGCTGACCGGGTAACTGGAAGTGTTTGCTGACCCCGTTCAGGGCCACATTGGCGGCGCTCATGACGTCCTCCTGGAGATTGGTGTTCAGTACCCACGCAGCCAGCGCCGGAGCCGCTGCTCCGCCTGGCGCAGGGCGAAATCGGAGAGCACCGCGAAAGTGCCGATCAGGGCGGTGCCGAGCAGGACCAGGTCAAAACGGCCGACCTCGCGTTGGCCCCAGATGAAGCCACCCAGGCCGGCGGCACTGGCGCCCATGAGGATTTCGGAGCCGATGGTGGCGCTCCAGGCCACGGCCAGGGCAATACGCAGGCCGCCCAGCCAGGCCGGCAGGATGGCGGGTAGCAACAAGACGCGCAGGCGCTTGCCCCAGCCGAGCTGGTAGACCCGTGCCACTTCATCCAGGCGCGGTGGCACGGCGCGCACCCCCTGGTAAGCGGCGATGGTCATGGTGTAGCTGACGGCCAGGCCGATGAAGATCACCTTGGAAGTTTCACCGAAACCGGCCCAGAGCCCCAACAGGGCGATCCAGCCGAACAGCGGCATCTGCCGCAGCGGGTGGACGAGCGAGCCCAGCAAACGATCCAGCAGCGGCCAGGTGGCCATCAGCGCGCCAAGCAGGCTGCCGCTGAGCAGCCCCAGGGCGAGTCCTGCCAGCAGGCGCCCGAGGCTGCCAAGGCTGGCTTGCGTGAGCCGCTGGCCCAGTTCCAGCCACTGGCTGTCGGGCAGTATGGCCGGGCCACGCCAACTGAGCAGTGCCAGGGTGGCGCAGGCGAGCACGGCGCCGACGGCGACGCGGCGCAAGGGATAGTCGAGGCTGCTCATGGTCGGGCTCCGGGCAGGCGGTCATGCAGCCACAGCAGGAAACGGTCACTCAGGAAACCGAGCGCGCCGGTGGCGAGCATGGCGGCCAGGACCACATCCATCTGGAAGTAGATCCGGCCACTGTTCATCAGGTAACCCAGGCCGCTGCTGGAGGCGAACAGCTCGCCGAAGATGGCGGCGATCCAGGCTTTCGAAAGGCCGATTCGCAAGCCGGCCAGCAAAGCGGGAAGAGCCCCGGGCAGGATCACTTTGCGATAGCGCAGGGCCGGCGGTAGCGCGAGTGCGGCAGCGGCCTCCAGCAGGCGCGGAGACAGGCCGAGAATGCCCTCGCGGGTTTTCACCGCGACGGGGAAATAACAGGCGAAGGCAATCAGGAAGACCTTGTAGGCCTCGTCTATGCCCAAGAGGAAGATGATCATCGGCGTCCAGGCAATGGCCGGAACCTGGGCCAGCAGGTTGATGACCAGGCCCAGGTTACGGTCCAGCCCAGGAGATAGCGCAAGCACCACACCGGTGGCGATGCCTACCAGGCTACCGGCGAGGAAACCGGCGACGACCCGCGCCAGGGTGGTGCCTGCCGCCTCCACCAGCTCGCCGCTGCCGAGCATCAGCCAGAGGGTTTCGAGCACTTGCGCCGGCGGCACCAGCAGGGTTGCCGGTGCCAGCTCATTGGCCGCGACCCAGTACCACAGGCCCAGCAACAGCAGCGGGGCGGCAAGCGTCACCGGTAGCCGAAGCAGCGGATGGACCAGGGTCATTGCCGGGCAACCTGGGGCAGCGGGTTACCGTCGCGGTCGTACTCCGGCCAGTGCCCTTCCAGCTGCAGTTCACGCAGGGCAGCATCGACGAAGCTGCGGTCCACCCAGGCGTCGATGTCCACCGGGCGACGGATCAGGTGGTTCTCCAGCATGTAGTTGGCGACTTCCCGGTAGTGGGCCAGCAGGAACGGGTCGGGGATAGGCGAGAAGCGGAACAGGAAGTCGCTGTCGCGGTATTCCTTCCATTGCTGCTCGACGCTGTAGCCCTGGGGTACCCAGGTCTGGAACAGCTCATCGCCGTTCTTCGGATCGCTGGCCCAGGCGCTGACGCGGATCACCGCCTTGAGGAAACGCTTCACGGCGGTCGGGTACTTCCGCGCGAAGTCCTCGGCGACGAAGAAGTCGGCCGCAAACTGCCAGTCCCTGGGCGCTTCGCGGGTTGACCAGAGGATGCGCCCACGGCCATCGGCAGCCAGGTTGGCGCCATACACGCCGGGTGCGTAGAGGGCGTCGATGCGGCCCTGCTCGAGCGCGGTACGAGAGTCCACCAGGCTCAGGTTGAGGACCTTGAAGTCCGCCTGGGTGAACCCCTTGCTGCGCAGCAGGCGGTCGAAGCCGTATTCCCAGGGCTGGCCCTTCATGATGGCGATGCGTTTGCCCTTGAGCTCGGCCAGGTCGTGTGCGGAGGAATCGGCCTTCACCACCAGGTAGGCGTTGTTGCCCCGGAACCCGCCACCGACGAAACGCGTCTTGAGGCCGGCGGCACGGCCGAAGATGGCTGGGAATTCGCCGGCATAGCCGATATCCACGGCACCGCTGGCCAGGGCTTCATTGCTGGCCACGCCGCCACCCAGCGGATGCAGCCATTCGATGCGCACGCCGTCTGCGGCGAACTCCTGCTCCACGGCCTGTCGTGCGGCGGTCAGACCGGAATTGGCGCCGGAGAGCTTGGGCGTCAGTGGCGAGCCGGCGCCGGTGGAAATGCGGATTACCTGCGGGAGCGGCTCGGCCATGCCGAGCATGGGCAGCATGGACAGGAGCACGGTCAGGGCGAGGCTGAAATCCAGCAGACGGCGATGCGTATCCATGGCGTCAGGCTCCGGCGGGACCGTTCACGGAACGCAGTTCTGGCAGGCTGTCGTGGCTGCGGACCAGTTCGGCACGTTCGCTGCGAAAGTGCGGCAGGACGTGCTCGCCCAGGCGATAGGCTTCCTCCAGATGTGGGTAGCCGGCGAGGAAGAACAGGTCGATGCCGGCCGCGTTGTATTCGCGGATGCGCGCGACCACGTTGTCGTAGCTACCCACCAGGGCGCAGCCTGGTGGGATGCCGATGTAGCCAAAACCGGCCCAGACGTTGGGGTAGATGAAGAAGTCGTCGTAGCCCTGGGTTTCATGCTTCTCGGCGTAGCCGTGCTCGTAGCTCAGCTTGCGCGCGGTGCGCAGGCCAGCGTGGGCAGCGACGGCCTTGACCGCACCCTTGGCGATGCCTTCGTCGAAGAAGCGCTTGGCTTCGGCGCGGGCTTCTTCCTCGGTTTCACGGGTGATCACGTCGATGGACATGCCGAAGCGGATATCGCTGCGGCCGTACTTGAGAGCGCGCTCGCGCACATCGGCGATCAACGCTCGGACCTCGTCGGGATGCTCGGCGCGCATCAGGTAGTAATCGGCGTGCTTGGCGGCGAACTCGCGGGCCGGAATCGAGGAGCCGGCGGTGCAGATCAGCGGCAGCTCGGCCTTCTTCAGCGGACCCCGCAGGCCACCGCCTTCAGCGCGGTAGTACTTGCCTTCGTAGTGGAAGTTCTCGTTGTGCCAGTAACCCTTGACCACATCGAGGAACTCGATGGCGCGGTCATAGCGTTCGTCGTGGCTGCTGAAGTCGCCGACCTGGCGCTGGATGACATCGGAACCGCCGTTGATGATGTTCCACACCAGGCGGTTGCCGGTGGCGCGCTGGTAGGTGGCGGCCTGCTGGGCGGCGACCCAGGGCGTGTAGTGATAGGGCTGGAAGGCGGTGACGAACTTGAGGGTGCGGGTTTCCCGTGCGAGCAGGGAGCAGACGGTCCAGGGTTCCTCGCCTGTCGGCGCATTGACCATCAGGGCGCCACCGAAGCCGTTGATTTCCGCGGCCCGGGCGATCTGGCCCAGGTAGTCGATGTAGGTAAAGTGGTCGCCGACGCGGAAGTTGGAGACGGCACCGGTGCCGTGCTCGCCACGGTTCCAGTCGCCGCGGTTGCGCGGGTCGCCGGGCAGGTACTGGGTTTCGCCATGCAGGGGCAGGCGGGTGAAGAATTCAATACTCATGGGGGCCTCGTCAGGAAGCGGTTTATTCGGTCGATTAGGCTTGAGCAGGTTTCGCGCCACTTCGATGCAAGCTTTGCAGGGCGTGGGTTGCGAGCGGTTTGCGGTTCGCCCGTGCTGGAGTGGCAGCAACCCCTTGCTGCTGGCGCAGCAGTGCGCCAGCAGCGTTCGGCCTGTTAGTGGCTGGCGGTGACCTGGTTGCTCAGGGCGGGCCAGTAGTTTTCAAGCTTGAGGTCGAGAATCGCCTGGTTGGTGAAACGGGTGGCGAAGGACTGGGTGATGTCGAAGTCCTGGCGGATCAGCCTGTTGTCCAGGGCGTACTGGGTGAGGGCGCGGTAGTGGGCCTTGAGTTGCGCGTCGCTCTTGGGTGCCCAGCGATCCTTCCAGGCCACCGGGTCGTTCTGGTCATCGCGGCGCAGCACGCTTTCCGGCGTGCCGGCGCGGGAGGAAAGCTGGTAGTAGGCGTCCTTGTTCTGTTCCTGGGAAATCCACCAGGCTGCCTTGACCCAGGCGGTTGCGAGGAGCTGGGTGATCTCGGGGTAGCGCTGGATGAAGTCATCGGTGCCCCACAGGTCGGAGATCAGGCGCCAGCTGTTATCGCCCTGCTTGGTGGACCAGATGATCCGGCCGACACCCTTGTCTTCCAGCAGGTACGACTCGCTGAGCAACACGGCGGCATCCACCTTGCCGGCCGACACCGCTGCGGCGCCGACTTGCGGGTTGAGGTTGGCGACCTTGAAGTCGCTGAGCTTGAGGTCCTTGCTCGCCAGGTAGTTGCTGAAGGCGAACTCCCACGGGCGTCCGCGATGCAGCGCCAGGCGCTTGCCTTTAAGGTCGTCGATGCTCTGGGTGGTGGAGGAGGCGGGCACCACCAGGTAGACGTTGTTGCCGCTGCCGCCAGGGACGATGAGTTTGCCCGGTACGCCACCTGCGCCGCCGATGACCGAGGGCAGGTCGCCACGCACGGCGAAGTCGATGCTGTTGTTGGTGAAGCCTTCGTTGATCTGCGGACCGGCGCCTGCATGGGGCAGGGCGATCCAGTCGAGCTTCACGCCCTTGGCCGCCAGTTCCTTCTCTAGCCAGCCGTCTTCGATCACGCGTCCCGGGATACCACCGAACACCGGCTTGCCGCCCTGGGTGTAGGCGACGATGGCGATTTTCACGGAGGCCGGCACCTCGGCCGCGAGGGCCTGGCCGACGGCGAACACTGCGGCGAGCGCTGCCAGTCCGGCGCGCCATGGATTCTTCATGGGAGTTCTCCTTTCCAGTTCCTGCCAGTTGGTCCGGCATTTGCGGTGGAAAGGAGCGAAATGCATGCCAGCAGCCTGGCAGCGACTTCGGAACCCAGGTGCGACGCGGCCTGCAGTCTTGAGGGGGCTTCTGCTTTCGGTGTTTCGCGAGTGCTGGGATTTCAGCAGTGGTGCTGGAAGGTTGCTTCCGGATCAGCAATTGGTGCCGGGAAAATTTCATATATTCCATTTAGAACTTAATAAATATTTATTAATTCCTTAAGTATCTAAAAGGCTTGATGCAAGATGCCCGGGCGCATCAGAAAGCAAGGAATTCGAGATGTCACTGCTCACTCACCCCCATGCCCGTGAACTGACCAAGTCGGTCCGTGCGACCGTGCTGGTCTTCAAGGACCCGCGCTCGCAGGAATTGCTCAGTCGGATCGAGCGGGTGGCGCCCAGCGAGGCCAATGCGCTGATCATAGGCGAGACCGGAACTGGCAAGGAACTGGTCGCCCGCCATATCCACCACCTCAGCCGACGTAGCAAAGATCCCTTTGTCGCGGTGAACTGCGGCGCCTTCCCCGAAACCCTGGTGGAAAGCGAACTGTTCGGCCATGAGAAGGGCGCCTTTACCGGCGCCACGTCAAACAAGGCCGGCTGGTTCGAGGCGGCCAACGGCGGCACGCTGTTCCTCGACGAGATCGGCGACCTTCCGCTGGCCATGCAGGTGAAATTGCTGCGGGTGCTGCAGGAGCGCGAAGTGGTGCGCCTGGGCTCGCGCACCCCAGTGCCCATCAACGTGCGGGTCATCGCAGCGACCAACGTCAATCTGGCCGATGCCGTGGTGGCCGGGCATTTTCGCGAGGATCTGTTCTATCGCCTGCACGTGGCGACGCTGCGCTTGCCGCCGCTGCGGGAGCGGCCGGGCGATATCCTGCCCCTGGCAGAATTCTTTATCCAGGAACACTGCCAGCGCCTGGGCTACAACCGCGCCACCCTTAGCCTTGACGCCGAGCGCGTGCTGCTCGGCCACAGCTGGCCGGGTAACATCCGCGAACTGGAAAATGCCATTCATCACGCGCTGCTGGTATGCCGCAACGAGGTGGTACAGCCCAACGACCTGCACCTTGTCGACATGCGCACCCAGGCGATCCGTCATGAGGAACGGCTCCCCAGCCTGCCTCTCGCGCACAATCCGGCAGATCTGGATGCGGTGCTCAATCAGCTGTTCGAGAAGAACATCCCGAATCTCTACGAGCACATCGAAGAAACCATCTTCCGTTCGGCCTATCGCTTCTGTCATGGCAACCAGCTGCAGACCGGTAGGCTCCTCGGCATCAGCCGCAATATCGTGAGGGCGCGGCTGGAGAAGATCGGCGAACTGGGCTGAACCCCCAGCTGCAGGGAGAGGGCGAATTCATTAGGCAAGGGCGGCCAAGCTGCCCCGCAGGGCTCTAAAGGCGAACCTGCGGACCGCCTGGCGATTAAAGCACCCCACCGGTAACGCGCCCTGGCTAGGGCCAGCGGTAGGTTGGTCTTCGCGAAGCGAAGCCCAATGGTGCGGTGTTCTGCTTCTGCTTTTCCAGTGGGGATGAATTCATTCGCCCCCACTGAAGTAATTTCTGCCGGGGCCTTAGAGCGGACCGACTTCCACCTTGCCGTCGTGGCGCTCGTTCATCCAGCGCAGTACTTGCTCGCCGAACTCGGGCGGGGCCTTGCGAGCGACGCGGCGCACCAGGTCCAGTACGGTCTGCTGGGCCAAGGCTTCTTCCATGCGTTTCTGCGCCTGCAGCATCACCGCGTGAATGGAGCAGGGGTCGGCAACCGCCCAGTTCGGTGCCGGGCAGTCACTCCCGAAGATCGCGCAACGCTCGCGCACGCCCCGGCACTCGAAAATCTGCTTGTCGCCATCGATGGCGCGGACGATGTCCAGCACTGTGATCTCGTCGGCCGGTCGCGCCAGGCGGAAACCGCCGCGCACGCCTTCGGTAGCAGCCACCAGGCCGGCCTTGGCCAGGCGGGTGAATACCTTGGCCAGCAATTCCGGGGGCACGCCCTGCAGTTCGGCCAGGGCACGCACGCTCGCTTCGCGGCCGTTGCCTTTCTCGTCTGCCAGATAGAGGAGGCAGTGAATGCCGTACTCCACGCCCGCGCTATACAACGCCATTTTTAACTCCGACTATATCTATCGCCTTTAATAGGGCGGCTTTTCGCACATACCGCAATGCTTGGCGCCCTGCAGGGAGGCTTCAGGATTACGCCGATGCCTCTAATACTAAGCTATGCATGGCGAGCTACCCAGATTTGCTGCGGCTTGAAGGTGATGATGGCGACGAGTGGTGCAGCGAGCAAGAAAAAACGCTTGCCGAAATTAACTACGACTAATAAGGTCGTAGTTAGCCGGTGTGGTTCGGGGCGATGACCTCACAGCCCGGCATGAAGATGTCGGGCGCATCAGCCCGGGAAAACCTGACTTTTCGCCTTCTGGAGATACATATGAAACAACGCATTCTGATCGTCGGCGCCGGCTTCGGCGGTATGTGGAGCGCCCTGAGCGCAACCCGCCTGCTGGACCAGCACGGCCGCGATGACGTCGAAGTGGTCGTGCTCGCACCCCAGGCCGAACTGCGCGTCCGTCCGCGCTTCTACGAGCCTGACGTGCACAAGATGGTGGCGCCGTTGGGCGAGCTGTTCGACGCGGTGGGCGTGACCTTCGTCCAGGGCTTTGCCGAGCGCATCGACACCGAGGGCAAGCGTGTCGGTTATCGCACCACTGCTGGGCAGTTCGCTGAGCTGGGCTATGACCGTCTGGTCCTGGCTACCGGCAGCCAGGTGGTACGTCCGGCGCTGGCTGGTGTCGAACACGCTTTCGACGTCGACCAGCTTGAAGAAGCCGTGCGCCTGGAGCGTCATATCCAGTCCCTGGCGAAGCTTCCGGCTTCGGTCAGTCGCAATACCGTGGTCGTGGCCGGTGGTGGCTTCACCGGTATCGAAACCGCGGCCGAAATGCCGGCGCGCTTGCGTGCGGCATTGGGTGAGGACGCCGAAGTGCGTGTGATAGTTGTTGACCGTGGCAGCGAAATCGGTGCCGCGCTGGGTGATGGCCCTCGTGGCGCGATCATCGAAGCCTCCGAGCAACTCGGTGTGGAGTGGCGTCTGAACAGCGCAGTGGCCTCGGTGGACGCCGGTGGCGTAACGCTGGCCAGTGGTGAGCGCATCGAGGCGGCTACCGTGGTGTGGACCGTGGGCGTACGCGCCAGCTCGTTGACCGAGCAGGTTGCCGCCGAGCGCGATGGCCAGGGCCGTCTGCACGTCGACGCGAACCTGCAGGTGCCAGGGCAGGAGGGTCTGTTCGCCACTGGTGACGTGGCTCGCGCCGCTTGCGATGACCAGGGCAACTACGCACTCATGTCCTGCCAGCACGCCATCGCCCTGGGCCGCTCGGCAGGCAACAACGTGGCCGCAAGCCTGCTGGGGGTGGCGCCGATCCCCTATAGCCAGCCCAAGTACGTCACCTGCCTGGACCTGGGCGCCTGGGGTGCGGTGTTCACCGAGGGCTGGGACCGCCAGATCAAGTTCGAGAAGGCCGAAGGCAAGTCCATCAAGCAGCAGATCAACAGCGTGTGGATCTATCCGCCAGCTGCTGAGCGCGCTGCCGCACTGGCTGCCGCCGACCCGTTGATCCCGGTTGTGGCCTGATACCCGCAAGTCCGATCCAACTGCCTGTGCCGCGCCGTCTCTCGACGGCGCGGCATCAGATTCTCCTTTTTCTCGCGGAGGTTGCCATGGGCCTGACGGTGATGATCACGACCCGACCACTGGCCGCAGCACCAATCGAACAACTGCTCGCACGCTGGCTATCGCAGGATTGCTGGACCCTGAAAGCCCGTTCGCCAGACGGGCGCTGCTGGCAACTGCAATTGGCGACGGGGGCATGCACCGCGGCGGCGGAGCGAATGTTCGACGCAATAATGATGAGCGATTGGTTGGTGGCACTGGATTTCGACGCGGCGGAGATCGTCGCCTGACCGGCTACCGCAACACGAGGAGGGCGACCATCACCGCGATTCCATGCTTTTGGATAGTGCGAAGTGGAGCTTGTTGGAACCATAGTCCAGCTCTAGCCTCTAGTATGGCTTTGCCACGCAGGGTCCTGACAACAAGCACAAGGAATCGCCGTGACCGCGCAATCGACCCCCTCGCAGGACATCCTCGACGTGTTGATCGTCGGTGCCGGTCTGTCCGGCATCGGCGCAGCCTGTTACTTGAAACGGGACCAGCCGTCCAAGCGCTTCCAGGTGCTCGAGGCCCGCAATGAGCTGGGTGGCACCTGGGACCTGTTCCGCTACCCGGGCATCCGCTCCGACTCCGACCTCTACACCTTCGGCTTCGAGTTCAAGCCCTGGAAGGACGAGAAGGCGATAGCCGACGCCAGCGCGATCATGAGTTACTTGCGCGAAACCGTGGCCGAGCACCAGATCGACCGGCATATCCGTTACGGCCAGCGCGTGATTGCGGCGAACTGGCGCAGCGAACACGGATGGTGGGAAGCCCAGGTGGAAGATGCCGCCACCGGTCAGCGCAGCATCCAGCGCTGCCGCTGGCTGTTCTCGGCAGGCGGCTATTACCGTTATGACCAGGGGTTCTCCCCGGCCTTCGACGGTATCGAGCGCTTCCAGGGGCAGGTGATCCATCCGCAGCAGTGGCCGGAAAACCTCGACTACTCGGGCAAGCGGGTGCTGGTGATCGGCAGTGGCGCCACAGCCGTGACCCTGGTACCGGCCATGGCCGACAAGGCCGCCCACGTGACCATGCTGCAACGCACGCCGAGCTATGTGATCCCGCTGCCGGCTAAGGACCCGATTGCGCTGCTGCTGCGCAAGCTCCTGCCGGAGCAGACCGCCTATTCCATCGTGCGCTACAAGAACGCCAGGGTCGCGCTGGCCTTGTGGCGCTTCTGCCAGCGATTTCCCAACGCTGCACGGCGCATCATTCGCTTCGTAAACACGCGCGCGCTGCCCAAGGACTATCCGGTGGACGTGCATTTCAACCCACCCTACAACCCTTGGGACCAGCGCCTGTGCGTGGTACCCGACAGCGACCTGTTCCGGGCGCTGGGCAGTGGCAAGGCGTCGATCATCACCGATCACATCGACACCTTTATCGAGCAGGGTGTGCGCCTTAAGTCCGGTAACGTACTGGAGGCGGACATCGTCATCACTGCGACGGGCCTCAACGTGCAGGTATTCGGCGGCGTGCAGCTCTCCCGCGATGGCCGGCCAATTGCCTGGAACGAGACGGTGGCCTACAAGGGCATGATGCTGTCCGGCATCCCCAATTTCGCTTTCGCGGTGGGCTACACCAACGCCTCCTGGACGCTCAAGGTGAGCCTCCTCTGCGAGCACTTCTGCCGCCTGCTGGGCTACATGGATGACCACGGCCACGCCGTGTGCGAACCCCAGGCGCCAGCCGGCATGCCCACCCGCCCGCTACTGGATTTCGGCGCCGGCTATGTGCAGCGTGTGCTGGCCAACCTGCCACGGCAGGGGCCGGGCATGCCCTGGGTGATGTCCATGGACTACTTCAAGGACGTGAAGCTGCTGCGCAAGGGGCCGGTGGCCGATGCCTGCCTGAAGTTCTCCGTCGCGCCGGCCGAGCAGGCCGTTACCGGGGGCACGCCGAGCGGTGAAAGCGCGGCCACGAAATAGAAAGGTGCTAGCAGCGTCGCTAGGCCCTTCCGGGCTCGCGCTTGAGTTGCTCGCGCATCAGTTCCAGGTAGCGCGTGGCGCCTAGGCCCAGGGGGCGGTTCTTGATCCAGACGATGTCGACCCACAGGCGCATCTGGCTGGCCATGTTGTCGAAGCGGACTTCGGCCAGTGCACCGGAGGCAACCAGCGGCTGGATCAGCGGCTGCGGCAGGTAGGCCCAGCCCAGGCCAGCCTGCACCAGGTCGAGGGTGGCCAGGTAACTGTCGGTGAGCCAGATTCGGTGCGACAGCACGATCTGCGGGTCGGAGGCCGTGGGTTCGCCAGAGGCGACGATGATCTGGCGGATAGTGGCCATCTCCGCTTCGCCCAGTGGCACGTCCCCAGCGGCGGTTGGATATCCGGGAGCGGCAACTGCGACCAGCAATTGGCTGCCGGCTTCGATAAACGCCTCGCGCTCGTCGATCCCCGGACGCTCGAAGACCAGCGCCAGTTGCACGCTGCCCTCATGCAGCATGCGCACGGCCTCGGATTGCGAGGCGGAGCGCACCTCGATCTGCAGCGCCGGAAATTCGCGGGACAGGGCTGTCAGGGGACGGCTCCAGGCCCCGGTTTGCAGCTCCGGCGCCATGGCCACTACCAGGCGGGTTTCCAGACCTTGATGCAGTTGCAGGGCATGGGCATCCAGCAGGTTCAACTGGCCGGCGACCTGCCGGGCCTGCGGCTCGAGCGCGCGAGCGGCTGCTGTGGGAAGGGCCTTGCGGGTCGAACGGTCGAACAGTTCCAGATCCAGTTCGGCCTCCAGTTGGGATACCGCCATGCTGACGGCGGAGGGCACGCGGCCAAGCTTGCGGGCTGCAGCGGAGAAAGAGCCTGCTTCGAGGACGGCGAGGAATACTTTGAGCGATTCGCTGGTGAAAGCCATGGTGGTTGTCAGTTTTCCTGATAACAGTTGTCTTTTTCTATCAGGCCTTAGCACCTAATTTCTACTCCATCGACATCAACGGTCAGGAGCGTGAAATGAACAACACAGGTTGGCAGGGACAGGTGGCGCTGGTCAGCGGCGCGGGCAGCGAACTGGGCATCGGCATGGCGATAGCACGCCGGCTCGGGGCCGCCGGGGCGAAATTGATCGTCACCGCGAGCAGCGCCCGAATCGCCCAGCGGGTGGCGGAACTTCGCGCAGAGGGCTTCGAGGCCGAGGGGCGGGCGGCCGACCTGACCGACGAACAGCAGGTGCGCGACCTCGCGACCTGGGCCGAGTCCCGCTGGGGGCGCGTCGACATCCTGGTGAACAACGCCGGCATGGCCATGCAGGGCAGCCCTGAGCCTTTCGCCGAAGTCGCCAGCATGGACCTCGACACCTGGAACCTCTCCATCACCCGAAACCTGACCACGGCGTTCCTGCTGACCCGCGCTGTGCTACCCGGCATGCAGGCGCGGGGTTACGGACGCATCGTGAACATCAGTTCGACCACCGGCACCCGTGGCAGCAATCCCGGCGAAGCCGCCTACAGCGCGGCCAAGGCCGGCATGGTGGGCCTGAACATGGGGCTGGCGCTGGAAGTGGCCCGGCAGGGGATCACGGTCAACAGCGTGGCGCCGGGCTGGATCGCTACCGGCTCGAGTACGGAAGAAGAAGCGCACGCCGCGCGCTATGTGCCCATCGGCAGAGCGGGGCGCCCGGATGAAGTGGCGGCGGCGGTGGCCTTTCTCGCGTCACCGGAAGCCAGCTACATCACCGGTGAACTGCTGGTGGTGGATGGTGGCAACTGCCTGATCGAAAACAAGGCGCCGTGAGCGGGAGGAAAACCAGCATGAGCACTCAAGTCGTACTGATCACGGGCGCCGCCGGCGGAGTCGGCCGCGCACTGGTGCAGCGATTCACCGAAGGCGGTTGGCAGGTTTTCGCCACCGACCTGGATGCCCAGGGCCTCGGCCGATTGCAGGCGGAGTTCCCTGCCTGCGGCACCTTCGTCGGAGACATCCGTCGGCCGTCGACCTGCGAGGAAGCCGTTGCCGCAACGCTGTCGGCTTTCGGTCGGCTGGATGCCCTGGTCAACGCGGCCGGTGTCTGGCGCGAAGGGCCAGTGGAGAGTTTCAGCGAGGAGGACTTCGATCTGGTCCTCGACGTGAACCTCAAGGCCTCCTTCTTCATGTGCGCGGCGGCCATTGCGCCCCTTAAGGAAAGCCAAGGCGCCATCGTCAACATCTCCAGCGACGCCGGCCGCCAGGGCAACCGCAACGCGGCGGCCTACTGCGCCAGCAAAGGCGGGGTGACCTTGCTGACCAAGACCCTGGCACTGGACCTGGCGCCATTTGGCGTGCGCTGCAATGCGGTGTCACCGGGCGATATCGAAACGCCGATGCTGAAGTTCCAGGCCGAGCAGT
Source organism: Pseudomonas sp. BN415 (assembly GCF_029871195.1). NCBI lineage: Bacteria > Pseudomonadati > Pseudomonadota > Gammaproteobacteria > Pseudomonadales > Pseudomonadaceae > Pseudomonas > Pseudomonas sp. BN415. Next base: position 19,800 of record NZ_SSOK01000025.1, read on the forward strand.
ACGGCCAGGGCGATCCCGAGGGCTACTACCGCGAGTTGCTGGCGAAGTATCCGCAGGGCGATCGAGCCTGTTTCATCCAGCCCCAGGAGGTCGCTGAGCTGACGTATTTCCTCTGCCAGCCCGCGGCCCGCTCGATCACCGGAGCGGATATGGCCATCGACCGAGGCGTATCAGCGGGTAATTGAGGGGGCAGCAAAGCGCTGCCCCTTACCGGGTGCCTTAGCGCTCGACAGCCAGCGCCACACCCATGCCGCCGCCGATGCACAGGGTCGCCAGGCCCTTCTTCGCATCGCGCTTGATCATTTCGTGCAGCAGGCTCACCAGCACGCGGCAGCCGGAGGCGCCGATGGGGTGGCCCAAGGCAATGGCGCCGCCGTTGACGTTGACCTTGGCCATGTCCCAGCCCAGTTCCTGGCTGACCGACAGCGCCTGTGCGGCGAAGGCTTCGTTGGCTTCTATCAGGTCAAGGTCAGCGAGGTTCCAGCCGGCCTTTTCCAGGCAGCGCCGGGTCGCAGAGACCGGGCCGATGCCCATGATCGCCGGGTCGACGCCGGCATTGGCGTAGCCCGCGATGCGTGCCAGCACCGGCAGGCCCAGGGCTTCGGCCTTGGCTGCGCTCATCAGGACCACGGCGGCAGCGCCGTCGTTGATGGTAGAGGCATTGCCGGCGGTGACGCTGCCGTCTTTCTTGAAGGCAGGCTTGAGCTTGGCGAGGCTTTCTGCGGTGGTACCGGCGCGCGGACCTTCATCGGTGGCGAAGGCGATGGGGTCGCCCTTGCGCTGCGGGATCAGGATCGGGGTGATCTCGTCGGTGAAGCGGCCGGCTTCGATGGCGGCGACGGCCTTTTGCTGGGAAGCGGCGGCGAAGGCGTCCTGCTGCTCGCGGGTCAGGCCGTATTTTTCCACCAGGTTCTCGGCGGTCACGCCCATGTGATAGCCGTTGAAGGCGTCGGTCAGGCCGTCGTGGATCATGGTATCCAGCGCCTTGGCATGGCCCATGCGCATGCCGGTGCGGGCTGCCGGGAGGATGTAGGGCGCCAGGCTCATGTTCTCCTGGCCGCCGGCGATGATCACCTCGGCGTCGCCACAGCGGATGGCCTGCACACCCAGGTGCAGGGCCTTGAGGCCGGAGCCGCAGAGCTTGTTCAGGGTCATGGCCGGCACTTCATGGGGCAGGCCAGCGAGGATGGCGGCCTGGCGCGCCGGGTTCTGGCCGCTGCCTGCGGTGAGGACCTGGCCGAGGATCACTTCATCCACCTGGTCGCCCTTGAGGCCCGTTTGCGCCAGCAACTGGCGGATCACGGCGGCACCCAGTTCATGGGCCGGAATGTTCGCCAGGGCACCTTGGAAGCTGCCGATGGCGGTGCGGGTAGCGGCGACGATAACGACGTCTTGCATGCTTGAATCTCCTGAGAAAGGCGCCGGAACGACGAAATAAAAAGGCGCGGCCCGAGTACGGCTGGGCCGCGCGACACGCTAAAGGGTCAGAACTGCTCGGCGGTGAGGCCGAAGAGTGGCTCGCTGCCGCCGCGAATGCTGGCTTCCAGGCCGAGGGTGCGTGGCAGCAGGCGACGGAAGTAGAACTCGGCGGTCGCCAGTTTGGCGGCGTAGAAGCCTTCGTCTTCCTCGCGGCGCGCCTGGGCCACCTGGGCCATGCGCGCCCAGAGCCAGGCGTAGGCCACGTGGCCGAAGAGCTGCAGGTATTCGACCGAGGCAGCGCCGACTTCATTGGGGTTGCGGGCGGCCTGGTCGAGCAGCCACTCACTGGTGCCCTCCAGACGCTGCAGGGCTTCCAGCAGTTCGCCGGAATAGGGCGCGCCGGGCTGGCCGGCAAAGCTGCGCACCTCGGCACAGAACAGGCGCACCGCGGCACCACCATTGGCGACGACCTTGCGGCCCAGCAGGTCCAGGGCCTGGATGCCGTTGGTGCCTTCGTAGATCTGCGCGATGCGCACGTCGCGCACCAGTTGCTCCTGGCCCCATTCGCGGATGTAGCCATGGCCACCGAAGACCTGCTGGCCGAGCACGCAGCTGTCCAGTCCGGTGTCGGTGAAGAAGGCCTTGGCGACTGGCGTGAGCAATGCCACCAGGGCTTCGGCGCGCTGGCGTTCGTCAGCGTCGTCGGCGTACTTGGCGAGGTCCAACTGCTGGCCGACGTAGCAGGCGAAGGCGCGGCCACCCTCGGTCATGGCTTTCATGGACAGCAGCATGCGGCGCACATCGGGGTGCACGATGATCGGGTCGGCCACCTTGTCCTTGGCCACTGCACCGGTGGGGGCGCGGCTCTGGATACGCTCGCGGGCGTAGGCCACGGCGTTCTGGTAGGAGGCGTCGGCGCAACCGATGCCCTGGATACCGATGGACAGGCGCTCGTAGTTCATCATGGTGAACATGGCTGCCAGACCTTTATTGGCCTCGCCAATCAGGTAACCGGTGGCGCCGTCGAAGTTCATCACGCAGGTGGCCGATGCCTTGATGCCCATCTTGTGTTCGATGGAACCGCAGGAAACCGCGTTTTGCGCGCCAAGGGAACCGTCAGCATTGACCATGACCTTGGGCACCAGGAACAGGGAGATGCCCTTGGGCCCGGCCGGGGCGTCCGGCAGTTTCGCCAGCACCAGGTGGATGATGTTCTCGGTCAGGTCCTGCTCGCCACCGGTGATGAAAATCTTGGTGCCGGAAATGTGGTAGCTGCCATCGGCCTGGGGTTCGGCCTTGGTACGGATGATCCCCAGGTCGGTGCCGGCGTGTGGCTCGGTCAGGCACATGGAACCGGCCCAGCGGCCTTCGTACAGGGGCGGCAGGTAGGTGGATTTCAGCGCCTCGCTGGCGTGGGCATCGATGGCCAGGCAGGCACCGGAGGAGAGGGCGGAGTACAGGGCGAAGCTGGCATTGGCGGCGTAAAGCATCTCTTCGAACTGCACGGCGAGCATCTTGGGCATGCCCATGCCGGCATAGTCCGGGTTGCCGGAGAGGCCGACCCAACCGCCTTCGATGTAGGTGGCGTAGGCCTGTTTGAAGCCGGCCGGGGTGGTGACCACGCCGTTCTGCCATTGCGCGCCTTCCTCGTCGCCGCTGCGGTTTAGCGGGGCGATGAGCTGCCCGGTGACCTTGGCGGCTTCTTCCAGGATGGCGTCGGCGGTATCGGCGTCGACGCGCTCGGCCAGGGCGGGCAGGCGAGCCCAGATGGACGGGGCATCGAACACTTCGTGCAGGACGAAGCGCAGATCACGAAGCGGAGCGCAATACTGGGGCATGGGGGTTACCTTGCTTTGGCACGGGTGAAGAGGTTTTGAGGAAATTGATCAGCTGCGACACGGCGCCGAGGATCAGGCTTTCCAGGAATGCTGAGCGTTCGGCATCGGGAAGCCCGGAGTGCTCCAGCCAGTTGGGTATTTGCTGGAAGATGCCCGAGAGCGCATCGCCGGCCGCCTTGCGCCGGGCCGAGGACGGCTCGGCGGCTAGCCCGACGTCGCGCAGCCAGTATTCCTGGCAGCGCAGCTCCAGCTCGTCGATGCGCAGCTGGTGGGCAGGCGTCAGGCAATGACGCTCCTGCATGGCGAGGCGAAAGTGCAGGGGGCGAGCCCTGTGCAGCTCGATCAGTGCGGTGACCAATTCATGCAGCCGCTCGATGCAGGGCTTGCGTGGGTTCGACCGGGACGAAACCGCGAGCAGCCCTTCGTAGTACTCCTCGATGAACTCGAACAGGAGGTCTTCCTTGCTGCTGCAGTGGTGATACAGGGAGCCGGCGGCGAGCCCGAGGTGGGTTGCCAGCTCACGCAGGCTGACCTGGCCAAAACCCTTGCAGGCGAAAAGCTCCAGGGCTTTTTCACGATTGCGCTCGAAACGCGACGCTGACGAGTTGTCGCGACGGACCCCCGGCATGGCATCGTGACTCGCAGACTGTGTGAAACCCACCTTACCTCCTGCATGGGCGCTGATGCCCACCTTCCAATCAGGGTTTCGAGTCTAGGCGCGGGGAGGGCGCTGGCCTATGCCCAAACTGCGCAGGCCGGCGTGGTAGTTTTTGCCACAGGCGCGCTGTCTGGCGGACGTCAGGCTCAACTATCATGGGCGGACTTTCCGCCGGAACGATGCGGAGCATTGAGAGGCAGCATGCGGGAACAGGATTCGGTGGCGGCGTATCTCGTCCAGGCGGCATTGCACAAGCTGGAGGACGCGCCTGAGCGCAAGCGGGCGATACTCGAAGAGGCCGGTATCGACGCCCACTCGCTGGAACGGCCGGACGCCCGCCTACCGGCCACGGCCGTCCACAGTTTCTGGCTGGCCATGGTCCGGGAGTTGAACGACGAGTTCTTCGGGTTCGACTCCCACGGCTTGCCGCGCGGCAGCTTCGCCCTGATCTGTCGGGGCCTCATCCAGGAACCGACCCTGGGCAAGGCGCTGTCGCAATACCTGAGGTACCTCGGGCTGTTCATCCATGACATCCGCGCGAGCCTTGAGGTGCGCAACGGCCAGGCCGTGATCGGCCTGCAGACATCGATGGCCAATCAGGCCATCAGGGGCAGCGCGGAAGAGATCTTCCTCAATATCGTTCTGGGGGTGCTTTGCTGGCTCGTTGGGCGGCGCATTCCCCTGGACCGGACCCGCTTCGGCCATCCGCGTCCTTCTCATGGTTCCGATCCGCTGCTGTGGGGGCCGTTGCTGGAGTTCGACGCTGACCGCACCGAAGTAGTGTTCGACGCTGGCTACCTGGCGCTTCCCGTGGTGCAGGACCTGCCCGCGCTGAAGCACTTCCTGCGGACCTCGCCGCAATGGCTGGTGGTGCGCATACGCAATGACGAGAGCCTGGCTGCACGGGTGTTCCGGCGCCTGCGGCAGCAGGAGGATTTCATCCCACCAACCCTGGTCGCCCTGGCCGAGGAACTGGGAATGAATGCCACCAGCTTCCGCCGCCAACTGGAGCGTGAGGGGTTCAGCTATCAGGAGATCAAGCACGAGGTACGCCGCTCGGTGGCCTTCGAGTTGCTCAAGGGCGACCGCTTCAGCATCAGCGAAATCGCCATCATGAGCGGGTTCCAGGAGCCCAGTGCATTTCATCGGGCCTTTCGTAGCTGGACCGGCGAGAGCCCGGGGCAGTTCAGGAAGCGTGCCCGACAGAAAGTCGAGCCCTGATTCAAAAACCACTCTCTCTGAGGGCCACCGCGGCCACATGGGTCAGCCCCTCGACCAGCAGGCTGCGGCGGCCGCCTTCGATCTGCAGGTGGCCACGGGTTTCGCGCAGGGTCGGCGGGGCGCTGGCCAGTTGCACCAATACGTGGAACAGCGGTGGGTTCGGCACCAGCTCCTGCCCCTGGCTGGCTACCGTAAGCGGGCCGCCGAAGCGGGAGGCGAGCATGGGGTGTTCGAGCTGGCTGACGCGAGTTCTGCCGATGGCCACCACCTTGCCAGCGATGGGCGCCGCGCGGCCTTCGGGGTAGAAGCGCACCGCGCCGCCCTGCATCAACCGTTGCACGTCGTCCTGGTCGACGTAGGCGTCCACCTGCCAGCTCCGTGGGTCCACCAGCATGCCAATGGCTTCGCGGCTATGCACCCACTGCCCCGGCTGCCAGTGGGGGTCGAGGTCCAGCCAGCGGCCGGCGAAGGGGGCCTGGAGCTGCAGCCGGGCGATTTCCGAACGAGCGGCACGAGCTTCCTCGAACTGCACACTCAGGCGCTGGCGCGTGGCCAGGGCCTGGTCGGCACCGCTGGGGTCTGCGATCAGGCCGCCAAGCCGTGCCTCGTAGCTCTTCACGCTGGCCTCGCTGCTGGACACCCGCGAGGCGATATTGGGTTCGTCGAGCGCCACCAGGGTGGCACCGGCCTGCACGTCGCCAGCCGGGTGGATCGTTTGCAAACGAGCCGGGTAGGGCGCGAAGACGCGCAACTGGTGCTCGGCACGCGCCACGCCAACGGCGTGGATCTGGCTGCGCCAGGGTACCGCGAGCAGGAGCAGGAGCAGCGCCATCAGACCCCACCAGAAGCGTCGGCGGCTGGCAGGGATGCCCGCGCGATGGGCCCACCAGTGCTTCAGTTCGCGAAAGACCGGCATGAGGATGAACCAGCAGATTTCCACCACGAACAGCACGATCCCGAGCAGTTTGAAAAAGAGTAGGTAGACCGCCACCGCGATGCCGAGGAACAGCACCAGGCGGTAGACCCAGGTGATCATGGCGAAGGCGACCAGCGCGCGGCGTTTGCCGGGGCTGAAGGCTTCCGGCCATTCCTCGTCCAGGCCCAGCAGCACCCGTCGCAGCGTCACCCGCGCCAGGGCCGAGGAACGTTCGTGGAGGTTCGGGAAGTCCAGCAGGTCCGACAGGATGAAATAGCCGTCGAAACGCATGAACGGGCTGGCGTTAAGGGCCAGGGACAGTACCCAACTGGTGGTCGCCAGATAGAGCAGGCCGTTGCGCAGCGGGCCGGGGTCGCACAGGGCCCAACCGAGGGTGGCCAGGCCCGCCAGGGCCAGTTCGGTGAGGATGCCGGCGGAAGCGATCGCCAGGCGCTGCTTCGAGCTGCGCAGTTTCCAGCTCTCGCCGGTGTCGGTGTAGAGCATCGGCCAGAGCACCACGAAGGCTATCCCCATGTGCCCCACCCGCAGCCCCAGACGCGTCGCCACCAGAGCGTGACCCAGCTCGTGGAGCGTCTTGGCCAGGATCAGCGCGAGGGCGAAGCTCACCAACCCGGACGCGGAGAAGGATTCCACCACTGCGGCGGTGAAGCTGTCCCACTGCTGCAGCACCAGCAACACGCCGAGTATGCCGAGCACCACTACTACCGTGCCGGTCAGTGGCTGGAAGAGCCAGTCCAGGTGCCGGGCCAGGCGTTGCAAAGCGTTCTGCGGGCGCAGCAGCGGTACGCGGAAGAACAGGTAATGGTGCAGCCACCAGCGCCAGTCCAGCCAGGCATTGCCTTCGCTGCGCCGGGCCATGCGTGCGGCGGCGTCGGGCGTCGGGCGCAGCAACTGGTGCTGTTCGAGGAACTGGCGGAACTCCAGCACCTGCTCCACGTCCGGGCGCAGCGGTGTGTGCGCCTCGATGTCCTGGCAGATCCGCGCTGGCGTGCGTTCCCAGCGCAGCAGGCATTCGAACTCAAGCCAGCCGATTCGGTAGAAGCGGTTGACCACCGTGTCCTGGATCACCCAGGCCGGTTCGCCGTCAATGCCCGGCGCGGTTTCCAGCAGGCGCAGGTCTTCGCGCAGCGGTGGCAGCGGCAGCTCGGCCGCGTCCGCCATCACAACCCGCTCCAGGCGCGCAGTGCGGCAAAGGGCCGGCGCAGCAGGTAGTAACCCAGTACCACTCGCTCGCCATAGAGCTTGGCGGTGCCGTGCAGGCCAAGGCGGGCGTGTTCAGGCTGGCCCTCGACACTGGCCAGCAGCCGGTAGGCCACTACGCCCTCTTCATTGGCGCGGGCCTGGTAGCTGGTTTCCAGCACCTGTCCCTTGAGCGGGGAGAGGGGGTAGGCAGTGAGGAATAGCGTGACTTCGGCGCCGGGCTCCAGGGCGATGGCGTCGGCCACCGGCAATTGGATCAGCATCGCCGGATGCGCCGGATCGGCTACCTGGAGAATGCGTTCACCGGTCACCACCGGTTTGCCCAGCCAGTCATTGGGGTCGCTGAACACCGCCACGCCGGCGCGTGGCGCACGCACCCGGGTGCGCTGCAACTGTGCCTGTACCGCTGCCAGCTCGGCGCGTCTTTGCTGCGCGCGCCCATTGAGCAGGGTCAGCTCGCCCTTGCTCTGCGGATTGTCGAAAGCGCGCTGGCTCGCGGCCATCAGCTCGGCATCGGCCACTGCGACTTCCTTGCCGAGTACCTCGGCGCGGCTTCGCAAGGTGGTTTCGTCGAGGGAGAAGAGCAGCGTGCCTTCCTCCACCGGCTGGTTCGGCCGCACCTGCATGCGCTCGATCACGCCATCGATAGGCGAACTGACGATCTGCGCCTGGCGCGAGACGATTTCCGCCGGCGCCAGCGCGGTCTGTCGTACCGGCACCAGCAACAGCAGTGCCGCGACCGCCATCGCCACTAATGCCTGGCGCTTGCTGGGCCGCCAGCCGAGCAGGCGACGCCGGCGGCCGAAGGAGGCCCAGCAGTGGGCCCAGGTCTGCCAGACGCCTTCCATCAAGGGCACCAGGTTTTCCGCCGGTGGTGCTTCGAGCAGAAACAGCGCCAGCCCGAGACGCTGACCATCGCGATCATGCAGGGGAATGCACCAGATTCCGCTCGGCCACCATTCCGCCCACCCTTCGGCAATGTCGTCCGGTGGTGCAAGGCTGTCGCGGCCTAGCCAGCGTGGCTGGGCGTCGGGCAACTGGCTGGCGAGCCAGCGGCTGGCCCGGCGCAGCCAGACCAGGTAAGGCGAATCCTCGCTGGGCCTGGCCAGCCCCGACACACAGAGCAGCTCGAGGTCGTCGCCGCGCTGGGCCAGCACCAGGGCCTGGTGGTAGTGCAGCAGGGCATACGCATCGTTGGCGATGGAGAAGGCCAGTGCGTTGAGCGAGTCGGCGGCAAGGGCACGGTCGCGCAGGGCGGCCAACCCCAGTAGCAATTGCGGATGGGGCAGGCGATCAGTCATGGGCTTGCGGGAATCGTGCGGTGCCGCTCATGCCGGCGATCAGTTCCGGGTGCTCGGCGTCTAGCCGCGCTTCCAGTTCCACGGTCTGGGCCACGGCATCGACCCGCGAGTTGATGGCGCTGATATGGGCGGCGTACGCCTTGCCGGTTTCCAGGATGCTGACCTCCAGCGGCTGACCGGGCTTGAGCCGCGGCAGCAGGGTGGAGGGCACGTTGAGGCGCACCTTCAGGGCACCGTCGCTGACCAGGTCGAACAGCGGGGTGCCCGCGGCTACCGTCTGGTAGGGCTTCACATGGACCTTGGCCACCCGCCCGGAAAAGGGTGCCTGCACCTGGCAGTAGCCGCTCTGGGCCTGGGCCAGGGATCGGGCGCCTTCAGCCTTCTGCACCTCGGTGTTGGCCATGGCCACTTCCAGGTCGCCGACCGCGTCCAGTTTGCGCAGGTTACGCTTGGCGTCGAGGTTCTGCCGGGCCATGGTCAGCTCGGCGACAGCCACTTTGGCGCGGGCCTGGGCTTCTTCGCAGTTGAGCTGGGCCAGCAGGGCGTTCTTCGCCACTTGCTGGCCGAGGGACGCCTTGAGCTCGCCAAGGGTGCCGTTCATCTGGCTGGAAAGGGTGGTTTCCAGGTCGGCGGCGAGCAGCACACGAATCGCGCCAGGGTCCTCCAGGGGACCGGCTGGCGCGGTGTCTTCAGCAAGGGCAGGGGTGAGTACGAGGGACAGCAACAGGGCGAGCAGACTGCGCTCAGCGTTGTACGACATTCGGTGTTCCTTGTTGGCGGACGAGGAGGTTGGTGCGTTCCTGATCGCCCATCGTGCGCTGGATCTCACGGGCCAGGGTCTGGATGTCGTGCTTCTCGATCTGCTCGGGAAGGATGTCCAGTCCGACTGAGTTGTACAGGCGACCCCAGGCGGCCTGGGCGCTGGAGTAGGCCGCTTCGCGCTGGTAGCGCGAAAGCAGGTAGCGGCCCTCGGCGCGAATAAGCTCCAGTTCCGAGCCGTAAGAAGTCGTTCGCGCGGCCTGGGCGTAATCCAGCAGGCTCTTGTCCACACGCAGGCTCTGGTCGGCGAATTCCACTTCCTGGCGCGCCAACTGATAGCGCAGGGTACCCACCCGGACCTGAGTGAGGATGGCCATTGACAGCGCCACCCGGCGCATGTCGTCGGTCTTCTCCTGGGACTCGGCGGCGCGGTTGAGCGAGGGGAGTTGCAGCAGGCGGAGCAGGTTCAGCGACACTTGCAGCCCGGTCTCGGTCCAGTGGCTGTTGTAGAGGAACTTGTTGGAGTCGTACTTGTAGCCGAAGTCCAGGCTGACATTGGGCCAGAGTTGAGCTTTGGCGATCTTCAGGTCATTCTCGTTGACCCGTTTCCGGTACCACTCCTCCATGATCTCCGGACGGTTCTCCAGGGACAGTTGCTCCAGCCTGGCGATGTCCTCGGAGACTGCCGGCAGCGGCTGTTCGGCCTGGTCGGCGAGGATCAGTTTCGAACCCGGTGGCAGGGACATCAACGCAGACAGCTCCGCCTGGGCGAACTCCAGATCCTGGCGGCGCACGGTGAGCAGGTAGATGGAGTCGAGCAGGGCGCGTTGGTAAGCCAGCACTTCCTGGCGCGGCAGCAAGCCCTTGCTCTCGGCCTCACGGGCAGAAAGCAGCGCCTGGTGGGTGCGTACCAGCAGGCGGTCGACCTGGGGCATCAGGCGCTGGGCGCCGACTGCGCGCCAGTAAGCGTTGCGCACGTCCTGCAGGACGTTCTGCGCCACTTTGCGGCGGCGCTCCTCGGCCATATGGATCTGGTCACTCTTCTGCTGGGTGCGGTAGTAGGCCACGCCGAAGTCCAGCAGGCTCCAGGAGAGCCCCAGGCCATAGAGCTCGCGGTAGCGTTCCTCGGACGTGGATGCCCGCAGGCTTTCCTCGCGGTCCTCGATGCCAATGGAGGTACCACCGGAGTCGTTGTTGCGCCCGGCGTAGCCGGCCGAGGCCACCAGGCGCGGCAGCATCTCGTGGCTGGAAACGTCGCGCAGGTCGGAGGCCAGGGCGTTCTCCATCAACTTCAGGCGGTAATCCAGGTTGTACTTCAGGGCCCGCGCGGCGGCCTCGTAAAAGGTGATGGGGGCGGTCACCGGTTCCTGATCGGCGTACATCTGCGCCTGGTCGCGGACGATGCGCTGGCGGTTTTCGTCTTCTGTGAACTCCTGGGTCTTCATTGCCGAACAGGCGCTGAGCAGCAGGACGGAGGCGATGGCGGCGCTCAGAAGTTTCAGGGGGTGTCTTGGCATGGTCTGTCCTTGGTCCTTGCTTATTCGGTCGTACCGTTGCCGAGGGCGCGCAAGCGCTCTGCGGCCTCGCGCAGCTGGGCGCGGAAGCCCGGGGCTGTGCGGGTATCGGAGGGAGGCGGAAGCTGGGCGTCGCCCTGGGTGAGGTTATCCGGGGTGACAGCAAACACGGACGGGTCTGGCAGCAGCCCGTCGGCACTGAGCCCGATGCGTCCATGGCGGCCGAGGACCCAGGCCAGGTCCAGGTTGCTGTCACGGCGGCTTTCACCGACGGCGCGGGCAACGAACTGGCCGGGGATCAGGCCGAGTCGGCTCTCCAACGTGTCGCTCTGGATCTCCGGTACCCGTCCGAGGCTGAGGTCGCTACCGTCGGCTTGCCAACTGGAGAGTTCGAGGTCGCGGTCCTCCGCCTCGACGACGGGGCCGACGAACACCACCGGATCGACACCCGGCAGTGGGAGCCGGCCGAAGGGATCGCGGTCGCCACGGTCGAAGTGCGGATCGATCAGGCCACTATCGGGGGCGGGGATGAAGGGGGCTGCGATATCCAGGTCAATCACCAACTGGGCCAGATCCACCGCACCGGCCCGGTCGCCCACCGTGTAGGTGAAGACGTCCTGCAGGACGCGGCCAAGGCCGGCCGCCCGCAGCACGTCGGGGTTGGTCAGGTCGATGCTGTAGGTGTAGCTGCCATCGGCGTTGATCACCAGGGTGCCGTAGCGGCCGGCCAGGGGTTGGCCGATCGCGCCGGCCGTGCCGCTGCCGTTCTCCGCGCCCGTGCGGATGCCGACCACCTGCAGGAGGTCGCCGCCATCGATGTCCGAGTCGTTCGGCAGCACGTTGCCGGTGGCCTGGGGCGCCGGGGTCTGGTCGCTGGCCAGATTGCCGTCGTCCTGGGCGACCGGGTTGTCGTTGGCGCCCTGGACCAGGATGTTCAGGCGCGCCTCCGACTCGGCTCCGGCGGTGTCGCGCATGCGGTAGGTGAAGACTTCCCGCAGGGTTTCGCCGGCGGTGCGCAAGGCCTGCACCGCGGGGTTCGCGTCATCCAACACATAGACGTAGCTGCCGTCGGCGTTGAGCGTCAGGGTGCCATAGAGCCCCTGCAAGGCCTGACCGACGCTGGCGGACTGGCCGCTGCCATTGCGCACGTCCAGCACCTGCCGGGTTTCCCCATTGCTCACCGCATCCACGTCGACGTCGTTGCCCAGCACATTGCCGGTGGCGGGCTGGCCAGGGGTGGCGTTGTTCACCCCGCCGGCCTCGATGGCAATGCTGTCATCGTCCTGCGCGATCGGTGTGTCGTTGCGGCCGTCGATGGTGATGCGCAGTTCGGCGGTGTCATCCGCCAGGTGTGGGTCGGCCAGGGTGTAGGTAAAGGTATCCACCAGCGTCTGGCCGCTGATGCGCAGGGCCTGGACTTCCGGCAGGCTGTTGTCGACCACGTAGGTCCAGCTGCCGTCGGCGTTCATCGTCAGGTCGCCATAGAGCCCGCGCAGGACCGTGCCTACGGTTCCGCTGGTGCCGCTGCCGGCTTCACTGCCGGTGCGGATGGCCGATACCGACAGCGGTCCGCCTTCGAGGTCGGTGTCGTTGTTCAGCACGTTGCCGCTGGGGTTCAGGCCGGGAACGTCGTTGTTCAGGCCGCCGGCTTCGATGGCCGAGGCTTCGTCATCGAAACCATCGGGCGCATCGTTGCGGCCGATCACTACGATCGACAGCTGTGCGAGGTCGGTCAGCCCGCCAAGGTCGGTGATCTCGTAGGTAAAACGGTCTATCAGGGTGCCGAGCAGGTCCAGGGCCAGTACGTCCGGGTTGCTGGAATCGACCGTGTAGGTGTAACTGCCATCGCTGTGGATCACCAGGGTGCCGTACTGGCCCAGCAGTACGCTGCCGACCGAGCCGGCGACACCGTTGCCGTTCTCCGCGCCGGTACGGATGCCGGTGACGCTGATCTGGTCGCCCTGATCGATGTCGCTGTCGTTGGGCAGCACATTGCCGCTGGGGTTGAGCACCAGGCCGTCGCCATTGTCGGCGACCGCGATGTTGAAGTTGTCGCGGGCGACGGGGGCGTCCCAGGCGCCCTCGATGGTGATGCTGAACTGGGCGATGTCTTCGGCCCCGGCGGTGTCGCGCATCCGGTAGGAGAATACTTCCTGCAGCGTGTCGCCCGGCTTCAGTGCCTGCACGGCGGCCAGGCTGTTGTTCACCACGTAGCTGTAGGTGCCGTTGGCCGAAACCGTGAGGGTGCCGTAGAGGCCGCTAATGACCTGGCTGGCGGTCACCGCGGTGAAGGTTCCGCCGGCGACCTCGCTACCCGTTCGAATGCCGTTGACGGTCTTGGTATCACCGGCGTCGACATCGCGGTCGTTGTCCAGAAGGTTTCCACTTGGGTTCACTCCCGGCGTGGCGTTGTCGGTGCCACCGGCTTCCACGGCAATGGCTCCATCGTTGACGGACAGTGGGTTATCGTTGACGCCACGGATGGTGATTGTCAGGTCCGCGATGCTGTTTGAGCCCGCATCGTCGCGTGTGGCGTAAGTGAAGATTTCGACGAGGGTGTCGCCGTTGACTCGCAGGGCCTGGACCTGCGGATCGTTGTTATCGACCACGTAGGTGTAGCTGCCGTCGTCATTGAGCGTCAGGGTGCCGTAGCGACCTGCGAATGGGACACCGACCGTACCCAGGGTGCCTCCCTGGCGGATACCGATGACGGTGACGGTCTCGCCGTACTGATCCACATCAATATCGTTGTCCAGCACATTGCCGCTGGGGTCGAAACCGGAGGTCCCATTGTTCAGCCCTCCGGCTTCGATCGCTGTCGCGAAGTCGTTATTGTTCTCGCGAGCGTCATTGGCGCCCTGGATGGTGATGCTCAGCCACGCGATGTCGGTGGCGCCAGAGGCATCAATCAGGGTGTAGTTGAATCCGTCTAACAGGGTGTCCGCTGCAGTGCGAAGTGCTTCGACTTCCGGCATGTCATTGTCCAGGCGATAGCTATAGCTGCCGTCGGCGTTCAGGGTCAGCCATCCATAGGCTCCGCGCAATTCGGTACCGAGGATGCCAGTCGTGCCTGCTCCTTCGACAACACCAGTGCGCACCGACGCCACCGCCCGGGTCTCGCCATAGTCGATGGGGTCGAGGGCGCTGCCGTCGACGTCCGTATCGTTGTCCAGGACATTGCCGCTCGGGTCAACGCCGGGAATCTGGTTGTTACGACCACCGGCTTCCACTGCCGTAGCGGTGTCGTTGGTCGCCAACGGGTTGTCGTTGCGGCCAAGGATGAGGATCACCAGTTGCGCTGATTCAGGCGCTTCCAGGCCATCGGAAATGGCGTAGGTGAAGCGCTCGATGAGGAAATCCGAGAGCAGGCGCAGGGCCTCCACTTCGGGGTTGCTGTTGTCCAGCAGGTAGCTGTAGGTACCGTCGGCATTCAGCGTCAGGGTGCCGTACTGGCCAGCGAAGGCCTGGCCGATCACGCCGTTGGTCCCGAGCTCGTCATTGCTCACGGACACAACGGTAAGCGGGTCGCCGTCCGGGTCGACATCGAACAGCAGGGCATCGCCCGTGGGGTCGATGCCCGCCTGGCCGTTGGCTACGCCGCCGCGTTCGACGGCCAGGTTGAAGTGATCCTGGGCAATGGGCGGGTCATTGACCCCGCGGACGGTGATCACCAGTTGCGCCTGGTCGGTCAGGCCGTTGGTGTCGACGATCTGGTAGGTAAAGGTCTCGGTCAGGGTCTGGCCGGCCAGCAGGGCCTGCACCGTGGGGTTGCTGCTGTCCACGTCATAGGTGAAAGAACCGTCGGCGCCGATGCGCAGCACGCCGAAGTTGCCCGCCAGCAGGGTGGCGTTGGCGGTGCTGGTGGAACCGGCGGCTACGCCGATCAGCGCGCCACCGGCGGTTTCCAGGCCGACGCGCACGCCGTTGACGTTGAGCAGGGTGTTGGGCCTATCGGCGGCGTCGACGTCGTTGTCCACGCCATTGCCGCCGGGCTGGGTGACGGTGCCGGGACGGCTCGGGAAGCGGATGACGTTGCCGCTGGGGTTGCTCTCGCCCACGGCGTTGGGGCCTGCCCCGGCCTGGGCGGCGGCCTGGTCATCGCTGGCCACCGGGTTGTCGTAATTGCCGCGTAGGGTGATGCGCAGCTCGGCCAGGTCGCTCAGCCCGAGTGCATCGGTGACCTGGTAGCTGAAGAAGTCGGTCAGCGTGTCATTGGGGCCGAGGCGCTGCACGGCCGTGGCGTTCTCGTTGATGACATAGCTGTAGCTGCCATCGGAGGCGATGGTCAGTGTGCCGTACGTTCCGGCGATGCTCACGCTGCCACCTCCGGGAACGATGGTCAGCAGGCCGGGCACGATCTCCCGCAGCGGACGCACACCGGTGACTGTCTTGGTTTCGCCATAATCGATCGGGTCTACCGGATTCTCGCCGCCGTCAACGTCGATATCGTTGTCCAGCACATTGCCCACGGCGTCGGCACCGGGCACCGGGAAGCCCGGAGGCGGGGTGTCGTTGGGGTTGCCGACGTCGGTGTTGTTGACGCCACCTTGCTCGATGGCGGTGCCCTCGTCGTTGACGCCCTGCGGCGTGTCGTTGGCGCCCTGGATGACCACCGAGAGGGTGGCCGAGGATTGCTGCGGCGGTCCGCCCAGACCGATGTCCGAGATCACGTAGGTGAAGCTCTCGTTCAATTGGTCGCCGGCCTGGCGCAGCGCTTGCACCTCGGGATTGGCGTTGTCGACGATGTACTGGTAGGCGCCGTTGGACTGGACCACCAGTTTGCCGTAGCGCCCGAACACTTCAACCGAGCCAAGCAGCGGAACCGAGACCAGTGCGCCGAGCGGCGAGGTGACCGAAACGACGAAGATCTGATCGCCATTGGTGGCGATATCGACGTCGGTGTCGTTCTCCAGCAGGTTGTCGCGTGGGTCGATGCCCGGCAGACGGTTGAAGGTACCGCCGGCTTCCACCGCCGTGGCGTTGTCATTCACCGCAACAGGCGCATCGTTCACCGGGTCGAGGCGGATCACCAGGAAGTCGCTGTCGGTGCGTGCATCCGCAGGCTCGCCTGGAATGCCGTTGCCGTTGAAGTCGCCGTAGTTGCCCAGGTCGTTGGTCACCACCTGAAGGAAATCGACGCCATTGAAGTTGAGGTTGCCCAGGTAGCTGACGCCCGCCAGGGCCGCATTGATGTCAGCAATCCGGCCCACCAGGACCAGGTTCGTGGTACCGGCGCCGGTGACGGTCACACCCGTGGTCGGACCGGTGAGCGTCAGGGTACCGCGCAGCACTTCGAGGCTGACCTGGATGGCCCGACCATTGACGTTGGGGTCACGCTCGGCATCGATGTCGCTGACGCGGATGCCGCCGATGGCCAGCGGCGTGTCTTCCTGGCCTTGCTGGAAGCCGGGCAGGCTGTTGACCGGTGCATCGTTGAGTTCGACGTAACCGGAGTTGGCCTGCTGGGTGGCGCCTTCGCCGAGGGTCACCCGGACCTGGCCGAGGGTGCCGCCGTCGGTGTCGATGCGAATGCGCAGTTCGCCGAACTGGGCAATGCTGTTCACCGTGGTCGGCGCGTCGATGCGAAACAGGCCGGACGGCAATACGCCAAAGCTGAAGCGGCCGTTGGCGTTGGTGGTGGTGGTGAAGGTCTTGTCGTCGCCATTGCCGAGCACGCCGTCGTTGCCGGCCCAGATCAGGTTGATGGTCTGGTTGGCGATGGCCAGCTCGTAGGCCGGTGTGCCGGGAACCGGGTCGGCGTCCGGGGTGGCGTCGTTGGGCGCCGTGGCGGCCGTGCCGGTATCGTTCCAGAGTGTGCCGCTGATGATCCCCAGGCCGGCACCTTCCCGAAGCACGTAATTGTTCAGGGTGGTGCTATCCGGACCGGGGCCGTTGGAACCGTTGCGCTCACCGGTAGCGGTGCCATCGGGGCCGACCGAAGTGCCACCCCAGCTGGTGAAGGTTTCCGGCAGGCTGCTCCAGGTCAGGTTGGCGTCGGTACTGGCGATGCTTGCGTTGTTGGGAACCTGGACGCTGTAGACCACGCTGACGCTGGTGCCGGGGTCGATTCGGGCAATGTCGACGGTCAGCCCGCCCGTGGTGCTGAAGCTCACGCCGGTGGGCAGGTTGCCCGGGCCATAGGTGGTGCCGCCAATGGTGAGACTGAGCAGGCTGTAGTTGCTGCCGGTGGGGAAGCCGTCCGTCAGTCGGACATCGTAGGCCGGCAAGCTGCCGTTGGCGGTGAAGTCGACGGTGACGGTGGCGGTGCCCAGGCTGCCGCCCGGGTTCGCGTTGAAGTCGGTGACGGTCTTTTCGAGGTTGGCGAAACCGGGCTCGACGATGCGCTCGAACAGGGTATCGCTGGTGGTACGGATGATGCCGTTGACGCGATCATGCACCGTGACGCCGAGCTGGACGGCGGACTGGTTGCCCAGGCTGTTATCCACGCGGGCATTGAACTCGAACACAATCCCTTCCAGGTCGTCATCGTTACCATCGTTGCCCCCGGCGAATCCCTCGTTGGTGATGTTGCCCAGGTTGAGGGTCACCACCTGGTTGCCATTGCCGTCGGTGCCGAGCGAGACGTAGATGGGATTCAGCACCCCGGTTGGGGCCGGTCCGGACAGATTCGGGGTGATGAGTTGGGCTTGCGGGCTGTCTTCGTTGCCGATGATCTGAAGGGTGCCGCTGGTGATCAGGTCGCCGAGGCTGGTGACCAGCCCGCCGTCGGAAATGAACCCAATACGCATGGTGCTGAGGTCATCCACCGTCAGCCCGTCGTCGAGGGTGACAACCAGCTGGTAATTGGGGTTGATGCCCTCGGGAATCAGGACGGCGGTGCGGTAGCGGATGATCTCACCAACGGCCACGACCTCGATCGGTGCATTGGTGGGGTTGGGGGCGGCCGTATCGTTCAACCCCCCCACGCGGGAGAGGCGTATGCCCTGGGCGATGGGAAAAATAAGGATACTGTCGCGCTGGTAGTCGTTGAGCACGCCGGTGTTGAGCAGGCCGTCCTGGCCGGTGCGTTCGCCGGCCGGATCAGCGGCACCGTTGGTGTTGTTGCCGTTGAGGCTGGTCCAGCGCACATCGGCGAGGTTGTCGAAGCGGGCCACCGAGGCACCGGTGGCGTTCACCACGCCACTGATGCGGATGGAGATAGTGCCCCCTTTGGCGATATCGACATTGCCGGTGTTCACCAGCGTGCGGCCCGTCGGATCCAGGCGGAAACTGGCGCTGATATCGGTGCTCACGCCGCCGACAGTGTAGGTCACGCTGACCAGGGTCAACTGATCCAGCTCGGTGGGCAGCTGGCTGGAGAAAGCGATATCGAAGGCGTCGAAGTCGTTTCCACCGTTGCCATTGGCGATGGTGATGCTGAAGTCGACCGGGTCGCCTTCGTCGAAGCCCAGGCCCGGGTTGGTGATCAATTGCTGGCTGAGCTGCAGGGTGGGTTCCTGAATGGTGATCGCGGGCTTGGTGCCAGTCAGGTTCACATCGCGATTCAGCGGCGCGCTGCCGTTCGGGGTGTTGCCATCGGGGTCGCTGTAGCTCAGCCGGGCGTCGTTCTGGCGCACGCCACCGGCCTGGTTGCTAATCACGTTGCTGGCTACCAGGCGCACGCGAATCACGAAGCTGTTGTTACCGGTGTTGTTGTCGCCAGTGGCGCTGGCGACGGTAAAGGTGAAACGTGAGTCGACGCCGTCGGCGCCCAGGGTGCCGCTGGGCGCGGTCATGCTGGCGATGTTGACGGCACCGGCGAAGTTCGCTGTCAGCGCACCGCCAGCGGTGGTGATCAACTGATAGCCCAGGTTGCCGTTGAAGCTGGTGTCCAGGCGCAGGCCGGGAGGAATCAGGTCGTCGATGCGCAGGTTCTGGGTGGTGCCTTCGGGCAGGGTGACGATGATGTCGTAGAGCATGCTCTCGCCGACCACCAGGTTCGCGCCGGTGGTGTGGGCGGCGCTGGAGTCGCCATTGTCCAGGCTGCCGCCAGCGAAGCTCTTGCGGATTTCCGGCGCGCTGACCTGCTGGCTGGCGATATCCGAAAGCGGCACCGGCACGAAATTCTGTCCGCCTTCTGCGCTGGCGTAGTGGGTCAGCTCGGCCGTGCTTTGCCGCGTGGCGCTGGCCCCGATGGCCGCAGCCACCTGCACGTCATAGGTTATGACCACGACGTTGGCGCCGCTGTTATCCGCCGCGGTCCCGGGGCGGCCGGCCAGCAGGGCACCGACGCCGGGTGAATCGATGAAGGTGATGGTGTTGGTGGCGTTGTTCACGGTGAAGTGGGTGCCGGCGACCAGCCGGGTGCCATCGCCGCGATAGATCAGCAGGTTGGCGGCGGACAGGTTGCCACCGACGAAGGACATTCCCGGCGGTAGGGTGATGCGGGTGCTGACGTCGTAGGCGGTGCCGCCACCGTGGTTCTCGATGGCGGTAGCCAGGCGCAGGCGGTCGTTGGCATCGATTCCGGTGACATTGCCGTTGACCGCAAGGATATCGGTGATGCTGCCGCTGAACGGAACGCCCGTGGTACCCGGTGCGTTCCAGGTGCCGGTGGTGCCGGTGACCGTGCCATGGCTGGTGGATACCACGCCGTGGCCAATGGTCAGCACCGGCTCGGCGACCGAAGCGATCAGGGTGACGTCATCGGTGGTGATCAGGACGCTCCTGTCCAGGGTTCGGGTCTGGTTCGATTGGCCCAGCACGTTGAAGGCGCGCTGGTCGGCGAATGGCTGGTCGCTGACGGTCAGGGTGAAGTCAATGGCGATGCGGCTGCCGTTGATGCCGGAATTGACGTAGTCGGCAAAGGTGAAGACCAGTGAGTTGCCGGGGCCAAGGGTGACCGAAGCGGGGCTGTTGGGGTTGGTGTTGCCAGTGGCCAGGCGCCAGATTGCATTCGGATCGAGGCCCGTCAGGTCGAACAGGGGCAGCGGCAGGTAGGCGGTGAGCGTGAAGTTCTCGTAGTCGCCGGTTATCAGGTCGTAGCTGAGGCGGAAGGTGACGACGTCTCCCGGGCTAAGCTCG
The DNA here is from genome assembly GCF_029871195.1 of Pseudomonas sp. BN415. Classification (NCBI taxonomy): domain Bacteria; kingdom Pseudomonadati; phylum Pseudomonadota; class Gammaproteobacteria; order Pseudomonadales; family Pseudomonadaceae; genus Pseudomonas; species Pseudomonas sp. BN415. The sequence continues at coordinate 39,671 of NZ_SSOK01000025.1, forward strand.
GTGCCCGGCGCCGGCGCGCCACCGCCGTTAAGGTCCGCGAGGTCGATCTGCACCTGGCTGGTAGGAATGGTGCTGGTGGTGCTGGAACCATCGCTTTCGTCGAAACCGCTCAGGTTGTTCACGTCCAGCAGCACGGTCGCGGTGACCGTCGCACTGTTGCCGATGGAGTCGCCTTCGTTGATCTCGCTGTGGGGCGCGCCTGCCGGCGGCGTATAACTCTGCCCGACACGTGCCTGGTAAGCGATCACGGCGAGGGTGGCGCCTTGCAGTAGATCATCGAACGCCAGGTCGCCATTGAGCCAGTTGCGGACGCCGAATGCATTGGCCAGCGACTGGGCGATGTCGAACACCATGGACGTTGTGCCATCGGCGTTGACCGCGCTGCTGGTGACCAGCGCGATGGTCTGGGTGACGCCGTTCTGGCTCAGCGTCAGCGTGGCGGTGCCGGCGACCAGGCTCTGCCCGTCACCCAATTGGTCGGAAACCAGGAAGTTGCCGTTGCCGAGGAAGGTCTTGCCGAAGGCGAAGTAGTCGGACAGCGCGATATTCAGGTTGTAGTTGAGCGTATCGCCCGGGCTCAGCCCGGTAGCACCGACATCGGTGCGCACGCTGACCTGCTTCTGCAGCGTGATGGACTTGGCGACGAAGCTGACATCGTCGCCCTGGCCATCGAAGCGGATCAGGCCATCGGTGGCGTCGCGCGGGTCAAGGGGTTGCCAGTTGCCTTCCACCGTCGGTGCGCCGAAGGTGATGGTGACGTCGTCGCCAGTGGCCGGGTTGAGGATCGGTGCACCCGTGGCATCGTCATCCGGTACGAAGAAATGCACGCTGGTGGTGGTGGCAGCGGTCAGCGTTGGGTAGCGGACGGTGAACTCGCGGATGTACAGGTCGTTGCTGAGGTCGCCGTCGCTGTTCTGCGCCAGGATCGCCTGGATCAGCGCCGGGTTGGTGACGGCGTTGCCATTGAACAGGGTGATCGAAGCAATGGTTCCGCCACCGCCGGGGCTGATGGCAGTGACGATGACGTTGCCCGGAACCGGCTGGATGAGCACCACATCGCTCAGGGTTTGCGAGTCGGCCGGGGTGATGATCACGTCCAGCTCGCGGCCGAAGTTCGGCCCGGTTGCGGTTTCCCCTTCGGGCGTTGTGATGACCTGGTCGAAGTTGATTACCGTCGGGTGCACCACGTAACTGTCGGCGTTGGCGCTCGGCTCCACGATGCTGGGGTCGGTCGCCGGGTTGTTCAGCGAGTCGTTGCCGTACTGGAAGCCACTGCGCGCGCGAATGGTCAGGTCAGGCGTCGGGCCCGAGAAGGAAAAATCGGTGTCGGCCAGATCGCTCAGCGAAGCCGTCACTTGCACCGTGATAGGTGGTTGGCCCTGACTGACACTGGCGAATGGCAGTTCCACCACCACCATCTGGTCGCCGGCGCGCATGCCGAAGTCGGCGGCGTTGATGACCAACGGCAGGCCGTTCGTCCCCACCGCCAGCGGGTGGCTGGCCTGGCCATTGGCATCGAAGGTCAGGACATGGGTGGTCAACGTCTGCCCCAGGTAAGTGGCGGAGACGAAGGTGATGCCGTCGTCGATCTCGGCACCCGCGCCATCCTTGCCTGTGGCCGGGAAGAACAGGTCGAGGAAGGGGGCGTAACCCGTGTCGGTGGTGATGTTGGTAAAGGTGACGTCGAAGGTGAAGGTATCGCCCAGCAGCACGTCGGCGCCACCGGTCAGGGTGGTGGTCGGGCCGGCGGCCAGCAGGCGGTCATAGGCTGCCGTGGCGGTGGCGGCCAGAGCGATGGGCTTGTCGATTTCACCGCTGGTGACTTCCAGTTCCCAGTCGCCGCCCACGCGGGTACTGCCAGTGTCGTCACTGGAGGCCGCAACATCCGCGCCGGTCCAGCGCGCCAGCTCGTTGACCAGGGTGCGTCCCGCGCTGCCTTCGCCCACCTTGCAGCCATAGAGCTGGATGTCGGCGCCTTCGCTGAGGGACTTGCTCCACTCGCTGAGAGGCTGGGCGAACTGGCCGATGTTGTCGGCAGTCAGGGTGGTGCTACCGAGGGTGAATTCGCCGGAGGCACCGTGGGAGAGGATCTGGATGGAGTCCACCTGGCCAAGCTGGGCGAGCGCGGCGGAAATCGCGGCCAGACCGTCCTGGCTACTGTCCACCACCAGTGCCTCGACGTTGGAGGGCAACTGGCCCACCAGCTTCTCGCGGTGCTCGATGCGGCTGTCCAGTACCAGCAGGTGGCGCGTTGCTGATTGCTGCTGGCCCGGCTCGCTGCGGGCATCGTCCGGGGTGGCGTGGGACTGGGCGGCGTCGGCGTTGTCGCCGTTGTCCTGATGCTGCTGGTCGACAGTCGCGGCCGCAGCGGCGCCGTCGAAGAGAATGCGCGGCTCCAATGCCATGGCGCGGCGTTGCGGTTTGAAAACGGGCGGCACGAGGGCACCCAGCTTGGTTTTCATATCCATATTTTCACCAAGAGTCGTGCCCGCGCAGGCAGGCGCAAAGAGCAAGGAGGAATCAGCCGAGAATCAACCTCGGCCCAAATCCGGGTAAATCGGATGCTGTGGTGGCATCCAGAATGCGTGTGCAAATCCGTGCACTTGACGGTCCCTTTAATACATCAACGCGATATTTGTAGGAAACATCTGTCAGAAAAAAAGTAGATAGCGGACACATGACTCGCCAGTCCGCCCATCGTTTATGTCGATTCCGACAACGAGGAGTGCCAGCAGTGGACGGCTGTGCGGGCACGCCAGTCTTTCGGTTCATTCTGGTGTTGCCGGTGCCTGATGCCCTGCCAGGGAGAGTGCCCCTAGGCTGCAAACAGGTAGGGTGAAAGACGTTTCGCAAGTCCGCAGGTTTACTCTGGATGAGCCCCCGCAGATTCGTCCGCCTGCACTAAGCTCGTTTCAGCAAGCCGTTTTCGGCGTGCGTTGTTCGCTGTAAGGAAAGAGGCCAAGAACCTTTTGGGGCGGGAACATGCGGATACGAGTGCAGGGGTGGCTGGCGTTTGGTTTGAGTGCCTTTCTGTGGACGTTGTCCTGGGGGGTGCAAGCGGCAGGGGAGGGGGAGGGGGAGGCAGAGGTTGCATCGCCGCCTTCGGTGGAGTTGAAGATTGCCAATCGAAGCATCTTCACGTTCCACGGCACCTTGCTTGGCGAGACGCCGGAAGCCCGTGCCAGGCGCGCCGATGCCGTGATTGAAGAAATGCTCGAGGGCACCGAGGAACTGGATGTCACCCTGGACACCATCCAGGACAGCTACCTCGTGCTGCTCGGCGACCGCCGGGCCTTCATCGTCTCGCCTAAGGACGTGGACTCGGCTGACGGATCGGTCCGGGAAGCGGCGGAAAAGGCGGCCCAACGGCTTCGCCAGGTCGTTGCGGAATCCCAGGAGGCCCGTAGCCTGCGCTTCCTGCTGACCGCTGGCGGGTTCACCGCCGTGGCGACCCTGATGTACATCGCGCTGTTGCGGCTGTTCTCCTGGGGTCACGAGAAGGCGCTGTCCTGGCTGCCCAAGCGCATGCGCAAGCACACCAGCGCATTGAAGATCGGTCAGACGCAACTGGTGGATACCAGCAACCTGTTCCCGATCATCCGGCGCCTGCTGGCGCTGTTCTATTGGTCCGCGGTGCTGTTGCTCACGTACGAATGGCTGACCTTCGTCCTGCAGCGCTTCCCCTACACGCGACCCTGGGGTGAAAGCCTCAACCAGTACTTGGTGGAACTGATCCGTTACCTGCTGGATGCCATCGTCAGCGCCATTCCGGGCCTTGTGATCGCGCTGCTTATCTTCTTCATTGCGCGCGGCTTCAGCGCGTTCAGCAAGCGTGTGCTGGAGCGCTTGTCTCGCCCGGGCACCATCAGCTGGCTCAACCATGAAACCCTGCAGCCGACCACCCGGTTGACGTCGCTGGCCATCTGGTTGTTCGCCTTGGCGATGGCCTATCCCTACTTGCCGGGTGCCGGGACCGAAGCGTTCAAGGGGCTGTCAGTGCTGATCGGCCTGATGATTTCCCTGGGCGCTTCCAGTGTCGTCGGCCAGGCTGCCTCCGGTTTGATCCTTACCTATACCCGCACGTTGCGCCCCGGCGAGTTTGTCCGGGTGGGCGAGCATGAAGGCACGGTAACCGAGGTCGGCATGTTCACCACCAGCATCCGCACCGGCCTCGGCGAAGTGCTGACACTGCCCAACTCGATGATCACCGGCTCGGTGACCAAGAACTACTCTCGGGTGGTCCAGGGCGCCGGCTACGTGGTGGATACGGTGGTCACCATCGGCTACGACACACCCTGGCGTCAGGTCGAGGCGATGCTCAAGGAAGCCGCCCGCCGAACGCCAGGCATTCTGCAGACGCCCGCTCCACAGGTGTTCCAGACGGCTCTGTCCGACTTCTACCCCGAGTACCGGTTGGTGGCCCAGGCGGTTCCCAGCGAACCCAGGCCACGCGCCGAGCTGCTGACCCTGTTGCACGCCAATATCCAGGACGTGTTCAACGAGTTCGGCGTGCAGATCATGTCGCCGCATTACCTGGGCGACCCTGCGCAGGAGAAGTGGGTACCCAAGGAGCGTTGGTTCACTGCACCGGCCAAGGCGTCTGACCAGGAAGGAGCGGAGCAATGATTGACTTCGTACTCGGCGCCCTGCGCTCGAACCCGGAGATCGCTGTATTCCTGGCCATCGCCCTGGGTGTACTGATCGGGCGGATTCGGCTGGGCAGTTTCCACCTGGGGTCGGTGGCTGGGGCCTTGCTGATGGGCCTGATCATTGGACAGATCGGCCTGGAGGTGCCCCACGAGTTGAAGTCGGTGTTCTTCGTGCTGTTCATCTACGCCGTGGGTTTCAAAAGTGGACCGGAGTTCTTCGGCAGCCTCAACCGGGGCACCCTCAAGCTGGTGCTGTTTTCCGTGGTGCTCTGTGCCACCGCCCTGGGCACCATCCTGGCGGTGAACGCCTACTTTCATTTCGACGCCGGCTTTACTGCCGGCCTGGGCGCTGGCGCCCTGACCGACACCGCCATCATGGGCACTGCCAGCAGCGCCATCGCCCAACTGTCCCTGGATGATGCGGCCAAGGCCCAACTCAACAGCCACATGGCCATCGCCTATGCCATCACCTACCTGTTCGGCACCATCGGCCTGATCGTCTTCGTCGGCAGTATTGCGCCCAAGCTGCTGGGGGTGGACATGCGCACCTCGGCGCGGGAACTGGAGCTGGAGCTGGGCATCGCCAGCAACGAGAAGATCATCAGCATTCCCTACACCCGCATTGTGGTGCGGGCGCACCGGGTCGCCGGGGGAGCCGCGGGCACGTCCATCGCCGATATCGAACGACTGCACCCGTCTCTGAGCATCGAGCGTGTGGTGCGCGCGGGGCAGGTCCATGACCGTGAACCCGACCTCGTGTTGCAGGCGGGCGACATCGCTGGCGTCTACGCGCTGCGCGAAGCTGTGGGCGAACTGGACGGCTGGATCGGCCCGGAGGTCGATCACCCGGAGTCGCTGTCGTTCCCGACGAAAACAGCGGACATCGTGCTGACCTCCGCCGAACTGTCCGGAAAGACCATCCACGAGATCAGGTCGCATCTGGTCGGTGCGAACCGCATGGGCTGCTTCATCAACACCATCACCCGCCAGGGGCTCGACCTGCCACTGCTGCCCAACACCGTATTGCGCCGAGGCGACGTCATTTCCCTCACCGGGCGCTCTTCGAGCATCGATGCGCTGGCCGCTCAACTGGGGCGGGTGCGTGAACGTAGCTACAAGTCCGACATCGCGGTGCACAGCCTGGGCATGGTGCTGGGCGCACTGCTGGGGATGCTCTCCACCCATGTGGGCATGATCCCCATCGAGCTAGGCGTTGGTGGCGGCGTGCTGGTGGTGGCGCTGCTGATCGGCTGGTACAACTCCCGCCACCCCGAAATCGGGGCCTTGCCGCCAGCGGCACAATGGGCGTTTTCCGAATTCGGCCTGACCGCCTTCGGTGCCGTGGTGGGGCTGCTGGCCGGACCGGCGGCCATTGCGGCGATGCAGGAGCAGGGCGTTGCACTGCTGGTCTCGGGCGTGATAGTCACCCTGGTGCCGCCCCTGGTGGCGCTCTATTTCGGGCGGTATGTGCTGCGCCTGCACCCGATGATCCTGTTCGGCGCACTCGCCGGGGCGCAGACCGAAGCGGCGTCCATGAACAAGATCATCGAGCAATCCGGCAGCAACACCCCGGTGATAGGCTTCACCGTCTGCTATGCGATTTCCAATGTGCTGCTGGCTGTATGCGGGCCAATCATCGTGTTTGCGTCCAGCTAGGTAATAGGCCTTACAACTAAAAAAGCCCGATCAAGGGCAAATTGAATAGACCGTGGAGCAAGGGAATGAAAGGTGGAGTGGCAGGGGGAAGACTGTGGGTCATCCTGCGGTCGGGCGCGCTCGTGGCGATGCTTTTCGCCATGCATCTCGCCTGGGCCGGTGATGAAGGGCACGGCAGGCCGCCAGAGCGTGCCAGCAAGGCTGAAGGTTATGCGGATGCCGCAAGCTGCCTGGGCTGTCATGCCACACAGGCCGGCGAGTGGAAAGACTCCGACCACGGTTGGGCCATGCGCGATGCCGTTGCTGACAATGTGCTGGGCCAGTTCGATGGTTCGGGCTTCGAAGCAGATGGGGTCAAGGCCCGCTTCTTCCAGAAGGATGGCCACTTCTTCGTCAACACCGAGGGCGAGGACGGCAAGCCGGCTGACTTCCAGATTCTCTACACCTTTGGTTTTTACCCGCTTCAGCAGTATCTGGTGGCCTTCCCCGGCGGACGGCTGCAGGCGCTGACGATTGCCTGGGACAGCCGCTCGAAAGAGCAGGGCGGGCAACGCTGGTTTTCCCTGTATCCGGGGCAGCGCTTCTCACCTGACGATCCGCTGCACTGGACCGGGCGCTACCAGAACTGGAACGCCATGTGCGCCGATTGCCACTCGACCCGTTTGATGAAGAACTACAACGACCGCAGCGACACCTTTGCCAGTACCTGGCACGAGCAGACCGTCGGCTGCCAGGGGTGCCACGGTCCGGGGCAGGCCCATGTGGACTGGGCAAAACAGAACAAAGCCGGTAACCGGACCTACGCCGCGGCCAGTGAGCTTGGATTGAAGGTGGACTTCAAGGCCCTGGGTAGCCAGGGCCTCGTGGAGCAGTGCGCCTATTGCCATAGCCGCCGCCAGGGCTTGGGCACGGGGCAGGAACCCGGCCACCCGCAGCTTGACCAGAGCCTGCCGGCCACATTGCGTGCGGGGCTCTATCACGCCGACGGCCAGATCGACGGGGAAGTCTACGAGTACGGCTCTTTCACCCAGAGCAAGATGTACGCCGCTGGCGTGGCCTGCACCGACTGCCACAACCCCCACACCACCAAGGTGCGAATCGAGGGGAACGGTCTCTGCATGCAATGCCACAACGCCCAGCCTCCCGCCGTGCGGTTCCCCAGCCTGCAGGCCAAGGACTACGACAACAAAGCGCATCACCATCACGAACCGGGCACCCCGGGTGCCCAGTGCGTCAACTGCCATATGCCGAGCAAGACCTACATGGTGGTGGACCCACGCCGCGACCACAGTTTCCGCGTTCCACGCCCGGATCTGGCGGAAAAAACCGCCAGCCCCGACGCCTGCACGAGTTGCCATCAAGGCAAACAGCCCGAATGGGCGGCCAAGGCCATCGAGGGCTGGTTCGGCCAGCCCAAGCGGCCGCCACACTACGGCGACACCTTCAATGCTGTGCGCAATGGCCAGGGCATCGCCTTGAGCCTGCTGGGCTCGGTCCTGGCGGACAAGGGCAAGCCCGCCATCGTCCGCGCCACTGCTGCCGAACAGATGGCCGACCTGGGACCGCCGGCCATGTCGAACCTGCAATGGGCGCTCCAGGATGACAGCGCACTGGTGCGGGCCTACGCCATCTCGGGCTTTACCAGCATGCCGGCGGCCGAACGCCTGAAGCCGCTGCTGCCGCTGCTGGAAGACCCCACCCTTGCGGTGCGGGACGAGGCCGTGCGTGCACTGGCCGACGTACCGACGGAGCAATTGCCCGCCGAACGCCGCGAGCGCTTCAAGGCGCTACTGGCCGAGTACGAGACCCGCCTGCGCGGTAACGCTGACCTGCCCGGCGGGCGCCTGAACCTCGCGGTGCTGCTGTCACGCCAGGGACGGGATACGGAAGCAATGGAGGAATATCGACAAGCACTGCGCCTGGACCCGTACTTCGCGCCCGCGAGGGTCAACCTGGTCACCCTGGCCAGTGCATCGCAGCGAATGGACGAAGCCGAGCAGCTGCTGCGCGAGGGCCTGGCGTTGGAAAAAATGCCCGTTGTCGATCACGGCAACCTCGCTTACATGCTGGCCCTGCTGCTGGTGGAACGGAGCCGGGCGGAGGAGGCGTTGAAGTGGATGGAGGTGGCAGCGGTCGCCCTGCCTGGTAACTCCCGCATCCGTTACAACCAGGGCTTGCTGTTGTCGCGTATGAACCGTCGCGACGAGGCGCTCAGCGCCCTGCGTGCTGGCCTGGAACAGTCTCCAGAAAACGCAGACTTGCTCTATACGCTGATCTATATGCACGCAGTGGAAGGTGAGCAGGCCGAGGCGTTCGAGTACGTCAAACGCATGCGTCTGGCCGCACCTGACGACCCGCGCCTGCACGCCATCGAGCCTTACTGGCAGCAGTGACCACAGTCAGGAATGCCCTCCAGCGAGGGCATTCCGTTTTCAAGTACGGCTAGAAACGCCAGGTCGCGCCCCCGCCGATCACATGCAGGGAACTGTTGTCGAAACTGCCGGAAAGCGTATCGCCCGAGCGCTGCTTGGTCTGTTCCACCTCCATGTCGCCCAGCCAGATGAGGGTGTACGCCATATGCAGGTCCAGGCCTTGTTCCACCGCGTAGTTCACGCCGGCCGCCAGGCGCCAGGACTCGGCCATGGGGTTGTCCACGGTGCGGTCCTCGTCGTCCACCGCTGAGCTGTCGTAACCCAGGCCCATGCTCCAACGCAGTTTCGGGCTGGCCTGGTACTGAGCCCCCACCGAGGCGTGCCAGGTGTCCTTGTACTGCCGGTCGACGGTGCGGCTGGTGCCGAGGTTGTTGGCATCCACTTCCACACCGATGTTCCCGAACTCGCTCCAGTCCTGCCAGCCAAGACTGGCAAGCAGCGTCCATTGCGAGTCCAGGTCATGGGCCACGCTCAGCAGCGCGGTTTGCGGCACTTCCATGTCGATATCGAGGTTGTCCACGTTCAGCCGTTGTAGCGCCAGGTTCAGCAACGGGTTGCTGATGTCATCCACGCTGGGGCGATCGGAGAATTCCAGGTCGACCTTGCTGGTGTAGGCAAGGCCCACGCGGGTGCTCTCGTTGACGCGGTACAAAAGACCCATGTTGAAGCCCACGCCAAAGTCGGTGTCCTTGTATTCCAGTTGGCCGTCCGGCCGGTTCGCCAGGCCCAACAGGTTGTTGTTGACGGCCACCTCGGTGCGGTAATAGCCGTACATCATGCGCGGTCCGAAACCGATGGAGAGGTCGTCGTTGATCTTGTAGGCATAGGTGGGTTGCAGCGAAACGCCGATGACCGCGGCCTCCTGGGTGAAGTAGCGTCCGGCCCAGTCATCGTCGTAGTCCACCGCCAGGCCGAAATTCCCATACATGCCAAAACCGATGCTCGCCTGGTCGTTGATCTGGTGACTGACGAACAGACTGGCACCGGGCAAGTACTGCAATGCATTGCCACCTTCGTTGCCGTCGAACTGGTTGCTGGCATCGCGGGAGAAACTGATATCGCCGAAGATCACCTGGCCATTGGCGCTGATCTGAGTGCCCGGCAGTTCCGTCAGGCCGGCCGGATTGTTCATCAGCACGCTCGGGTCGGAAGCCAGCGCCGCAGCGCCGGCATTGGCCAGTCCGGCGCCTTCCTGGCCGGCCTCGTAGATCATGATGCCACCGGCCCAACTCGCGCCGGGCAGTAGCCACAGCAGCGAGCCCAGGGTTGAGAGCTTGGCGACGCGCAGTGACATGGGATGGCTGCTTAACATGGCGCTTCCTCTGCTGGTCCTTGGCTTTTCTTGTGTTGGAGCGTCTCGTTGCCGGCATGGATGCCCACAGGCCAACGTTATCCAGCCTAGATGCTTGTCCTGCAGGCGCAACCAACCCGCAGCCTGAGCCAAAGTCGGGCGTTTTCTGGCGCATGGCACGCAGGCAACTAGAGTTACCAAACCCGTAGATCGCGAATGCATCTCGTCTCGAAGGGTTGAGCCTCGTCTTCTGGCTTGCCACAAACCAATGGTTGCGCTTGCGATCGGGCAACTTCCGAGCAGGCTCTGACAGGGAATCGATCAGTGACTACACGCGAGCAGATAACAGGGTTGGAGGCGAGTGTTTCTGAACAGGTCCTGGGCCAGTCCCAGACGATCCGGCACGTTCTGCTGGGGCTGTTGGCCAATGGTCACGTGCTTCTCGAGAGCCTGCCGGGCCTGGCCAAGACCCGCACCGTAAAGGCCCTGGCAACCCACCTGGATGCGCGGATGAGCCGCATCCAGTTCACCCCGGACCTGCTGCCGTCGGATATCACCGGCGGCGAGATCCTCCAGCAGACTGCCGAAGGCAACCAGATCAAATTCCAGCCCGGCCCACTGTTCGGCAACGTGATTCTCGCCGACGAGATCAACCGGGCTCCGGCCAAGGTCCAGGCGGCCTTGCTGGAGGCCATGGAGGAACGCCAGATCACCGTGGCAGGGCAGAGCTACCCCATGCCGGGGCTGTTCATGGTGCTGGCGACCCAGAACCCTATCGAGCAGGAAGGCACCTATCCGTTGCCCGAGGCACAGATGGACCGCTTCCTGATGAAGCTGAAACTGGACTATCCGAAGGTCGAGGACGAGGCTCGGGTCCTGCGCCTGGTGCGTGGCGAGGAACAGCGGCAGCAGGACGGCAGCGCTGTCCAGACGCCTGCGCGCCTGCCCCAGGAGGTGCTTTTTGCAGCTCGCCGCGAAATGTCTGGCGTGCACGTGTCCGAGGCCATCGACCGCTACTTCATGGGCCTGATCACCGCAACCCGCAAGCCGGCGGATTACGATGCGGACCTGGCGCGCTGGATCAACATCGGCGCCAGCCCGCGCGGCGGTATCGCCCTGGATCGCGTGTCTCGTGCCCATGCCTGGCTGTCCGGCAATGAGTTCGTCTCGCCGGACGATGTGCGCGCCGTGGTGCATCCCGTGCTGCGTCACCGCTTGCAGCTTTCCTACGACGCGATCGCCGATGGCGTGAATGCAGACCAGGTCATCGACCGCCTGCTGGACAAGGTAGCGATCCCGGCCTGAGCGGAGCCATGCCCATGCAACAGACAAAACCGGCTCCGGATGGCTTCGTCCACGCCTCGCTCGCCCAGATGATGGCGTTGGAGCATCGCGCGCGCGGCCTGAGTTTCCTGTCGCGACAGCCGCTTTCGAGCATCCTTTCCGGCAATCATGCCTCGCGCCTGCGGGGGCGTGGGCTCAGCTTCGACGAGCTGCGCCACTACCTTCCCGGCGACGACCTGCGTCACCTCGACTGGCGCGCCTCACTGCGCTACGGCAAGCCCTTCGTGCGCACCTTCACCGAGGAGCGCGATCGCCCGACGCTGTTGCTGGTGGACCAGCGCATGAACATGTACTTCGGTTCCCAACGCTGCTTCAAGTCCGTGACGGCGGCGGAACTGGCGGCGCTTTCCGCGTGGATCGCCTTTCACGCCGGTGACCGCGTGGGAGGGCTGGTGTTCGGTGATCATCAGGTTGAGCACATCCGGCCGTTGCGCAGCCGGGCGCGGGTGGAGGCGCTGTGTGCCACTGTTGTGCGCGCCAACCACAGGCTGAGCGCAACCGGCTCGGATGCCGAGCATCACGACCAGCTCGACATCGCGCTACGCAGTTGCATCGGCGCTGCTGGCCACGACCATCTGGTGTGCATCATCAGCGACTTCGCCGGTGTCACCCCGAAGACGTTGCAACTGCTTCGCCAGCTCAGCGCCCACAACGACGTGATCGCCATGCAGGTCTATGACCCCATCGCGTTGCAGGTGCCGGACAAGGGCCGCATCACCGTCACCCAGGGCGCATTGCAGGTAGAGCTGGAGGTCGAGCGCCGCCAGGTGCATCGGCCCCTTGGCGAGTTCCTATCCGGTCGTCTGCGTGATGTCGCCGAGCTGCTGCGGCGCAGCCAGGTACCGGTGATGATGATCAGCACCGGGGAAGACTCCCTGGCGCAACTTCGCCGGGAACTGGGGCGACTGACGGGGAGAGCGCGATGACGACCCCGAACGTGCCCAGCGTCGACCAGCTCAAGGAGCTGGCCATTCCCGCACCGCCTTTCAGCTATTTCCCCCAGACCTGGGGTTGGTTGGTCCTGTTGCTGATCCTGCTGGCCATTGCGGTTGTCTGGGGGGCGCTGCGTTGGCGACGCTGGCAGCGTGATCGTTACCGCCGCGAGGCCCTGGCCCGTCTGGGTTCCCTCGGGCAGGCCCTGACTGATGGCGAGCAACGCCTGCCGGCACTGCGCGAGATGCCGGAGCTGCTCAAGCGTGTGGCCCTTTCCATGCCGGACGCGCCGCCAGTGGCGCGCTTGGGGGGAACTGAGTGGCAGGCATTCCTCGCGCAACGCTCGAAGGAGCCGCTGCCGGAGGGGTTTGCCGCGCGGCTGTTCACCCTGGCCTATGCACCGGATGCCCAGGTGCTGGCGATTCCCGAGGAGGAGGCGAGGGCGCTTCTGGCCGGCTGCCGGCAATGGATCGAGGCTCACCATGTGGCAGTTTGACTACCCCTGGGTACTTTTCCTGTTGCCGTTGGTGTGGCTGGGATGGCGCTACCTGGGCGAGTACCGGGAAGAGCACAGCGCCTTGCGGGTGCCATTTTTCGCTGCAATGAGTCGCGCGGTGGGGCAATCGCCGGGAACCGCTGGGGCCAGAGGAGGGCGTTGGCAACGGGTATTGAACCTGCTGGTCTGGGCGCTGCTGGTAACGGCCTGCGCTCGCCCGGTCTTCGTCGAGCAGGCTATCGAACACGAGCAGCCGATTCGCGACATGATGCTTGCCATCGATATTTCCCAGTCCATGCAGACCACCGACTACACCGATGCCAGCGGACAGCGCGTGGACCGCCTGACGGCGGTGAAGGCCGTGGTGCGCGACTTCATCGACCGGCGCAAGGACGATCGCATCGGCCTGATCGCGTTCGGCACCGGCGCCTATCCGCAGGCGCCACTCACCCTCGACCATGCCAGCCTGCGGGTGCTGCTCGATGAAGTGGGCATCGGAATGGCCGGCCCCAATACCGCGCTGGGAGACGCCATCGGGCTTTCCATAAAGCTGCTGGAGAGCGCCCGTGAACAGGAGAAGGTCCTGATCCTGCTCACTGATGGCAACGACACCGGCAGCGCCATTACCCCTGGGCATGCGGCTCAGATGGCAGGTGCTCGGGACGTTGTCGTGCATACAATCGGCATTGGTGATCCGCAGGCCAGTGGCGATGCCAAGGTGGATCTACAGACCCTTCAGAACATCGCTCGCGCCACGGGTGGCCGTTTCTTCCGTGCCGATGATCGCGATGCCTTGCAGCAGGTCTACGCGACCCTCGACCAACTCACGCCGCACAAAGTGAAGACCTTCAGCCACCAACCCAAGCGCGACCTGTTCTGGTGGCCGCTGGGCGGGGCATTGCTGCTCCTGGCTGCGAGCCATGGACTCGCGGCGCTGGCGAGTCGAATCTCGTCGGCCCGCGTGGTCCGGTCGCAAGGGGAACGCTGAGATGGACATCGATCTGAGCGCCTTCCACTTCCTGCGGCCGCTCTGGTTGCTGCTGATCGTGCCGGGAGTGCTTCTACCGTTGGCGTGGCTGCGTCGCCATGACCTCAAGCGCCAACTGGATGGCATCATCGCGCCCCACTTGGTCGAACACCTGGTCATCACCCCGGACGACGACCAGCGCCTGCGCCCGGTTCACTTGCTCGGTGCCTTGCTGGTACTGGGCGGGGTCGCCGCAGCCGGCCCGACCTGGCAGCAGGACGTTCCGGATTTTCTCGACAACCGTGCGCCGCTGATCCTCGCTGTAGACCTGTCGCCTTCCATGGATGCCGACGATGTTCCGCCCACCCGGCTGGCCGCCACCCGACACAAGCTGCACGACCTCATTCAGCGCCGAGCCGGGAGCCGTACCGCACTGATCGCCTATGCCGGAAGCGCACACCTGGTGTTGCCGGCCACCGAAGACCCGGTTTTGCTGGATACCTTCCTCCAGGCGCTGGACACCGGTCTCATGACGCAACCCGGCAAGGATGTACTGGGCGTGATCGACCAAGCGAGGACGCTGCTGGATGCCGAAAAAGCCCCCGGCACATTGGTGCTGGTGACCGATGGCGCCGATGCCGGCCAGTTCGAGGCGATCAGCAAGCGGCTGGAGGGTGGCGACTTGCAGGTACTGGTGCTGGCGGTCGGTAGCCAGGACGGTGGACTGGTGCGTGATGCCAAGGGGCAGCCCCGGGTCGCGTCCGATGGCCGGCCCGTGCAGGCCAGTTTCGATGAGGATGCGCTGAAGCGACTCGCCGATGCCGCCAACGCTCCCCTTGGCAGCCTGACTCTGAATGACGACGACCTCGACTGGATCGAACTGCATGCCCAACAGCATTTCGAAGCGGTGCAAGGTGACGGCCAGGAAGTGCATTGGAAAGACGCCGGCTACTGGCTGTGCTGGCCGTTGGCACTGATTGCGTTCTTCTGCGTGCGACGGGGCTGGCAGGTGCACTGGCTGGGCGGCTTGTTCCTGGCAGTGCTGCTGGGCGCAACGCCGGCGCCAGTCCGTGCCGGTGCGTTGGCGGATGCCTTCTTCACGCCCGACCAGCAAGGGCGCTGGGCCTTCGAGCATGGGCATTTCCCACAGGCTGCGGCACGCTTTGCCGACCCTTACTGGAAGGGCGTGGCGGCCTATCAGGCCGCTGACTACGACGCAGCCCTGGCAAGCTTCGCGCGGCTCGACACGGCGCCGGCCTATTTCTTCCTCGGCAACATCTACGTGCATCACTTCAAGTTCCCTGAGGCCATCGCCGCCTACAAACAGGCCCTCGCCAGGCAGGCGGACTTCCCTGAAGCCACGGCCAACCTCGCCTTGGCCGAGGCGCTGCTGAAGGACTACGAAGACCAGCAAGACGCTGGCACGCCAGACGAAAAGGCCGACAAGGAGGTGGAGGACCAGACGCCTGCCAAGGGCGGCCAGGAAAGGCAGCAGAACAACCCCCAGGCGGCTTCCGACCAACTCTGGCTGAACAACCTCACCACCTCGCCAGCGCAATTCCTCAAGCGCAAGTTCATGCTTCAGGAAGCCGCGCGCCAGAAGGCTGCGGAGGTAAAACCATGAAACGGCTGCTCATCTGCTTGCTGCTCTGCCTACCACTGCTGACGATGGCCGACGAGCCCGAAGTACGGGTGCAAAACCGCCTGGCGCCCGCCGACTCGGTGATGGTGGGCGGCACGATCAATCTTGAGGTGGACCTGCTGGTGGACACCTGGTTCACCGCTGCCCCCATCCTGCCAAAGCTGGAGTTGCCCGGGGCGGTGGTGAACCCGCCCAGTGGCGAGGCGCAGCACCTGACTGAGCAACAGGATGGCAAGACTTTCTTCGGCCTGCGCTTCACCTATCAGATCACCCCGCAGACGGCGCAGCGCTTCGAGATTCCGGCGCTGGAATTCCAGGTACAACCCGGCCAAGCCAGCGGCCCGGTCAAGGTGCGCAGCCAGCCCCTGGTCTTCGCCGCCAAGGAGCTGGTCGGTGAGTCAGACGGCCATCGGCTGGTTGCGACGAGCGTCACTTTCACCCAGGAAATCGAGCGCTCCCATGATCAATTGCGGGTTGGCGACAGCATCACCCGCAGGGTCAAGGTGCAAGCAGAAGGTGCCCAGGCAATGCTGCTGCCTCCACCCGAGTTCGTCGAGGTGAACGGGCTCAAGCGCTATGTGCAGACGCCACGCGTGACACCGCTCAGCGATGGCCGGGGCGGCACCCTGGGTGGCGTCCGCGAGGACTCTGTCACCTACGTGATCAGCGAGGCGGGGGAGATCGACTTGCCCGCCATCGAGCTCAAGTGGTGGGACGCCGCGACAGGTGAGGGCCACAGTGCCTCGGTACCGACGGTCGAGCTGAAGGCCGCCAAGGGCGACTACCAGGCGCCGTTTTCCATCAGCGAAGACTTGCGTGCCCTGGGGCAGAAAACCCGCCTCCGGCTTTCCGGCCATGGGGTGTTGCTGGGGATGTTTCTGGTGTTCGGCGGTGGCCTGGCCTATTTCGGGCGGCCCTGGGGCAGGGCGGCACTGGTATCGCTGCGGCGCTGGAAAGAGGCACGAAAGCAGGCCTGGCTGGAATCCCCCGACTACGCCTGGCAACTCGCCCGCCAGCAGTTGAAGGGGCGTCCCGCGCAACTGGGCGGCCTTTACCTCTGGGTTCGGCGAAGCACGGGAAGTCGGACCTTGTCGGAATTTTCCGACCCATCCTGCGACGCATTCTCAGATCGTTTGCTAGGCTTCTTCAAATCTCGCTACGGGGTGGCTTCGGCGCCGAGTCAAGCGCCTGCCGACTTGAAGCGTGTTCTGCCGGATGTACGGCGAGCGGTATCGGTACGGAAGAAGGTGCGCCCTGCAGGACGCGGGCTCAAACCCCTAAACCCCTGACTCGGTCGAGCCAGGCAAACCGAAACTCAGCAAGGACGTCACATGCATCAGTCTCACGCTCCGTACAGGCTTCGTTGGTGGTTGGCCTTGCTCCTGCTCCTGCCCGTGCTGGCCCAGGCGCAGGACCCGTTGCCCTCCTGGAAGGACGGCCCCTCGCGCACGGCCATCGAGGCCTTCGTCGCAGCCGTGACCACTGAGGGCGGCAAGGACTTCGTGCCGCCAGCCGAACGCATTGCGGTGTTCGACAACGACGGCACCCTGTGGAGCGAGCAGCCGATGTACTTCGAGGTGCTGTTCTCAATGGATGAGGTTCGGCGCCTGGCCCCGCAGCATCCCGAATGGAAGGAGCAGCAGCCCTTCAAGGCAGTGCTGGAAGGCGACCAAAAAGCCCTCGCCGAAAGCGGCATGGAAGGGCTGATGAAAATCATCGCCGCTACCCATTCCGGCATGAGCACCGAGGACTTCATAGGCCAGACCCGCGGCTGGCTCGCCAAGGCGGTACATCCGCGCAGCAAGAAGCCCTACACCGAGATGGTCTTCCAGCCGATGCTGGAGCTACTCGCCTATCTGCGCGCCAATGGCTTCAGGACGTACATCGTTTCCGGCGGCGAAGTGGCGTTCATGCGCGCCTTCGCCGAAGAGGTGTACGGCATTCCACCGGAGCAGGTGATCGGTACCACCTTCGAATCCCAGTTCCAGGACAAGGACGGCAAGCTGTCGATCCAGCGCCTGCCGAAGCTGGCCCACAACGATGACGGGCCCGGCAAGCCGGTCAGCATCGACGCCATCATCGGCCGACGGCCGATCTTTGCCTTCGGCAACTCCGACGGCGACTTGCAGATGCTCCAGTGGACCATGGCCGGATCGGGCAAGCGCTTTGCCGGACTGGTGCATCACACCGATGCCCAGCGTGAGTGGGCCTACGATCGGGACAGCAAGGTCGGCCGGCTGGACAAGGCGCTGGAGGCTGCCAAAAGCGGCAATTGGACAGTGGTCGACATGGCGCAGGAGTGGAGCCGTGTCTATCCCTTCGAGCAGAACTGACAAGACCGCAGGAACACAGGGATCCCCAGCCAGGCAGTCGGCCTCTCTCGTGTGCGTAGTCGTGGCAACGACAGAAACGTGAAACGGAGAAGTGACCTTATGAAGCGCAGCGGAAAATGGTTAACCAGGGTCGCACTTGCTGCGACGGCGGTAGTCGGGGCGAGCATCGCCTCTGCCGCAGACAAGCCGAACATCCTGGTGATCTTCGGTGACGACATCGGGCAGACCAACATCAGCGCCTATTCCAAGGGCGTGGTGGGCTACCAGACGCCGAACATCGACCGGATCGCCAAGGAAGGCATGATGTTCACCGACTACTACGCGGAGAACAGCTGCACGGCGGGCCGCTCGACCTTCATTACCGGGCAGTCGATCTTGCGTACAGGCCTGTCCAAGGTCGGCATGCCGGGCGTGCCGGTAGGCCTGCAGGCGAGGGACGTCACCATCGCCCAAGCGCTCAAATCCCATGGCTATGCCACGGGTCAGTTCGGCAAGAACCACCTGGGTGACCGGGACGAGTACCTGCCCACCAACCACGGTTTTGACGAATTCTTCGGCAATCTCTACCACCTCAATGCTGAGGAAGAGCCCGAGCGTCCCTACTGGCCGAAGGACGACGAGGCCTTCGTCAAGTCTGCCTCGCCGCGCGGTGTGATCAAATCCAGCGCGGATGGCAAGATCGAAGACACCGGCGCGCTGACCAGCAAGCGCATGGAAACCATCGACGACGAAACCACCCAGGCCGCCATCGACTTCATCAACAAGCAGGCAAAGGCCGACAAACCCTTCTTCGTCTGGATGAACACCACCCGCATGCACGCCTTCACCCATGTGCGGGAATCCATGCAGGGCCAGAGTGGGATGCCTGGGAACGATTACGCCGACGGCATGCTGGAGCATGACGGCGACGTGGGCAAACTGCTCAAGACCCTTGATGATCTGAAGATCACCGACAACACCATCGTCGTCTACACCACCGACAACGGCCCGAACCAGTGGTCCTGGCCGGATGCGGCGACCACACCGTTCCGTAACGAGAAGAACTCCAACTGGGAAGGCGCCTACCGGGTGCCGGCGATAATCCGCTGGCCAGGCAAGGTCAAGCCTGACAGCATTTCCACGCAGATGTTCTCTGGCCTCGACTGGTTCCCCACGCTGCTGGCGGCGGTAGGTGATACCGACATCAAAGAGCGCCTGCTCAAGGGCACCGACCTGGGTGGCAAGACCTTCAAAGTGCATCTGGATGGTTACAACCAACTGGACCTGCTGACCGGCAAGTCCGACAAGAGCGCCCGCAAGGAGTTCTATTACTTCAACGATGAGGCGGAGCTGGTTGGCATGCGTTTCGCCGACTGGAAAGTCGTCTGGTGCGAACAGCGTGCACCGGGGGGCTTGCAAGTGTGGAGCGAGCCCTTCACCTGCCTGCGGGTGCCCAAGCTGTTCAATCTGCGTATGGATCCCTACGAGCGGGCGGACGTCGTCTCTGACCAGTACTACGACTGGCTGACCAAGAACGACTACCTGCTCTTCCAGGGCACGCAGAAGGCCGCGAAATTCCTGCAGACCTTCGTCGAGTACCCGCCGAGCCAGCGCCCGGCGAGCTTCAGCATCGACCAGATCCGCGCCGACGTGGACAAGAAAATCGAAGAGAAAATGAAGAAGCAGTAGATTGGCCCGGCGCCCGCCCATGGCGGGCGCTTCTTTTACCTTCCTGTTGCGGGTTCAGCAATCCGATAAGGCTCGTCGATGTCCTCAGCCACCCGTTCTTCCCGTGTGCGTTCGCGTGCCACGGTTGGTGAAGGTGCCCGCAAACGGCTTCCCCTGCAGATGCTCATTCCCGCCGTGCTGCTGTTCATTTCCGGCGGCGCCGCCCTGGTGTACCAGGTGCTCTGGGTCAAACAACTTTCCTTGGTGGTGGGGGTGGAGGTGTATGCCGTCACCACCGGCATCAGTGCCTTTTTCGCCGGGCTCGCCCTGGGTGGCCTGGTGTTCGGCCGCTGGGCGGACCGCCTGCGCCAGCCCGTCAGGCTCTACGCGATTCTGGAGCTGGCCGTGGCCGTCCTTGGAATTGGCGCAACCCTGGCGCTCGCTCACGCGGCAGGGCCATTCGCCCGACTGGAAGAGCGCGTCGGCCTGCTGGCCTGGGGCCTGCCTTTTGCGCTGGTCGGACTGCCGGCCTTCCTCATGGGCGGCACGCTACCGGTGCTGGTCCGCGCACTGACGCCCGCCGATGGCCAACTGGGCGAGGCGGGTGGCCGGCTCTATGCCGCTAACACCGCCGGCGCCATTGCCGGAACCCTGCTCGCAGCCTTCGTGCTGTTGCCGCAGCTGGGCGTTTCCGGCAGCGCCTTCGCGGCAGCGTCCCTCAACCTGCTTGCGGCGGCGGGTGCCTGGATTGCCCGTCGGGGCGACGACCTGACGGCGCAGCCAGCTGAAACCACGCGGATGCCCCGCTCAGCGCCAGCGCGGCTGGCCATCGTGCTCTACTGCGTGGCTGGCGGCGTGGCACTTGGCTACGAGGTGGTCTGGACGCAGTCCATCGTGCAATTCATGAGTACCCGGACTTTTGCCTTCGCGATGGTGCTCGCCACCTATCTGGCCGGACTGGTGCTGGGCAGCGCGCTCTATGCGCGCCGGGCCGACCGTATCCGCGATCCCTGGGGCCTGTTCGGTCTGCTGATCGCCCTGGCGGGTCTGCTCGCCTTGCTGCAGATTGCCGGCCTGGGCCGCTGGCTGATAATGGCCCAGACCCACATGGAGATGCTCGCGCTGCAGGCAACCGGCAGCGAACTGGCGGGCATGTGCGCACGCTTCGCCACCGCCGCGGTGTGTGTGGTTTTCCTGCCCACCACACTGCTGGGTGCTGCCTTTCCCCTGGCCTTGCGGCTCTCGGTGGACAGCGCCCACGTTGGGCGTGACGTGGGCGCCGTGGTAGGGCTGAACACCCTGGGGGGCATAGTCGGGGTCATGCTCACCGGTTTTGTGCTGGTGCCACAGGTCGGCCTGGTGCGGACATTGGCTGTCCTTGCGGTGCTGGCGGCAGGCATCGGTTGCATGGCCGCCTGGCGCGGCGCCGGGGTCCACCGCCTCATGCGCGGCGCGATCAGCGTGGTGGCCGTGGTGACCCTGGTCACCGCAGTGCTGACACCGCCGGACCGGCTGGCCGAGCTGCTGCCGGGTGCGCGCAACGGGCGCATCACCTTCTACGAGGAGGGCAGGGGTGGCACGGTTGCCGTGGTTGCCCAGGGGCGGCAGGGCAAGGCGTTCAATCGTCTCTATATCCAGGGCGTATCCAATACCGGGGATGCCATGCCGTCGTTGCGCTATATGCGTCTTCAGGCCCTGCTGCCGTTGCTGATCCATGACGGCGATCCGCGCTCGGCCCTGGTGATCGGTTTTGGCACCGGCATCACGGCTGGTGCCATGCTGCGCTATCCCGGCCTGCAACGGCCCGTGGTCGCTGAACTGCTGCCGGAAGTGCTCGCGGCTGCGCCGCTATTCCATGGCAACTACGACGCGGTGCACGACCCGCGCCTGGACATCCGCCTGCGCGACGGCCGACGGGAACTGCTACGCAGCGCCGAGCGCTATGACCTGATCACGCTGGAACCGCCACCGCCGTCAGCGGCCGGTGTGGTCAACCTCTATTCGCGAGACTTCTACCAGTTGGCCGCTTCCCGTCTGGAGGAGGGCGGCATCGTCGCCCAGTGGCTGCCGCTACCGACCCAGAACGATGAGGACAGCCGATCGCTGGTGCGCAGCTTCCTCGATGCCTTCCCCCATGCGTCACTCTGGACCACCGAGTTCCATGAGATGTTGCTGATCGGCTCCCCGCAGCCACTGGTGCTGGACGCCGAGCGCATTCGCCAGCGCTTCGAGCAGCCGGACGTGGCGGCGGCGCTGGGCGAAGTCGGGGTGGATTCGGTAACGGCCTTGCTCGCCACCTGGGTGACCGACCGGGCAGGACTGGAGCGTTACGCGGCAAACGCCCAGCCGGTGACTGATGACCGGCCACGGATCGAATACGCCGCCTGGGTGCGTCCCAAGGAGATCACACGGGTTTTGCCCGAGTTGCTGGCCTTGCGGACGCCTCCACCGCTCCTGAATGCCGATGCCGGCCTGCGTGGGGCGGTCGAGGACGATTGGCAGGCCCTCGGCCGCTTCTATGCCGTGACGCTCCACGCCTACAACGGTAATCGCCAGGCCTGGGCGCGTGGAATGCAGCATCTGGTCCAGCAGGACGGCGACAATCCTTACTACCGCTGGTTTATCGGGGGAGGGCAGCAGTAAGGGGAGCGAAGCCTGCTCCATGCGGGCCGCTGGCTTACCTCCCCACCTTAAGCCGCCCGTAGCCCTCAGCGCTGCGCCAGCAGCGCCTTTCTGCGCGCGCCGGGTGTCACGTCGAACCAGCGGCGGCAGGCGCGGTTGAATACGCTCTGCTCGCTGTAGCCGAGCATGCCCGCGATCTGCGACAGGGGAATGTCGCGCTCGGCCAGGTAGAAGTCGGCCCGTTCGCGGCGTATTTCCTCGACCAGTTCCTCGAATGTGCGGGCCTGTTCGGCCAGATGCCGTTGCAGGGTGCGCTCGTGCAGGCCGAGTTGCTCGGCCACCAGAAGCAAGCGGCATTGTTGCGTCGGCAAGAGACGCAGTACCAGGCGGCGGACTTGGTCAAGCAGGCCCGGGGAGCCTTGCAGGTGAACCTGGCTGAGGTACTGGACCAGGGTCCGGTGAAGAGACGGGTCATGCCGTTCGATGCGCTGTTCCAGGTGCCTTCCCGTCAGAACCAGGGCATTGCAGGCCTGTCCGCTATAGGCCTCGCTGGCGAAGTAGCGGCGGTAACGGGCCAGCGGAAGCGGGCTGATGCCGGACAGCAATACAGCCCTGGCACTGAAGGTCGGTCCACACAGCATCTTCATGGTGTTGTGCGCCACGCCCAGGGCCAGCTCGACCATCTGCCGCTGGGGGCCGGGCATGCGCAGTTCGATGACCAGACGCGGAGCCTCCGGCTCGCTGCGGTCCAGGTCCAACTGGATTCCGGAGCTGTGGTAGCCGATGAAGCGGATGATTTCGGAGAGCGCATGGCCCACCGTCTCCGCGTTGCGGGCGATCAGTGCGATCGGGCCCAGTACCGGCAGGTTCTGGTACTCGGCCATGCGCAGGCCGAAGTCGGCGCAGTCCAGCTCGTCGGCTGCGCATTCCAGCAGACCGATGAGCGACCGGAAGGGGACGCGGGCGTCTTCGTCGTCCAGCAATTCCGGGCGGACACGAAAACGGGCGAGGAGGGGTGCTGGGTCGTGTCCGAGCTGTGCGACCAGTTCGCGAAAGCCGCCGAATGAAGTGGTTCTGATGAAAGGTTCCATGTCGTGCAGGATCAAATATATGTCATGAAAGATCAATATCAGCCGGTCGTTGGCGGAGAAGAATTCCAGGGCCACTCCCCACTTCGGAGCTTCCCATGGAGTTCGACTACATCATCGTCGGCGCCGGTTCTGCCGGTTGCGTACTGGCCAACCGTCTGAGTGCCGACCCGGCCGTCTCCGTGTGCTTGCTCGAAGCGGGCCCCCGGGACTGGTCGCCCCTGGTCCACGCTCCGGCGGGCGTTGCGGCGATCCTGCCGACTCGCCACGTGAACTGGGCGTTCGATACGGTGCCGCAGCCCGGATTGGCCGGCCGCCGGGGCTACCAGCCGCGCGGCAAGGTGCTCGGCGGGAGTAGCTCGATCAACGGGATGATCTACATCCGCGGCCATCAGAGCGATTACGACGAATGGGCTGCGCTGGGAAATTCCGGCTGGTCGTTCGCCGAGGTGCTGCCGTACTTCCGCAAGAGCCAGATGCACCACCGCGGCGCCAGCGAATTCCACGGCGGTGAGGGCGAACTCTACGTCGGCCAGATCGAGGCCCATGCCGCCACTCGTGCCTTCATCGAGGCGGGGCAGAAAGCGGGGCATCGTTACAACGCCGATTTCAACGGGGCGGATCAGGAGGGGATTGGTCAGTACGACGTGACTATTCGCGGCGGTCGCCGCTGGAGCACGGCCACGGCCTTCCTCAAACCCATACGCGGCAAGCGCCGCAACCTCACCGTGCTGACTGGCGCCACTGCCGAGCGCGTGCTGTTGCAAGGCAAGCAGGCCAGTGGCGTGCAGGTGCAGATCAAGGGCGAGTCCCTCACCCTGAAAGCGCGCCGTGAGGTGCTGCTCAGCGCGGGCGCCTTCGGTACCCCGCAATTGCTGATGCTCTCCGGCATTGGCCCGGAGTCCGAACTCAAGCCCCATGGCATCGCCGTCACGCATGAACTGCCTGGCGTCGGGCAGAACCTGCAAGACCACCCGGATGTGGTGCTGGGCTACCAGAGCACCGACAACTCGCTCCTCGGCTATTCGCTGGGCGGGAGCCTGAAGATGGGCGCGGCCCTGGCCCAGTACCTGGCCCGCAAGCGCGGCCCGCTGGCGAGCAACTTCGCCGAGGGTGGCGGCTTCCTGAAGACCCGCGCCGAGCTGGTCCGCCCGGACATCCAGCTGCACTCGGTGGTCAGCCTGCTCGACGACCACAATCGCAAGCTGCACTGGGGGCACGGCTTCAGCTGCCACGTCTGCGTGCTACGGCCGAAGAGCGTCGGCACGGTCGGCCTGCAGTCGGTAGACCCGAAGGCGCCGCCGCGTATCGATCCCGCCTTCCTCAGCCATGACGATGACGTGCAGACCCTGCTCAAGGGCTACCGCATGGCTCGCGAGATCATCGCGCAGGCGCCCATGGCCCGCTTCGGCCTCAAGGACAAATTCAGCGACGGCCTGCACAGCGATGAGCAACTCATCGGCCTGCTGCGTCGGCGCACCGATTCCATCTACCACCCGGTAGGCACCTGCCGCATGGGCAACGACGAGCTCGCGGTGGTGGACAGTCAACTGCGCGTTCACGGCATCCAGGGCCTGCGCGTGGTCGACGCCTCCATCATGCCGACCCTGGTCGGCGGCAACACCAACGCGCCCACCATCATGATCGCCGAGCGCGCGGCGGAGTGGATCGCGAACACCCGATAACAACAACGAGGAAGCATCACATGCACCATGCCCTGAATCGCCTGGCTGTCGCCGGCCTGAGCCTGACGCTGCTGGCCAGTACGATCGCCCAGGCCGCGCCGGTACCTGCCAAACCCGCCAGCGAAGTGACCCGCGCCGCCAACGAAGCCGTGCTGAAGCAGTTGCCTTTCGCCGATCGCCAGGACTTCGCCAATGCCGAACGTGGCTTTATCGCCAAGCCGGACACCCTGACCATCAAGGATGCCAACGGCAAGGTGGTCTGGGATCTGGAGAGCTACAAGCAGTACATCACGATGGACAAGCAGGCCCCGGACACAGTCAATCCCAGCCTGTGGCGCAACGCCCAGTTGAACGTGCAGTACGGCCTGTACAAGGTCACCGACCGTATCTATCAGGTGCGCGGCTATGACGTCTCCAACATCACTTTCATCCAGGGCGACACGGGCTGGATCGTCTTCGACCCGCTGCTGAGCCAGGAAACCGCCAAGGCCACCTATGACCTGGTCAGCCAGCATCTGGGCAAAAAGCCAGTGGTTGGCGTTGTCTATAGCCACTCGCACATCGACCATTTCGGCGGCGTGCGCGGCATCGTCGACGAAGCGGACGTGAAAAGCGGCAAGGTCAGGATCATCGCCCCGGAAGGTTTCTCCAAAGAAGCGGTAAGCGAAAACGTCATTGCCGGCAACGCCATGGCCCGTCGTGCCGTCTACATGTTTGGCGCGTTGTTGCCGCGCAATCCCCAGGGCAGCGTTGGCGCAGGTCTCGGCCTGACCGTATCTACCGGGACCACGACCCTGATCCAGCCCACCGAGTTCGTCGAGAAGACCGGCCAGGAAGTGACCATCGACGGGGTCAAGATGGTGTTCCAGATGACGCCGGGCACCGAGGCACCGGTGGAGATGCACACCTGGTTCCCGCAGTTCAAGGCGCTGTGGATGGCCGAGAACACGACGAACACCATGCATAACGTGCTGACCTTGCGCGGGGCGCAGGTCCGCGACGCCTTGCAGTGGTCGAAGTACATAGGCGAAGCGCTGGCGCTGTATGGCGACAAGGCCGAAGTGAAGTTCCAGAGCCACCACTGGCCGGTGTGGGGCAAGGCTGAGATCGAGGACTACCTGAAGAAGCAGCGTGCGCTGTACAAGTACATCCACGACCAGACCGTGCACATGATGAACCAGGGCATGACCGGCGAAGAGATCGCCGAGACAATCAAGCTGCCGCCGGAACTGGAGGCTTTCTGGCCGGGGCGTGGTTACTACGGCACGCTCAAGCACAACTCCAAGGCTGTCTACCAGCGCTACATGGGCTGGTATGACGGCAACCCGGCCAACTTGGACAAGCTGCCGCCGCAGCCGGCGGCAAAGAAGTACGTCGAATACATGGGTGGCTCAGCGGCGGTACTGGACAAGGCCCGAGCCGACTTCGCCAAGGGCGAGTACCGCTGGGTGGCCGAGGCTACCAAGCAGGTGGTGTTCGCCGAACCGGATAACGCCGCGGCAAAAAACCTGATGGCCGATGCCTTCGAACAACTGGGCTACCAGGCCGAGTCCGGCCCCTGGCGCTCGATCTACCTGCAAGGCGCGTACGAGCTGCGCAATGGCGTACCGACCCTGGGCAATACGGTTACCGCCAGCCCCGACGTGATTCACGCGATGACGCCGGAAATGCTCTTCGACTACCTCGCGGTGCGCCTGAACGGCGAGCGCGCGGCGGGCAAGAAACTGGTGCTGAACTTCAACTTCACTGACCTGGGCAAGCGCTACGCCCTGACCGTAGAGAACGCCGTGCTCACCTATGAGCCGAAGGCGAGCGACAAGGCCGATGTCGGCCTGACCATGACGAAGGGCACTCTGGAAGACATCCAGTTGGGCAGGACCACCCTGGAGCAGAAGGTCGCTTCCGGCGAGCTGAAGTTCGACGGTCGCCAGCAAGCCTTCGGTGAATTCATGGGGCTGCTCGACACGTTCGACTTCTGGTTCGACATCGTTACGCCATGAGAGCCGTGATACTTGGCCTGGCGGTGCTGCTGTGCAGCGCCGCCCCGGCCTCTCTGGCCTGTGGCTATGACGGCATGGCGATGGACCTGGCCCTGGCACATCCGGCCTCCCTGGATGTGTCCCTGGCCATCCACCAGGCCTACCAGGACGAACTGATCGCCAAGCCGCTGCCATTACCCGGCGGCTTCGGCATGCGCCGTGCACTGACCGCGATGGATCGCCTGGCCAGTCGCTTGCCACCCAGTGGCAACGATTTCAGCCTGTTGCTGGTGGAGCCTGGTTTGTGGACCCGCTTCGAGCTGCGCGATGGCCAGTGGCATCTGACCCCGCATGCGCCGGCACCCGCCAAGGGGGAGAGCCTGGTGATAGTGGGCGAGGGCGTGCTGCTGGCCATGCTGGCGAGCCGGATGACTGCTACGCAGGCGCTGGAACATGGGCTCGTGCATACCGAAGGTGATGATCGGCTGACCGGGCAGTGGCGGTCGGCCTTCGATGACTGACGGCCTTCGTTCGACGCGTGGGTCCGCACTCACGCAACCCTATTGAGGTGTAAACCACATGCAGCTGAACGACTGCTAGGGAGAGGCCGTACACACCGTGGTCGGCCTGAAGCCCGATGCGCAGGCTAGCGCAGGGGAGCGGGCACATTGCCGGGAGCGCACTGCCGGCTACAAATGCCCGAAGACGGTGGAGATTCGCGAAGCACTGCCCATGTCGGCGGCTGGCAAGATCCTTAAGCGCGATCTTCGTGCGCCTTACTGGCAGAACCGCGAATAAGTGCGCTTGCATGCAGGTGGTTACGGGAAGGCTGCAGGGGGAGGGTGGGGAAAGTAAGCGTTCTCCTACAGAAATCGTCTTGCGATAAGTCGTTGTGCCGACAGCAAGGTTTCCTACACAGCTTTAACCTTGAGCGCCTACAAACACGCTGGATAGAGTGCCGGCCGTCACGGTCAATCCGTGGCCGGGTTTGACGACCCGATGAAATGGCGTGATCGCGCCGCACGTGACTGCAGAAAGCATCCAGCGTTCTGTTGTTGCCGGCACCTTTGCAGTTCTGGACTGCATCGCTTTATGGCGGATCGCGTGGGGAGGCCCTAGGGCCTACCGGGTGCCATTTCACCGGTTCGTCAACCCCACGCGGTCCGCCTCCTCTCGTTTGACGACGTATTTGGCGGCTCCTTCCAGAATGAAATGGAGCTTCACCATGCAAGACGCATATACCCCCGTCGTATTCCAGCGCCATACCCATCAACTGCGGGCCGTGATAATCGACAACCAGCCCTGGTTCGTCGCCTACGATTTCGCCCTGCTGATCGGCGCTCACCGCCCTTACCGCCTGCCCAAGCGCATGGACCCGCACCAGAAGCGCAGCGTGATGCTGCAGTACGCCAGTGGGTTTCGCGAAGAGGTCGAGGTGATCAGCGATGCCGGGGCCTACAAGGCGCTGTACCGCTTCGGGCACCCGGAACATCGGGTGATCAGCCAGTGGCTGAGCGAGGTGCTGGTGCCGACGCTGCACGACTATCACCGCGCGGCGGATGCCACGCCGCATCGGGCTTTCATGACCTGGCCAATCAGCGGATCGGCGTGGTGAAGTGGCAGGGGGAAATCTGGATCGCCCGGACGGACCTGCCTCGATTCATGGCAGCGACGGATGACCCGGTGTTACGGGATGAGCCAAGCTGGAGGCGAATGCCGGAGTAGGGCTACTTCATCTGTGAAACGCAGGTGTCATTGCACAGCACTCACCGTGGAGCGGTAAGAGCGGGTCCCGTGATGCGCTGCATTCAGCGTTTCCAGAAAAGACCAGCCCGTCCGTGCGTGTGTGTATTGGACCGGCATCCAGACCCGGCCACCCAATGAGTGAGCTGCCAGCCAAGGTCAACGGGGGGCGTTCAGGAGCGTGTGCGTCATGGCGATAAGGTCCGCTGTGCCCTCGGAAACAAGCGCCTCGACCTGTTGGTAACCGGCGAGGGCGCTGGTCATCGCCACGGGAACTGCCACTGCCGTCTTCAATGCTCGAGCAAGCGACACCAGGTTTACGCGTACTACCGGAGCAGAGTCGCGGGGCTTGATTCCACCTGAGGACACCTGAATGGCACTGCAGCCTCTGGCCTCCAGTTCCTTGGCGAAGATCAGGGCTTGCTCAAGCGTCCAACCGACATCACTACCCTCCGACGCGCAAAGGCGCGCGGAAATAGGGCGACTGGCTGGAAAGGCATCGCGCACCTGGTCGAAGACCTCGAGGGGGAATCGCATCCGACCGAGCAGCGATCCGCCGTACACATCGGCACGCTGGTTAGTGAGCGGAGAAAGAAACTGATGAAGCAGAAATCCCTGGGCAATGTTGATCTGGACTGCGTCGATACCTGCGCGCGAGGCACGCAAGGCGGCTTTGGCGAACCCTTCGCGTATCCGTCGCAGGTCGAAGCGATCCAATGCCTGGGGGGCAACCTGGCCTGATCGGTAGGGCACCGCGGAAGGTGCCTTGGCCTGCCAGCCCCAGGCCTCGTACTGGCACATGGGGCCGACCACTATGCGATTGGCCAGCTGCAGACATCCGAGAGGCAGCGGCTCGAAAAGCCTGGAACGCGTCACGACGCTTCCTCCTCACACTCGAACGCATGACGGAACCCCCATGGGCACCGGTACGAGAGACTGTCGCCCTATTTGACAGGGCGACAGTGCGCCGTCAGGTCAGCTTCAGCGTCCCGGCTGGCCTTTGGTACCGGTCCAGATCCTAACGATCAGATAGGGTGGCACGCCGGTGTCCCCGGCCCCCGTGAAGATGGGATTTCGATGCAGTTGGTTGATTGCCACGTAGAGCCAGGAGTCGGGTCCGAAGTGGGCATTGTCAGCCCAGAGAAAGCGCTCATCCCGCACCAGCGGTTTCAGCTCGCCCTTGGCGGTCAGGACGTCAACCCCATTGTCCGGCAGGTTGGTGATGAAGTGATTGCCTTCGGCATCCGTCGCGGCGCCATCGGAAATTGGCTTGGCACCTACACGCGTGATGGCCGAGGCAATCTGCGCATCCGCAGCACCTTCGCGGAACAGGCGGGCGGGTACGGCGTACCAGCTGGTGCCGTTCATCGCACCAAAGTAAAGCGTCTCGCCATCGGCCGACAGCGTGATGGGGTTGATCCCGACACGCGCCGGCGCCATGCGACCGCCTTCACCCGGGAAGAGCAGTGGCTTGCCTTCCACGACCAGTTCGACGTCTTCGGCCGCCAGGGACGGATGTCCGCGGAAGCGGCGAGCGGTGCCTTTTTTCGTATCGACAACCACGATGGCCGGGTCCAGGCCGCAGTCCGCGACGTAGACGAAGCCCCGCTCACCATCCACCGCCAGGTCCTGGAGGATCTGCCCTGCCGGTGCCACCCAGCCATTGAAGTCGTGGCGGTAGACGAGTTCACGCGTGTTGATATCGAATGCCAGGAGTTTCGGCGGCTGCGGCTTGTCCATCCAATTGCCGTGATCGATCACCCACAGGCGGTCCTGGCCATCGATCACCACCCCGTGGGGGGTGTTCAGAACGTCCTGCCCGCTGCCGGGCTTGGCATTCCAGGCGTCATTCGGGAACGGCGCATAGGCGTTGTTGCCGGTGATTTCCACCAGCTGTACGGGGCCCCGGCGCATGCCGTGGACGCTGGCGAACACCCGCCCATCCTTGGAAGCGGTGACATTGCCGGGGGTGATTTCGAGTTCGGCCACCAGCTCCACCTTACCCACCTCAGGTTGTGCGGCGTTGGCAGTCAGGGTGAAGGCGGAGGCCACCAGTAGGGTGGCAAGCAAGGGGGAGTAGAGCGGTTTCATCACGATGTCTCCTGTTGAACCGGCACCTCGCATCGTTTAACGCGTGCGGAACGAGGTCCGGGGTGGCTTTCATGAGTCGCGCCCACGCCGTGCCCAGGGGGGGCAGGTGGGCGATGGGGGTTCGGCTACTCTCGGAACCAGGCAGCGACCACGTCTGGATTGGCCGCCATCCAGTCACGAGCGACCTGCTCGGCGGGTCTCCCTTCCACCATCATCTGGCGTTCGAGCTCGGTGGCCACCGGGATGCCCAGGTGCACACGTTTCAAAACCACCTGCGTGCGCTCGGGGAGTTGCTGCCAGACCTCCTTGCGCACCACGACCACCGCGCGATCGACACCGAAGATCCCACGCGGGTCGTCGAGTATTCGCACGGGGTAGAGCGCGTTTAGGTACTGCGGTTGCCATAGGGGCATCACCATCCAGCGGCCGCTTTCAGATGCATCGGCCAACCGAAGGGACCACTCCAGGGCGGGCGCTACCTTGAGGCTGTAGCCAGCAGCCTGCAGGCCGTAGCGCTGCATGATCCGCTCAGACCCGTTCATCAGGCCCGACCCTGGTCCGACGCCGACGATGACCCGGTCCATGCGTTCGAGCACGTCGGGTTTCTTCAGGTCGTCGATGGATCGCACGGCCTCCTGCGGAACGTGGGCCGGTACCGCCCAGTACAGGCGAGCGTCTTCGTACAGCGTCGAGGCCTCCACCAACTGGTCCGCCAGGGGTGCCTGAAGATGGCCGTGGGCATTGGGCAGCCAGGATGCGATGAGCAGATCGGCCTCGCCACGTCCCAGTCGACCGTAGATGTCGGGATGGTTACCTTCCACCACCTGCACCGGGTGTCCGAGCTGGCCTAGTACTTCTTTCACGACGGCAGCGCTGGCGGTGTAGAAGCTCAGATTGATCTGGCCCACCACCAATGCCTGAGGCTCGGCCCGACTCGGTTGAGCGAAGGCCAACGAGAGCAGCAGCAGTGTGGTTGCGAATGTCTTCATGGTCCTATCCGCGTCGTCGTAAAGGCGTGCACAGGGGAGGGCGGGTTACCCGCCGAGCTGCTTGCGACGGGCTTCATAGGCCCCGTCGAAGGTCTGCTTGGCATGGCCCTGAACCTGGACGAACTCCAGTTGTTCGCCCTCGGGCCCCTTGCAGTAGATCAGCGACCAGCCCGCGGAGGGCCCCTCGGTGATCTTGTTGGTGTTGCTGTCGATGGCCGCCTTGAGCCGCTGCTGTTCCGTTGTTGCTCTGACGATCCGGTTGGCCTTTACCTGCGTCATGCCGCGCCGGGCGGACTCCGCTTCGAGGTCGTGGACGAACTGATTGAAGTCGACATCGTCGCGGATGTAGAAGCACACGTGCATGGAGCGAGGGAACGCCGGGCTGGTCAGTTCCCGCGCCGGGGCGAAGCTGTCGCCCTGGCCGGCTGGCTCTTCCTTGTCCCGGTACTGGAGGAGTTCGATCACCACGTTGTCGAACTGGATGAACCTGACATCCAGGCGCTGGGCGCCGCCGCGAAGGTCGGGAATGCCGAGCGTGCGTGGGTTGACCCCATCCGCTATCGCTTGCACCTCCTCCGTGAGCAGGAGGGTGTTCTGGATGCGATCCCCGAAGAAGTCACCGTCCCGCATGATCTCAGTTCCACCGAGAACCTCGGTGTAGAACTCGTACGCGCGGTCCATGTTCTGCACCGTAATGCCGAAGTGCTGAACACCGCGAAGACGGGAGCCCAGGCTTGTTGTACCTGCGGCGCTGGCGGCCTCGGCCCGAGATGGTAGGGTCAACCCAAGGGAAGAGCCCAGGATGCCTCCAAGAGTGACGATTCCCGTGGCCCGCAGCAGATCACGGCGCTGGGGATCATCAAGTTCGCTTGCACGCTCACATTCACGAGTTTTCATGACGGCTCCAGTTCGAATGCAGGGTAAAGGACACGGGGTGCCAGTCGGGAAGGACCAGCAACTCGTCAACGAGGCTCAGAATGCGCGCCATGAAGTCATTCAGCCAATTTATCTGTTGAATTCCAGTTATGTCCTCAGCAATATGCCTCGATGCGATACGACATGAACCTGCTGCCCGTTTTCCTGACGCTGATGGAAGAGCGCAATGTCACGCGGGCGGCCGAACGCCTGGGGATGACGCAGCCAGCGCTTTCCAACGCCCTGGCGCGACTTCGGGACATGCTTCAGGACCCGTTGTTCATTCGTGAACGCTACGGGATGCAGCCGACCGAGAAGGCCGAAGCGCTGGCTCCCGGTATTGCTGCTGCCGTTTCTAGCCTGGACGAACTGGTGCTTGGCCAACAGGGCTTCGACCCGACCAAGGCGGAGCGACTGTTCACCCTGGCACCGAACAGCTACGTCGAGTTCGTGCTACTGCCGGGCATCGTCGCGCGTCTGCGTGAACGGGCGCCGGGCATCCGGCTGCGGATGGTGCCGTTCGGCGCCGACCTGGCAGAGACCGGTGTCATCTCTGGAACAACGGCAATGGTGCTGGGGCGCATCACTGACCCGCCCGACAATCTGGTGGTGCAACCCCTGATGGAAGACGGCCTGGCCTGCGTGGTTCGCGCCGACCATCCTCGTATCAGCAAACGGATATCCAGGCAGCAGTACGAACAGCTTCGGCACGTCACCGTACTTCCTCCGGGGCGCTTGCGAGCAGGCCTGTTTCAGGCGCTCCAGCGCCAGGGACTGCAGCGAGAGGTGGCGGTATCGGTAACGCACTTCCTGGCCATTCCGGAACTCATAGCCGCGACGGATTATTGCGCGACCCTGCCCAAGCTGATCTGCCAGCATCTGGCCCGCGACCCACGGTTGAAGGTGCTGGCCGCGCCTGTCGACCTGGGCACTTTCCCGGTAGAAATGGCGTGGCACGTGCGCTATCGCCACGACCCCGCGCATCAGTGGCTGCGTGACCTCGTAGGCGAGGTCGCACGCGAAGCCGTGCTCAATCAGTCGTAATCCACACGCGCCTTCGATCACTGCAGGTTCTGCCTGCGTCGTGAAGCGCAAGGCAGGAGCCTCGGGCACCAGCTTTACGAGGCTTCACAATGCAGCAGCTTTCCTTGAACACGCCTGGAGGCCATGAATTGAACAGAATCTCGGATTATGCGCAGTGGATGCCCGGAAAATGTTGGCGAGAACGACACAGCTGTGAGGATGCATAAGTACGCATAATCTATATTATGTTAAACGATAAGCTATGTTGGAAATGTTCATGAGTAACGCAATCCCCTAGAGCGCTCCGAACTAAAAAATTGAAATTTCGAGAACTAATTCTGAATCGCCTCGAC
The DNA here is from genome assembly GCF_029871195.1 of Pseudomonas sp. BN415. Classification (NCBI taxonomy): domain Bacteria; kingdom Pseudomonadati; phylum Pseudomonadota; class Gammaproteobacteria; order Pseudomonadales; family Pseudomonadaceae; genus Pseudomonas; species Pseudomonas sp. BN415. The sequence goes on from NZ_SSOK01000025.1 coordinate 73,549, forward strand.
CTTCCGAAGTGACAATGAGACCAGAATCAATATCGATTACACGCTGAAAATCTGGTAACCCGCGAGTCTCCACGTTTGAATCGCCGCCATGGAGGGCTCTGCACTCAATAGTGGAATGTCTCTCTCCCTCCTCTTGGAAAAGCGCAACCGAACGCAATCCCGGTGTAGCGAGCACGTTGAGGACGGCAGGTGACTACCCGCTGCTCATCGTCGCCAGCTTCATCGCCGAGACCCTGCTGGTTGGCTGCGGCGGAAGGCTCGGCAAGAATCGCCTGGCCTCGGAAGTCGGCGAGCAGCACACACGGTGAAACTCAGGTCCCGTTTCCTCGCTTCGATTGCGAGCGCCGATCCAGTTCTTCCCGGCTCGCTGCTTTCACGTCACGATCGACTTGCTGCGCCAGTCGCAGACTCAGCCAGACAACGAAAACCGGACAGGCCAGCAATAACAACGCCACTAGAAGCGACACCAACGAGACGCCATAACTGAACAGCACCCAACCCGCCAGCGCCAGCGCCAACAACGCGCAGATCCAGTACCCCGCTCGTCTCATGAGGCCTCCGTTTTCGCCCCTGCAGGGAGTCGTACCCGTTTCAACAGCGCGGAGTTGACGATCACCGAGAGCGACGACAATGCCATGGCCGCCGCCGCGAGGATCGGATTGAGGAATCCCAGTGCAGCGACCGGGATTCCGATGCTGTTGTAGATGAACGCCCAGAACAGGTTCTGCTTGATCTTGCGCATGGTCGCGCGCGACAGCTGGATCGCTGCCACCACATCGCGCACGTCATCGCGGATCAGGATAATGTTGCCGGTCTCCTTGGCAACATCGGAGCCGGAGCCGATGGCGATGCCGATATCGGCGGCGGCCAGGGCCGGGGCATCGTTGACACCATCGCCGACCATCGCCACCACCTGCCCCTCGCCCTGCAACTGGCGGATGACCTCTACCTTGTCGTCCGGCAGGACTTCGGCGATCACCTGCTCGATTCCAACCTGCCGTGCCACCGCTTCGGCGGTGCGCCGGTTGTCGCCGCTCAGCAGTACGACCCTGACTCCGCTCGCTTTCAATGCCGTGACGGCTTCGGCCGCCTCGGGCTTGACCGTATCAGCAACCGCGATGATCCCGAGCAGGCGGTCATCAATGCCAACCAACATGGCGGTCTTGCCGTCCGCCTCCAGGCTAACAAGGTCCGCTTCGGCCGAGTCGGTCGCAATTCCCTGGCGGGCGAACAAACGCCGGTTGCCCAGCCAGATCTTGCGGCCATCGATATTGCCTTCGATGCCATGGCCGGCGATCCCGTTGATGCCGGTTGCTTTTGGCAGGCTGATGTCGCGATGCCGGGCGGCGCGCACGATCGCTTCGCCGAGCGGGTGTTCGGAGCCTGACTCTACGGCGGCGGCAAGCAACAAGACCTCGTTTTCGGAGGCGGCAGCGTACGGGATCACGTCGGTCACATTCGGTTCGCCACGGGTGATGGTACCGGTCTTGTCAAAGACTACTGCACTCAGCTTTTCCGCCCGTTCCAGCACTTCGCCGCCACGTATCAGGATGCCGCTGTCGGCGCCCTTGCCGACGCCGACCATCAGCGCGGCAGGTGTGGCCACGCCCAGCGCGCAGGGGCAGGAAATGATCAGCACCGCGATGAAGGCCAACAAGCCTTGCGGAAAACTCCCCGCGAAGGTCCAACCGAGCAGCGCCAGCAGCGCGATCGCCACCACAGCTGGCACAAAATAGCCAGTGACCTGGTCGGCCAGCCGCTGGACCTGTGCCGTACTGGCTTGCGCTTCTTCGACCATTTTGATGATCTGCGCCAGGGCGGTGTCGGCGCCGATCCTGCTCGCCTTGAAGGTGAATACCCCGCTGCGATTGAGCGTGCCGCCGATCACGCTACTGCCCGGCCGTTTGTCGACCGGCATCGATTCGCCGGTCAGCATCGATTCGTCAACCGTAGACTGGCCTTCGCTCACCTCGCCATCGGTGGGAATCTTTTCGCCGGGTTTGACGATCACGTACTCGCCAACCATGACGCTTTCCGCCGGCAACTCGATCTCCTCGCCGTCACGCAGCACATGGGCGGTCGCCGGCTTGAGGTCCAACAGACGACGCACCGCAGCCGAGGATTTCTTCTTAATGATTTCTTCCATGTATTTGCCGAGCAGTACGAAGGCGATGATGACCGCCGACACCTCGAAATAGACATCGCGTTCCTCTACCTTGACCGGTAGGACGTCCGGGGCGAAAAGCACCGCGACGCTGTAGAAATAGGCAACCGAGGTGCCTAGCGCGATCAGAAAATCCATGTTGATGTTACGAGTGCGCACGGCACTCCATGCGCCCTTGTAGAAGCTCCAGCCTCCGATGAACTGCACTGGGGTCACCAACAGGAAAAGCCACATGCCCCAGGTGAACCAGGGCAGCGCCGGAATCGGCACCCAAGTCAGCAGGGTGGCCCCGGCGGCTAGGGCGATGAACGCGCCGGCACGCAGCATGGCCAGCGCCAGCACGCCGGTCAGCGCAATTGCCACGCGGGCTTTCATTGCCTTTAGTTCACGTTCAGGCGACTCGAAAATGCGCACGCAGCTGTCACTGCAGAAGTAGTAGGTTCGCCCGCCGCGCTCTCGTGAAAGCGCCGTGGCCTTGTCCACCATCATTCCGCAGATCGGGTCTTTCGCCAGTTGCCTGCTACCGGCCGCGACCGCAGCGCCGGACTCTACCGCCGGGGCGGCATGACGGCGCTCTGCCGGGCAAGATTGCCCGGAGGCTGCGCCCCTGGCGTAACGGGGCGCATCGCTCAGGAACTCCTCGCGGCAGTGATTGGAGCAGAACCAATAGCGCTGCCCGTCGAATTCCACGCTGCCAGCAGCCGTGTTCGGAACCACGGCCATGCCGCACACCGGATCGAGAATGCGCGGTTGCTCGTCCCCCACAGCGATTGCGTTTCCAGGTGGTACGGCGTGCCGATGGTCAGCGTGCCGCATAGGTGATTCGTCCATGGGTGGCCTCCTCAGCGCGAGCTTCCGTGGAGTTTGCGATAAAGCCATGCAAACAGAGTTCCGACCAACAGCCCCCACAGGGTCAGTACCAGCAGCGGGCCAACGAAGGTCGCGACGGTATAGGTCTGCGACGTCTGCAGGCCGTTGAAGTCGAGCCCGTGGAACAGAGCGTTAAGGAAGGCGATGCCTTGTGCCGGCCACAACGCATAGAGCACGGCGCAGACGGTGTAGGACGCTGCCATGGTCAAGGCCAGGGCCACCCCGGTTTTCCAAGGGACGATCATGACTTTCCCCTAGCGTCTGGATGGCCACCATCGGCGGCGTTGGAGCGACGGGAGCCGGGCCGCGGCAGGAAGGCCGGGGTCCGCTCTCGATAGGCGAGATAGTCCGCGCCGAACCGTGCGGTCATGTCCCGCTCCTCGGATTTCGCCAGCAAGGCATACATCACCAGCAAAATCGGGAACATGATCAGGGTGATTAGCGTCGGCCACTGCAGCAGGAATCCGAACATGATCAGCACGAAGCCGACGTACTGCGGGTGGCGGATTCGCGCATAGGGACCGTCAAGGGCCAGCGCGCCGCTGCGTTGGGCCTGGTAGAGCACGCGCCAAGAGGCCGCCAGCAACCAGAAACCGCCCAGGGTCAGCACGTTGCTGAGCAGGTGGAACGGCCCCCAGTGGGGATTGGCCCGCCAACCAAACATAATTTCGAGCAGATGACCGGCGTCGTGCGACAGGAAGTCGATGCCTGGGAAGTACCGGCTGAGCCAGGGCAGCAACAGATAGAGCGTCAGTGGGAAGCCGTACATCTCGGTGAACAACGCCACCAGAAAGGCCGAGAACATACCGAAGGAGCGCCAGTCGCGGGTCGTTCGGGGTCGAGTGAAGCTGAAGGCGAACAGGATGAAGACCAGCGAGTTGATAATGACCAGGGACCACAGTCCGTACGCAGACTCGGAATGATTCATGGCCTGCCCTCCTCCTCATCTCTTCGCGGTCGCCGCCCATCTCCGTGTCGATGGCCGCCGTGACCGTGATGCATGAACAAGTGCATCAGCGGACAAGCCGCCAGCAACAGGTAGGGCAGAATGCCCAACACGTGAGCACGGTGCTCGGTCAGCAGAAAAAAGCCAGCAATAATGGCGAAGCCCCCGAATACCCAGAGATGCCTGGAGCTGGCCCCTTGTGGTGTGTGATTCATGTTCACCTCCGCCGGCAGCAGGGAAACCTCGCCGCTGGCTCGTCCTGCCGGAAACGGACCTAGCCAGCAGCGCAGCGCGTGCACGCCGCCTCACTGCTGGTCCATCGGCATCCCCATCATGGCTTCTTGCTGCTTCATCATCTTCATCATCATGTCCATCATTCCCATGCCGCCTTTCGAGCCAGGCGTCCCCATGCCCATGCCCATGCATCCAGCGGCCCCCTGCTGTTTGCTCATCATGGTCAGGCTCTCCTGCATGGTCGCCATGCCCTCCTGCAGCGCGGCTTGGCGCTCGGCTGGCGTTTTCGCGGCAGACGCCTTGTCGTGCGCCGCCTGCATCTTCTGCATTTGTCGGCTCATGGCTTGATCAAGGGCCGCCAGGTCGGCCGCCGCAGGCGCGGCTGCGTCAGCGGGCGCATTGGCCGGATGATGCGCCTCCTCGGCCACGGCCATATAGGCGCCGCTTGTCAGGATGGCGGCCAAGACCAGTTTCAGTTGCGTTTGCATGATGATCTCCTGGTGATGAGGGTCCGGAGGGCAGATCTGGATTGCGCCGGATCGGCGCAATGAAGCGCGGCGGCCGCTGTTCGGCCGGCCTGAAATGCGGATCAATCGTTGAAGCGAACGAACATCAGGCGGGCTGGGGGCCTCGACGGCACAGGGGACCTAAGGGCTAGGGAGGCAAAGGCGTTAGAGCGGATCAAGAGTAGAGCCGGCACCAGTAACCCGTTGGCCCAGCCGAGGCTATCCAGCCCCGACGGATGAGGCAGAGAGTTGATTGCCGTAACGGCATCGCCTGTGTTTTGCGGGCAACTGCAGGTGTGCGGAGTCTGCTGGGTTGCAACGAACGCGTCCTGCCCCTTGGCATGATCGTGCTGCGCCCGCAGCACGCAGCCCTGGAATGCCATCACGAGCAGCATCGCCACCCATCCCGCCAGGATGAGGCGTAAAACGCTGTAGCGGTATCGAGGTAAGCCGTACATGACGCACTCGCCCATGTTCTCAGCTCTTATCGGATGAGTGTAGTCAGCGATGCAGTACAAAAATTGATCTAAATCAAGTTGGGTTCTTCGCGGATTCGCCCATCACGAATAGGCAATCTGGGTGAGGGTCATCGATCGCGCGAGGTCGTTGCAATTTCGTAGCAGGGCCCTGGTTTGCTGATCCTGCGAAACCCACTCACACTCAACTGGCCGTTCCTGAGCCGTGGTCATCCCATGTACCAGAACCTTTCTGTTCTCGCTGCCATTCTCCTCGTCTACGGCATCTTCGCAGGAGGCGTCGAGTCGTGTCTGGCGCTGGGCATCTCCCGTTTGGGGAGACTCTGAAGGAGAGTCATAACCACCGATACCAGCCCTCGCGGCTAGGCCATAACGGACAGGAGAGAAGGACATGGAACTTGTGATAACCAAGCACGAATCGTTTCATACGCGCGAATTCGAAATGTGCGAACACAAAGGCATCGGTCATCCGGACAGCCTTTGCGATGGAGTCGCGGAGGCTGTGTCGCTGACTCTCAATGGCGCATATCTACAGACCTTCGGACGCATCTTGCATTACAACGTCGACAAGGCCTTGTTGATTGGCGGCCAGAGTCTGCCGCGTTTTGGCGGCGGACAGGTGCTGACGCCGATACGCCTGATCATAAGCGGTCGAGCCAGTCCCTTGCCTGATATCGAACTGTCCGAGTTAGTAAGGGCCGCCGCATACCGCTATCTGTCCCAAGCGGTGCGTTGTGACACGACCTTGTTCGAAGTCGAATGTGCCGTGCGCAGCGGCAGTCCCAACCTGCAACAGGTTTTCGTGCGCGGGGTGTCCCGTGCCCGTGCCCTTGCCAATGACACCTCATTCGGAGTCGGTTTCGCTCCATACTCGCCCCTCGAGAAACAGGCGCTGCAACTTGGGGAGCTATTGCACTCGGCAGCGTTCCAAACGCGATTTCCAGCGGCGGGCGACGACTACAAGGTCATGGCAGCACGGATTGGCGAAAAGTTGACATTCACCGTCGCGTTGGCGCTCATCGACCGGGAGATTTGCGATGCAAAAGAGTACTTTGCAGTCAAGGAGGCTATCAGGGAGCATTTACTCTCGACCCTGATGAGCCCCTGTGATCTCGCCATTAATGCGCTCGACGACGCGCATGCGAGCAGCGTGGATGAGTTATACCTGACTGTGTCCGGATTAAGTGCAGAGCATGGTGATGACGGCGAGGTCGGTCGCGGCAACCGAATGAACGGACTGATCACCCCTTGCCGCAGCATGTCGCTTGAGGCAGTGGCAGGAAAAAACCCAGTGTCCCACGTCGGCAAACTGTATAACGCACTCGCTTTGGAAATAGCACGTGCCGTGATTGCCGAGATCGAAGGCGTGGAAGAAGCTACTGTGCAGTTGCTATCGCGCATTGGCCAGCCGGTCGAGCGCCCAGCGCTGGTTGCGATTGAACTGGCGTGCTGCGGGCGCCTGACCTTGGCTATGCGCCAAGCGATTCAGGTTCTTGTACATGCACGGCTGTCCAACATCGAGCGTACTTCTTCACTCTTGATACGTGGCGAGCTGCCTGTCTTCTGATCAAAAGCGCGGTCTGATAGGCGAGTCTCGTGCGATCCATGAACTCAACTTCCTTCACCTGAACGGTGAACTTCCTGTGGTTCGCGATTTTCTCGAAGGTCTCCCGGCAGAAAGCCGGGCTAGCGAGCGCTACCGCGCCGTTCGATCCTTTCTCAAGTCCTATGCCGGTAATCAGGCGACCCTCAACGCCTTCGGACCGATGGTCAAATCTCGATTTTCACACACGGATGGCAGGAAGAAGCAGGGAACTGGCACCTACATTCTCAACAGTGAATGGCGACCGTTCAGCCTTACCATCACCAAACGCGAGTGCAAGATTGCGGCAGAAACCGTCACCGCCCTTCCCTCCCGGGCCTACCGGATGTCCCAGGGCGCGGTGGCCCAGGTGTTTGCGCTGTGTGGCAGCCTCCTCCAGCACACCATTGATTAGGTTTATGAATCGTCATGGGCCAATCGGTGGCTAACCGACAAGGATTTCACTTACGAACAATACGACTCGCGCTGGTCTTCAATCAGCGTCAACGCGGCTTCCCAGGCCATGTCGATGATGCCGTCGATGTTGTCCCCTTCGAATTGCCAGCTGGTTCGATACCGTGGTGAACGCCTGGCTGCTGGAGCGCAAGCTGCTGGACCTGGTCGAGAGTCCCAAGGTGGGCCTGGTGGTGGAGACCGGCTGCAGCTACTTCTCGTCGATCGCCTTCCCCGACCTCGTGCGTGCAGGGCTGCGGGTAACGCGCCTGGGCACCTCCAGCGTGCGCTACGAAGTCGGCCTGTTCGCCAACGACCATGACATCGCGTCGGCCCAGGGGCATTCGTGCACGTGTACGTGAACCGCGTGAACCGGTGCCCGGTGCCGCTGCCGGATGACCTGCGCCGCGTACTGGAAAGCATCTAGGTCACATCCTGAGTCAGCTTCCAGATCCCGCGAGCAGGCCGGGGCGGAGACTCCCAGCATCGTTCGGCAGATGTGCGCACGGCGCACCCTGGCCGACTTGAAAACGCCTGCTTACTCGGCGGGCGTTGCCTCAACTGTCCAGCCGCTGCAGTTCGGTGTGCTGGTCGAACGCCTGGTAACGGGACTGCCGATCGCGCAGGACCTTGATCATGGCGAAGTCGGGATCACGCGGCAGGAACAGCCGCCCGCCATTGGCCACCAGGTGGTCCAGCAGGCGCTCCTTCTCATCGATCAGGCACTCCGGATTGCGATCGAGTGCTGTGGTCAGGTCAAGCCTGAGCCAGTGCACGGCGGGCACCAGGTCGCCCGCGAACACCACCGGGCCGCCGGGCATGTCGATTTCCGGCAGCAACTGGCCCGGGGTGTAGCCGTCGCTTAGATGGAAACGCCAGCCTGCACCCAGCAATTCGCAGCCTCTCTCGTCGAGCAGCTTCAGGCGGCCGCTGTTTTCCAGCTGGCGGATGATCTGCGGCACGAACAGTGCGCGGTCGCGGGGGTGGGGATGCTGGGCCCGCAGCCAATGGCGGCGCCCGGTCAGGTAGCGTGCCGTTGGGAACAGCAGGCGTGGCGCATTGCCGTCCTGGATCGCATCCTGCACGTCCGGCGGCAACACCGCATGCAGATGAGGCAACACCACGGCATGGATCTGCCCTTCCCCCAGGCCAAGTTCGGCGAGGCTGTCCAGAAGCCCCACAGCCGGGCGCTGGCAACGGCAGGTGCGTGGAGGCGGCGCCAGGAGCGCGTCGGTCCCGGCCATGACGAGGATGTTCAAGCCGCCCTGCTGGACCAGCAGAGCTCGGGTGGCCACTTCCACCTGATTGTCGTGGTTGGGGCTCATCCACTCGACCCACATCCGTCGCGGTGTGGCGCCGAACAGTGCGCCGCCGTCGAGCTTGCGGCTTCTGCCTGCCAGCATGGAAATACTGCGATTCACGGCATTTACCTCTCTGAATAGTGCCGGCCATTGGCGGTTGGGCGGTGCCAAATGGACGCTGACAGCCTATTCAGATTCCAAGCGTAGCTACCCCACCCTCGCGGAGTGGGGCCAGGATGTCGACGACAAGGCATAGTCCCGGCATCGCACTCATTCTCCATCGAGCACTCATGCAAGACGTCGTTATCGTCGCCGCCACCCGTACCGCCATCGGCTGAATCGCCCTGGCCAAAACTAATGCGACTGACCCGGTTGTAAGCATCGCCACAGGCATCCCATCGCCAAGGACTATTCAGACACGGAAATGGTCACTCGTTCATTTGATTTGGTTTTTCGCCAGGGAATCAGGGCAATCGGCCTAGCGTTTCATCGCCCAGAGCGGATCGTTGGCCATTAGCGCTGCTCCCCACTCCGCAAAGGCGCGGACCCGCGCAGACAAATGTCGTGTCGGGGGATACACCAGGCTGATGGGCATGCCATCCATCTCCCAGCCAGGCAGGACCTCAACCAGAGTCCCCGACTGAAAATGGGGACTCGCCTCCGCGCGTGGCACCGAAACGATGCCTAGGCCTGCCATACCGGCCGAGATGTAGGCGCCGCCGTTATTGAACCGCATTGCCGGCATCTGTTCGATCCTGAAGCTGTCGTCGCCTCGCCGCAGTATCGGGATCATTTGCTTGCCTGAGCCGGGAAATGTGAAACCGAGATACCGCTGATGCAGCAAGTCGTCGGGCTTGAGAATCGGCGCGGCGTTCATCAGGTACATCGGTGACGCACAGAGGCAGAAGCGCATCAGCCCCACAGGGCGACACACCAGGTCCTGATCCGCGACCAAGCCACCCCGGAAAGCACAGTCGATGCCTTCCTGGACCAGGTCGACCACTCGTTCGCTGCACCCGACATCCAGCTGAATCTGCGGATGTTGTGCGGTGAACGCCGGTAGTGAAGGAATCACAAGGCAAGTCGCGACGCCAGAAGGCATCTCAACCCTCACCCTGCCCCGTGCCAAGCTGCGACTCTGGGCAACCGACGCCTCAAGTTCGTCGAGGTCATCCAGTACAGAGCGCGCCCTTTCGTAATAGGCGGCACCATCAGTGGTCGGTGTGACTCGTCGCGTGGTCCTGTGCAGCAGCTTCACACCCAGCGACGATTCCAACCCCTGAATCTGGCCGGAGATGGTGGTTTTCGCGACGTTCAACGCCTCCGCCGCCCGGGTAAAGCTTCCCACCTCCACGATCCGGCAGAAGGCACGCATTGCTTCCAATCGATCGAAGGCCATGATTGTCCTGATTTCCGCACAAAGAAAACGATTAAGGCCAGTTTATCCGCGCATTTCCCACCAATAAAGTGCACTCCAGAGCCGAAATCCTTCGGCCACCCTGGAGAGTTCAGCGATGAGTTCCAAACGCCTCAACTACTACCAAGCCGCCCCGCAAGCCATGAAGGCCATGATGGGCCTTGAGAAAGCCGCATCCGAATCGTTGCTGCCACGTTCCCTGCGTGAGCTAGTCCGGATTCGCGCCTCTCAGATCAACGGATGCGCCTACTGCATCGACATGCACACCACCGATGCGGCCAAGGAAGGCGAAAGCCTCCAGCGTCTGATGGCGATTAGCGTCTGGAACGAAACGCCGTTCTTCGATGAGCGCGAACGCGCCGCCCTGCTGTGGACCGAGACGTTGACTCTGGTTGCCACTCGCCATGCGCCGAATGAGATCTACGAACAGGTGGCGGCTGTGTTCACCGAGCAAGAACTGGCAGAACTGACTTTCGTCATTGCCGCGATCAACGCCTGGAATCGCTTCGGCGTCGGCTTTGCGATGCAGCCGGAGTTGGCGCCATGAACCTGTTCGCCAAGACCATCGGAATTGCCTTCATGGGGTTGCTCAGTACCGCTGCCCTGGCCCACGGGAGCGGCGGTGCCGGAGACGAGATCGTCACGCCGGTCGCGCAGACCACTCTGCCGCCCCAGCTATACAGGACGGCCACCGCGCTTCGGGTGGACTTTGCCCCTGGGGCCACCTCGACGCCCCATCGCCACCCCGGACACGTCTTCGTGGTGGTGCTGAGCGGTGAAGTGGAGTCTGCCCTCGACGGCCAGCCTCCGCAGCGCTTCAAGGCAGGCGACGCCTGGTACGAAAGCCCCATGCAGTTGCACCGCATCACTCGTAATGCCAGTGCTTCGGAACCGGCTTCATTGGTGGCCTGGCTGCTGTCCGACGGCAAAGAGGCGCTCGTCCAGCCCGTCAAGTTGAAACCCTAGTTCGCCCTGCAGCGGCAATGCCGCTTCCCCCGGTTGCCGGCAGAAATCGGTGCTCTCGCAACTTTCGATGGAAACGAGAGCGCCACCTTTACTCGAACATCACGTTCCGGAGCTCGATATGAAAGCCCTCAAAATCCTGTTCATTTGTGCCGTCGTGGGCACTGCAGCCCCGGTATTTGCCGAGGGCGGTAGTGACCGTCTGATCGAGCAGATCGACGCCCGCCACGCCTCGTCCATCAGCGGCTAGGCCGCAGCCGGTCCTTTTCCTTGAAGCGTTCAAGTGGCCCGGAAACACCGAAGCACTTCGTCAGGCGTTGATGACGGCCTGATGAACACGACCAGCCCCTACCCCATCGCACACCGCAAACATGATGCGGACGGAGAACCATCTTGAACAATCCCGCCCAGATCAGAGGAACTTCAGTTTTAGAGTCCCGAGACCATTCGCTCCTCAGGTAGCACCGTTCGTGCGTGCAGTTGAAGCTCGCAGCTTCAACTGTTGATTTAGGTCAATTCGAAACGCCTCAGCACAGCCCACAAGAGATCAACCCTTCCTCCAGCCAATTGCTGATAAGGGCTCCAGCAGTCTCTCGTCCCTTGCATGGGGAGATTTAGACATGATCACGAGACGTCAAGTTTTGCAGTACAGCGCATTCGCCGCAGGCGCTTATCTGCTTCCCGCCCCCGCCTTTCTGCGTCAGGCCCAGGCGGTCGCTCTCCTTTCCAATGTCGGCTTGTTGAGCGATCCGGCGCTACAACCGAAGTTCGTCGAGCTTGCGCCCAACGCGTTGGATCCGGCGTTCCTATTCAAAGACCTCAACAGTGACGGTCACCCGAGCAAGCTGCCGAACTTCAACATTCGCATCAGTGAAACCGAGCAGCAGACGGGGCTGATCAACCCGAAGAATGCCAAGAAGTTGTGGACCCGGGTCTGGGGGTACGGAAACAAGATCGTGAGCTGGCCGGGCCAGACCATCCAGGTCGTCAGCAGCTCGGCGGGCGGAGCCGACGAGACGCTGGTGCGCTGGAGGAACGAACTCAAGAGCAGGCAGCACCTGCTTCCTCTCGATACCAATCTGCACTGGTGCTACTCGCTGCACGGCGAACACTCGGCCAATGGCGTCGACTACCGGCAGTTCAGCGTCAGGGAGAATGGCGTACCGATCAGCACCCACCTCCATGGCGGGAACAGCGATTTCCAGTTCGACGGTAATCCCGAGTTCTTCTACAGCCCCTATGCCGCAGTAACGGGGCCGCAGTGGGACTTCGTTGAAGGCGGATTCACCGACCGTTTCCGCTACAACAACGCTGTGCCAGCTAACCACCTCTGGTACCACGACCATGCCTTGGGCATTACTCGACTAAACGTCTATGCAGGTCTCGCGGGCCAGTACTTCGTCCGCGACGAATTCGATACGGGCCTTACGGATAATCCGTTGAACCTCCCCGCCTATCCGTACGAACTTGCCTATCTCATCCAGGACCGGATGTTCACCGAGAAAGGCGCGTTGTTCTATCCGGCCTTTCCGGGCGATCCCGCCTACGCCGACTTCATCACCGGCGAAGGCGCGATACTACCTCCCGAACTCTTCCCCAACGGTGGCCCGACCGCGCTGGCCGAGTTCTTCGGCGATCATATCGTCGTCAACGGCAAGATCTGGCCCAAGGCCAATGTCGAGCCGCGTCACTATCGCTTGCGCCTGCTGAACGGCTGCGATTCACGGTTCATGGTGCTCCAGTTCGTAACAGTCGCTACACACGTCACGGATCCTGAGCACCCCAGCGCAGGCGCACCTCTGCCCTTCTGGGTCATTGGCAGCGATCAGGGACTTGGCACTCCGCGCCAGACCGACACCCTGGTGTTCGAGCCAGGCGGACGCTATGACGTCGTCATCGACTTCTCGCAGGTCCCCGCCGGTAGCCGCGTCATCATGAAAAACCTCGGGGGCGATTCGCCGTTTGGCGGCGCCTTCGGTGATGACCTTGCCCCGGAAGACCTGTTCGACGATCGCCAAACCGACCGGGTCATGGCCTTCGACGTGATCAAGCCGAAATCCGGGGTGCCGGATACCTTCAACCCGGCAAGCCTCCCCAGTTATGCGGGCGTATCCGGCGGTGCCTCGACCCGCAGAGTTGCACTCTTCGAAGGCATGGATGAATTCGGGCGGCTCCAGCCTCTGTTGGGCACCGTCAAGGATGGCAACCTCAACGCCACGAATGTCGCCACCGCGTACGCGTGGTTCCAACCCACAACCGAAACTCCGGACGCGGACACCACAGAGATCTGGGAGATCTACAACTTCACTGCTGACGCACACCCGGTCCACCTGCATCTGGTCAACTTCGAGATCCTCGACCGGCAAGTATTCGAGTATCAGGTCACCGGCTCGCAGATGACGCATCAGCACGACGGTATGACCGGCGAGGCACCGGAAATTTCCTTCGTCACAAATTTTGCCCCAGCTCCCATTGGACCGGAGTACTTCGAGGCAGCCCCAAGGGACATGGTCATCGCGTTGCCGGGAAACCCCGAGCCCGAGTCCGGTAATCCCACGGGCCAGATGGTTCGGGTAAAAGCCCACTTCAACAAGTCGGGGCAATATGTATGGCACTGCCACATCCTCTCCCATGAGGACCACGAGATGATGCGGATACTCCAGGTGGTTTGAACGATGCGGTAACTGGACGGCCCCACTGCCCCCAGTCATCCCTGCGACTGTCGATGGACCCTCGGACGCAGGGATCCGGGAAACGTTGAGGCAAGCGCTCTCGCCGGCGACCGTTGATCCTGCGTGGGTGGCTCTGCATCGCCGGGTGCATGCTGACGGCCCAGCGTCTCCGCTAACCCAGCCTAATATGTGCAACATGACCACAGCGGGTCGTTGCTTGGTGGCTACTGATGAAAAACCGTAGTTCGATACGTGGCCGAATGGTCGCTGCCTTTGTGCTGTTAGCGGCGATCATTGGTGGGGTATTCGCCGGCTCAGCCTTCTTCGTGATCGAGGCGATCGAGAGCCAACTAATCGATAAGCGCCTGGTTCGAGTAACCGAACAATGGACCGAAGGCTTGAACAGCACAACGCAGCTGCAGACGAGTGACCTGAGCTTCTTCGTCGGTCAGCAGCTGCCACAGTCTTTGCGGAGCTTGAACTCAGGGATCCATGAGTTGCGTCTAAACGGTCGGACGTTGCACGTGTTGATTGGCGAGTTGGATGGCCAGCGCTATGCCGTCGTGGATGACCAAAGCGACTTCGAAGCGATTGAAGACCGCACCTATATGGCCTTGAGCCTGGCATTTCTAGGCGGGCTCGCATTGGCGTTACTCGTTGGGCGGGCCAGCGCAAGCAAGGTGATTCTGCCCCTGACTGAACTGGCCTCCGCAGTTCAGGATGAGCAGCGAGAGGAAAGGCTTCCCGGGCTCGATGCAACTGACGAGCTCGGCGTATTGGCCCGTGCGATCGAGGATCGCACTAATCAACTGAACCGGGCCCTCCAGCGCGAGCGTTGGTTCACGGCTGACGTCAGCCATGAACTGCGCAATCCGCTGACTATTTTGCTCGGCGCAGCGGAAGCCCTGAGGCGGGGGTTGAAGGATCATCCCAAATTGCAGGCGATGACCGAGTGCATTCGGCAAAACGCTGCGGACATCGCTCAACAAATGGGCGCCTTGTTGGAACTGGCGCAGGTGCCTGAGAGTAGCCACCTTTTCCGTATAGCCTTGCGTCCGCTGATTGAGCAGGAACTGCAGCGCTGCCAGCCGTTGCTACTGGGAAAACCTGTGGAGATCGAGTTTATCTCGACTGATGACGTGCTCGTCCCCGCCATTCCGGAGTTGGTTTCCATTGCGGTGAGCCACCTCCTTCGTAATGCCTGCTTGCACACTGAAAGGGGGGTAATAACCATACATTTGAGCGCTGGAGGGATCGCAATCGAGGACAATGGGACCGGGGTATTTGACGCCCCCAGCAGGGGACCATTCAAACGACCAACATGCGCTCATGGCGAAACCAGTAGCGGGCCTGGTTTGAATTTGTCCATCGTCAAGCGAGTGGCAGATCACTTGGGTTGGACAGTGCGCCATACGTCAGTGACTTCGGGAGGTAGCCGATACATCCTGGAGTTCGACGACAGGCGCAGCCACGTCTTGCAGATGGCGTTTGCAGGCTGAAATAGTTCAGTGGGTCGATGTGCTATCCATGCCCTGACCTCGTCAATCAAATCCCTTGAGGACAGCAAACTCCTCCACCGGCGCGCGCTCGGAGCGCAGGTTGTTCACCACCGCCGACGCGTCCGCATGACCCAGGGCCATGCCGCAATAAACCAGCTCCTGCTCCGGCAGCCCGAAGTGCCGATGCAGGCTTTGGCGCACCATCGCCCACGCCTCCTGCATGCAGGTCGATAGCCCCTGCTCTTCCGCTGCCAGTGCCAACGACTGCATGAACATGCCCAAATGCGCCCACTGGCCGTGCCCCATGGCGCGGTCGATGACGAAGAACAGCCCGACTGGCGCCCCGAAGAACTGGTAGTTGCGCGCCACCGCACGCAGCCGAGCAGCCTTGTCTTCACGCGGTATACCCATCAGTGCATAGAGGTCTTCGCCGACTCGATAACGACGCGTCCGGTAGGGTTCGGCCAACCCTTCCGGATAGATGGGGTAGTCACCCGCTTCGCCGCGAGGGTTGCGCGCCAGGGTTTCCATGGCCAGGCGTTCCACGGCGAGTTTCTCGGCGCCACTGACCACAATCACCTTCCACGGCTGCAGGTTGCCGCCGGACGGCGACCAGCGCGCCGTTTCCAGCAAGTCCAGGACCTGTTGCGCAATGACGGGCTTGTCACTGAACGCGCGGACGGAAATGCGTTTCTTCAGAAGCTCGGCTACGGACATGGTGTGTTTTCCTGGCGGGTTCAACGGCAGTCAACTCGAGATCGGTTCGAACATCAATACCCTGGTGAGGCACAGCCCTCATCTCCCCAATGGGCCGGCATTCATATTGGAAGCGAGCGAACGGCTGCATCTTGCCGGCGGCTATAAGAGCGTTCAGTGACTGTTTCCAGAAATAAAAAAAGGCCGCCTTGGGCAAGGCGGCCATTAAATAAAACCAAAGGAATGATGAAGCGGAGGAGCCGATCGCATTTCTTGGGGGAGGACCAGAAAGTGCGTCCGGCCAATATCTTCATCGAGGCCCAGTTTACTGGTTTCACCTCGACGCCCAAATCAAACGCCTTGATAGCAACTATTGATGACGACCCATAGGAATCTTTGAATTTAGCTGTTATTTGCCACGCTTACGACATTTTACCGGGCTTGACAACCTGTCGCCAATTGACACTCAGGTCGCACAAATTTCATGCGAATCAACCCTTTAAGCTTTGCGTCAATGCTCGGAGCAATATTGCAAGCCCCCCCCTTAACGCATTTACATGATCCAGACAATCCCTGCATGGCTACGCGCATAAAAAAAGCCGCCTCCGAAGAAGCGGCCTAAATCAAAGAGTAACTCGATGAAGCATCTGCCAACTCACACAAGCGATTGTGCAAGTTCATCCTTCATCAGGCGCAGGATACCCGTCCTGTAAATTTCGTAAACATTGATATCATTGATACATGAAATTGATGATTACAGTTTTTTCAGTTGCCCGAACCGTGATAACTGTTTGCGCGCATCGCGTCGGCACAGCCGGCCACCAGAACGATAATGAATGGATATGCTTGTCAGGACCGGGCAGTGTCACTGTTCCTGGTCATTGATAGCGCCTTGAATTCCTGCCAATCCCAATACCAACAAAGCGACCATCAGGAGCAACCGTGATGCAATTCAATCCTCTGAGCGCCCTGGCACTGGCGGTTTCCGCCGCCATCAGCCTGCCCGCCCTCGCCAGCGAGCAATCCGAATCCAAGGGCTTCGTCGAAGACGCAAGCGCGACCTTGCTGCTGCGCAACGCCTACTTCAACCGTGACTTCAAGGACCGCACCAACGACGCCAAGACCTGGGGCCAGGGTTTCATCGGTACCTTCGAATCCGGTTTCACCCAGGGCACCGTCGGTTTCGGCGTCGACGCCTACGGCTTGCTCGGCGTGAAGCTGGACAGCGGCCGGGGCCGCAATTACAGCGCCTTCTTCGATACCGACAGCGACGGCCATCCGGTGGATGACCTCTCTGAAGCCGGCGGCGTGCTCAAGCTGCGCGTCTCCAACACCGTGCTCAAGTACGGTAACCAGTTCCCCAACCTGCCCGTACTCGCCCATGACGACAGCCGCCTGCTGCCCCAGGCCTTCACCGGCACCCTGGTTACCAGCAAGGAAATCGAGGGCCTGGAACTGAACGTCGGACGCTTCACCGGCGACAGCCCCATGGGCGACCCGGCGCGCGACCCCAACCGCCTGAAGAGCATCGATGTGATCGGCGGCAGCTACGCGGTCAGTGATGACTTCAGTGTGTCGCTCTACCACTCCGACGTGGAGGACATGTACAAGAAGTACTACGCCAACCTGAACTACAACATCCCGTTCAGTGATGAGCAGGCGCTGAACTTCGACTTCAACATCTACCGCACCAAGTACGACGACGGCTCTGTGGCTGCACTGGCGTTCGGCGGTGATGGCCATGACGACAAGAACACCCTCTGGAGCCTGGCAGCCAAGTACAGCATCGGCGCCCACGCGTTCATCGTGGCCCACCAGCGCAATACCGGCGATGCCGGCTATGCCTACGACTTCGGCGACGGTGGCAGCACCATCTACGTGGCCAACTCCTACTACTCCGACTTCAACCTGGAAGACGAACAGTCCTGGCAGGCCAGCTACGAGCTGGACTTCAGCACCTATGGCGTACCGGGCTTGAGCTACAAGTTCGCCTACGTGCGTGGCACCGATATCGTCGCCGGCGGCGAGAATGACGGTACCGAGCGCGAGATCTTCAACCAGTTCAAGTACGTTGTGCAGGACGGCCCGGCCAAGGACCTCTCCTTCAAGCTGCGCAACTCCATCTACCGCGCCGACAACCAGGTAGGCCCGGACCTCAACGAAGTCCGCGCCTTCATCGAGTACCCACTCAGCATTCTCTGATGAGCATGGTCGCGCCGGTTCGCCGGCGCGATTTCCCCTCCCAGGCCGTTCAAGCCTGTGACTCGATACCGCTAGCGACTGCCCTTCTCCTTGCCTGATTCAGCCGAGTCCCTTTCCTGCCCTGCTCCCCTGGGACGGTCGAGACGGTTCGAGGGAATCCTGATCAGCTGGTAGACCAGCCGGTCGACGACGGCGCGCACATGCGCGATCCAGCCGCGCAGACCCTTCCGTTTCGGCGAGGTCGACGGCCCGGAGCGAATGGGAATAATCTTGGCCATGGCAGTGCCTCCTCTTAGTCAACTGATGAGACCAGCGTGCGCTTGAGCCCCGGCGCTCGCGTTGACCTGCAGCAACTGATTCGGATGCTGCGGATGCACACCGGCCTGCTTGCCGCTTGTTCGATTGACCCGAATCGAATGCCTGCAACCGGAACCGGCACAACTCGCCCCGGATGATCGACGGCCTGGCACTTTGAGCGGCTCGGCCCCGACCTCATGGAGCAAGGGGCAGCTCCAGGCGGCGGGCAAGAAGTGGCTAGTCAAATCGGCTAAGGCGCTGTAGTTTACGTGCCGGGTGTCTGGTTGCTGCCAGACAGGTTTCATGTGTTGGTCGGGCCGCCGCACAAGCTGCTGAGAATTAGCGACCATGAACCAAGCCCCTTCCCCCAAGGCGCTGCCGGCTGCGCAGCGTATTGCCGAAAAGGCATTCTCCGTTCTTGATAAGTTCCTCCACACCGAGGCCATCAGCGGCATTGTCCTGCTGATTGCGGCGGCATTTGCACTGGCCTGGGCAAACTCGCCCTTTGCCAGTGGCTACGAACATTTGTGGCACCTGCCGCTGTCATTCGGTCTGGGGGATTTCGTCATCTCGAAGTCGCTGCATTTCTGGATCAACGATGCCCTGATGACGGTGTTCTTCCTGGTAGTCGGCATGGAAATTCGCCGGGAAATCCACGAAGGCGCACTGGCCAACCTCAAGCTGGCAGCCTTGCCGATGGTTGCTGCGTTTGGCGGGGTCGTCGTACCCGCCCTGCTGTATCTCTCGCTCAACAACGTCGATGGCTTGCGCCAGGGCTGGGCGGTCCCGACGGCCACCGACATTGCCTTCGCGGTGGGCGTGCTGGCCCTGCTCGGGCGCTCGGTGCCCGCTTCGGTGCGCATCTTCCTGCTTGCACTCGCAATCATCGACGACATCGTCGCGGTGCTGATCATCGCGCTGTTCTATTCAGGCGGCCTGGACCCGGTGGGATTCGTCATCGCTGCAGCGGGAGTCCTGTTGGTGCTGGGCCTGCAGCGCATCGGAATCGGTTCGGCCTATGCCTACCTGCTACCCGGTGCGTTGCTCTGGTTCGGCCTGCTGAAAACCGGCGCCCACCCCACGTTGGCGGGTGTGGTGCTGGGCCTGATGACACCCGTCCGCCCAGTCAAACTCATGGAGCCGCCGTTGCAAACGGCAACCCGTGCCATCACTGATTTTGCCGCGCGCGAGCATGACTCGAACGGCGATGCCGCAGAGCTGATTCAACCCATCAAACAGCTCCGCCAGGCCCAGCGCGAGCTCCTGCCCCCGGTAACACGCATACAGCTGGCGTTGCACCCTTGGGTCGCCTTTCTGGTGATGCCGCTGTTCGCCTTGGCCAACGCCGGGGTGAGCCTCGATGGCGTGGACCTCGGTGAGGCCGGTTCCCTCGCAGTGCTTTCGGGTGTCGCGCTGGCCCTGGTCGTGGGTAAGCCGCTGGGGGTCCTGTGTACCAGCTGGCTTATGGTTCGCCTGGGATGGTGCAGTCTGCCGCCCGGCATGACCTGGCCCTGGATGGCACTGATCGGATGTCTGGCCGGGATCGGCTTCACCATGTCGATCTTCATCGCCAATCTTGCTTTCACCCAGCAGGACCTGTTGAGCGCTGCCAAGCTCGGTGTCCTGGCGGCCTCCGTTGTAGCCGGCGTCATCGGCCTGGCCTATGGACGAGTACTGGCAGCCCGCGCTCGGGCGATCGGCGGTCAAGGCCCTGCCGAGCACTGAGGAAACGCTCGACGACTCCAGTCCGCCGCCGGAGCCTGGTCTACCCTGCATGGTTGCCACCATTGCATTGCGGACCAGGTGTTGCGGCCGCTGCGCGCGATGACGGCATTACCGCCATTCCTGACCCAGCCGCTCAGCGCCGAGAAGGAGCCACGTCATGCCGAACGCCCAATCCGCCAGTCAGGTGCCCAACCAGTTCATTGAATGCAATGGCCGCCGTCTGGCCTACCGGGTGATCGGCGAAGGCACGCCGATGGTCCTGTGCCTGCGCTTTCGCGGCGTCATGGACTCCTGGGATCCCGCCTTTCTCGACGAGCTCGCGGAACTGGGCTTCAAGGTGCATGTGTTCGACTACAGTGGCCTGGGCCTGTCTGGCGGTACGCGCACCTATGACCCGGCATCGCTGGCGCGCGACACACTCGAACTGATCAACGCCTTGGGGCTGAGCAGGGTCGTGCTCGGGGGCTGGTCCCTGGGCGGCATTGCTGCACAGGTGGCCATGCTGCAAGCGCCGCAACGGGTCAGTCATCTTGTACTGATTGGCACTACGCCCCCCGGCCAATTGGTGAAGACCGGCGAGGCGCTGTTCTACGAACTGGCACGTCGGGAAAACGACTTCGAGGATTTCGTGAAGCTCTTTTTCGAACCGGCGTCGGCTGCCAGCCGCGAAGCCGCCGTACGCTCCGCCGAGCGCATCGCTGCACGCCAGGACGGGCGATGCCCCGAGGTACCCCATGAATGGGCCGGCCAGCAGCTGGGGGATGGGCCACGCAATCCGATGTTCCCGCTGCAGCCTGCGCTGGATGCGCTTTGCACAACCAGCACGCCGGTCCTGCATCTCGGCGGCGACCATGACATCGTATTCCCGGTCGAAAACTGGCACGCACTGAGCCGCGCCCTGCCGACCCTTCACCTGGTGACGCTGCCAAGCACGGGCCATGGGCCGCACCTGCAGTACCCGCACGCCAGCGCCAGGCACATAGCGGCTTTCGTTGCGGGCTGAGGAGAATCAGGTGCCGGGATCAGCCCCGCTGGGCACTGCGCTCGACCATAGCCACGATGGTTTCGCGGAGTTCGTCCTGCGCTTCTTGCGGCGTGATTTCGCCGGTGGCGGCGGCATGGGACAGCGCCTCCGCCGCCCCCAGCATCGCTCGCAAGCCTGCTGTAGCAACGCCGTTTCCACCGGCGAATGGCACCAGGGCGTCGCGGCATTTCTCCAGGAACGCCGATTCAAACCCGCATTTGATGGACTCAAGCTCCGGCGAGCCAGCCAGTGCCGCGATCACGCCAGGGATCTCGCGGCCCTGGAGCAGCACGCACTCGACATAGGACGAGGCGATTACCCCCGCCCTGCCCTGCAAACTCTCCTCGCTGGCCTGTAGTGCGGCATACATCGCCGCCGTCTGGCGTGCATCGAACTCCATGTACAGCGCTGCAAGCAGCCCCGCCCGGGTACCGAAATGGTCGTAAACCACCGGCTTGGTAACGCCAGCCTGCTCGGCCAGCCGGCCCAGGGACAGGGCGTCGGTGCCCTCCTCCCGGATCAACTGCCAGGCCGTATCCAGCAGCTGTCGCTGCCGCTCTTCCCTGGATAAGCGGCGACGCGGACGCGTTTGATCTTCATGTGTTGACACAGCAAACCTACCGAAAGTAACTTACCAATCGTAACTTACCGAAAGTAACTTGTGCTCAGCATATCGAGCGCGTCTCTCAGCCGCAATCAGCCAATTGGAGTTCTTACCATGCATGCCCTGATCGTCGTTGCCCATCACGATCCCCGCTCGCTCACCCATAGCCTCGCATCACAGGTCGCCGCAGGATTGGGCTTGGCCGGCCACAGCGCCGAGATCGGTGATCTCGCCCAGGAAGGTTTCGACCCGAGGTTCAACCTCGCGGACCATGCCGTCCACCGCCACCAGCTAGCACCGCCTGCCGAGGTAGCCGCCGAACAGGCCCGCATCGACCGGTCCGACGCCCTGGTGCTGGTCTTCCCTGTGTACTGGTGGTCGATGCCAGGGCTGCTCAAGGGCTGGATCGACCGCGTGTTCGCCAACGGCTGGGCGTTTGAATACAGCCTGGAAGGGGGGCTCACGAAGAAACTGCGAAACCTCAAGGTTCACCTGATTGGCGTAGCCGGCGCGGATGCCGGCACCTTTGAGCGGCATGGCTATCGCCAGGCCATGAAGACGCAGATCGATCACGGGATATTCGACTACTGTGGTGCCCGCGTGCTGACCTCCGAACTGTTCTTCGAATCGGAGTCCAGCGATCCGGTGCCTCACCTGGAGGCCGCGCGCTCCATCGGCCTCAGATTGTTCGAGGTTATTCCGCAGTACGAAGTGGCTGGTGTCGCTTGAACAGCCAGGGCGCCCTACCGCACGGTGGGCGCCTGTTCCGCCAGGTACTCGGCGAGGATCGAGAGTTCGACTTCAGCGGCCTTCAGTTCCGACTCGCCGGCGATTTCCCAGCGATCCTTGAGCACCAGCAGGTCCGCCTCCTGGTCGGCCTTGAGGCACCACTGGAAGTGGTCGTGCCAATCCCCCAGGGCGGATTGCACGGCCTTCAGGGCAGGGATTGCGTCATGGGGAATGGGTGAGAGATTCGGGTATGCCTCATGCACGTAGCGCATGCGCTTGACCAGCAGACGCAGCGCATGGCGGTCGAACGCAGGGTCTGCCAGGGCCTCGCGTAGACGCTGCAACTGCCGCTGCAGGCGAATCCGCACCCGGTCGCGGAGCTGCTCCAGTTCGCCCTGTCGATCGGCCTCGCGCATCCGCGCCGGCCAACCATCCAGCACGGCCATGAAGCGTTGCACCGTGGCGCTGTTCTCGATAACGGCATAGCGGGATTCGAGCAGGTGTTTGCGTCGCCCTGCCTGGTCATGAAAGCCCTGGCGCTGCAGTTCGGCGATCAGCACTTCAAGGTCGCGTACCGGCGTGGTCAACCGGCCTACATCGGCCGCAGCGGCATCCAGCTCCTTCGTGGCATCCAGTCGGCGCATGGGCCGCAGCAGGCTGCGCAACTTGCGCAGGCTGATTCGCAGGTCGTGGAGCGCCTCATCATCAGTCCGGCAGGCAAGCCGCGCATAGGCGTGATGAATCCCGACTTCCAGCACCAGAACCTGAGCGACTATCGAATCGATGAATGACATCCCGGCTACCCTTCGAAACCCTGTCCGGGGGAGCTTAGCCAAGGAAGATGAGCGTGTTATTGCACGAGATCAAATACGCTTCTGGCGGCTGAGGGAGCGGACATGGACAGGCCGGGATGGTTGTGGCAGCGTCCGCTCGACCATGGCACACCAGGGAGTCCGGAATGGCCGACAAGAAAGAAGCGATAGCCCGATTCATCCAGCAGGAATTTCCCCAGACCCGCGTCGTGGTCGAAGCCGTGGGCGACCGTAGCGCACGGGTTTCGCAGGAGGTGGGCGAGTCTGACTTGCGCCCTGGCGGCACCGTCTCCGGCCCCACCTTGATGGCGATTGCCGACGTAGCGCTCTACATCGCCCTGCTGGGCGAGATCGGCATCGTGCCGCTGGCAGTCACCACCAGCTTGACCATCAACTTCCTGCGCAAGCCCGAAGCACGCAAACGCGTGATTGGCGAGTGCCAACTGATGAAGGTCGGCAAGACCCTGGCCGTGGGAGAGGTTTCACTCTATTCGGAGGGGCTGGAGGAACCGGTGGCCCATGTGGTGGGCACCTACTCGATTCCTCCGGCCCGCCTCACCTGACCATCGACCACCATCCGGCACCCCATGGATGCCCGGGTGGCGCATGCCCGCTACAATGCGCCACTTGCACCCGTGCCGAACGTGATTGACATGCCTCTGCCAAAAAACCAATTAGAACTGCTCAGCCCCGCCCGTGACGTCAACATTGCCCGCGAGGCCATCCTGCATGGCGCCGACGCCGTGTACATCGGCGGCCCGAGTTTCGGCGCGCGCCACAACGCCTGCAATGAAGTGGCGGATATCGCCAAACTGGTCGAATTCGCCCACCAGTTCCATGTGCGGGTGTTCGTCACCCTCAACACCATCCTTCATGACGACGAGCTGGAGCCGGCGCGCAAGCTGATCCACCAGCTCTACGACGCCGGCGTCGACGCGCTGATCGTGCAGGACATGGGCGTGCTCGAACTGGATATCCCGCCCATCGAACTGCACGCCAGCACCCAGACCGACATCCGCACGCTGGAACGGGCCAGATTCCTCGACCAGGCCGGGTTCTCCCAACTGGTGCTGGCCCGCGAGCTGAACCTCAAGCAGATCCGCGCCATTGCCGATGAAACCGACGCGGCCATCGAATTCTTCATTCACGGTGCGCTTTGCGTCGCCTTCTCCGGCCAGTGCAACATCTCCCATGCGCAGACAGGTCGCAGTGCCAACCGGGGCGATTGCTCCCAGGCCTGCCGCCTGCCCTACACCCTGAAAGACGACCAGGGCCGCGTGGTGGCGTTCGAGAAGCACCTACTGTCGATGAAGGACAACAACCAGAGCGCCAACCTCAGCGCCCTGGTCGATGCCGGCGTGCGCTCCTTCAAGATCGAAGGGCGCTACAAGGACGCGAGCTACGTCAAGAACATCACCGCTTACTACCGCCAGCGCCTGGACGGCATCCTCGCCGAGCGCCCGGACCTCGCCCGCGCCTCCAGCGGCCGTACCGACCACTTCTTCGTGCCGGACCCGGACAAGACCTTCCACCGTGGCAGCACCGATTACTTCGTCACCGAGCGCAAGATCGACATCGGCGCCTTCGACACCCCGACCTTCACCGGCCTGCTGGTTGGCGAAGTCGAGAAAGTCGGCAAGCGCGACCTGATCGTCGTGACCCGCGAGCCGCTGTCCAACGGCGACGGCCTCAACGTACTGGTCAAGCGCGAAGTGGTGGGTTTCCGCGCCAACATCGCCGAGCTCAAGGATGAGTTCGAGGAAGACGGCGACAAGCGCTGGCGCTACCGGGTCGAACCCAACGAGATGCCCGCCGGGCTCTTCCGCCTGCGCCCGAACCACCCACTCTCCCGTAACCTGGACCACAACTGGCAACAGGCCTTGCTGAAGACCTCTGCCGAGCGCCGCATTGGCGTCAAGTGGAAGGCGACCCTGCGCGAAGCGCGCCTGGAACTGACCGCAACCAGCGAAGAAGGCGTGAGTGCGTCGGTCAAACTGGACGGCCCGTTCGGCGCGGCGAACAAGCCCGAGCAGGCCCTGGAGCAGCTGCACGACCTGCTCGGTCAGTTAGGCACCACCCAGTACCACGCCGAGAAGATCGAGCTGGATGCCCCGCAGGCATTCTTCATCCCCAACTCACAGCTCAAGGCCCTGCGCCGCGAAGCCATCGAAGCGCTGACCGCTGCCCGCGTTGCCGCGCATCCGCATGGATACCGCAAGGCCGTCAGTGTGCCGCCTCCGGTCTACCCCGAGGCGCATCTGTCGTTCCTCTACAACGTCTACAACCAGAAAGCGCGCGACTTCTACCACCGCTATGGCGTGCAACTGATCGACGCGGCCTACGAGGCCCATGAAGAGGCCGGCGAAGTGCCGGTGATGATCACCAAGCACTGCCTGCGCTTCTCCTTCAACCTCTGCCCGAAACAGGCCAAGGGCGTCACTGGCGTGCGCACCAAGGTCGCGCCGATGCAACTGGTCCACGGCGACGAAGTGCTGACCCTGAAATTCG
Organism: Pseudomonas sp. BN415; assembly: GCF_029871195.1. Classification (NCBI taxonomy): domain Bacteria; kingdom Pseudomonadati; phylum Pseudomonadota; class Gammaproteobacteria; order Pseudomonadales; family Pseudomonadaceae; genus Pseudomonas; species Pseudomonas sp. BN415. The sequence goes on from NZ_SSOK01000025.1 coordinate 99,229, forward strand.
ACTGCAAACCCTGCGAAATGCATGTGGTGGGCAAGATGAAGGGGCACATCCTCGACCTGCCTCAACCGGGCAGCGCAGCGAGCAATGTGGTCGGCCAGATCAGCCCCGATGACCTGCTGAAGACCATCCGCAACCGCGCGCCGCGCTAAGTTGCGGCGCGCACCGCCAAGGAAGGCCGATGGGCTTCTCGCGTCGTCAGATCCACTGATCGTTACGCTTGCGCCGCACCCGCAGCATGGTCGGCAGGATCAGACCGACGATCAGCCCGGCACCGGCGATGCTGCCGCCGTAAACCATGTAGCGCATCAGTACCTGCTTGTTCTCGTCACCCAGTTGCGCCTGCGCATCGCGCAATTCGGTGCGGACCTGGGTCAGTTCGGCGTCCAGTGCCGAGCGTGCTGCCTGCAGTTCGTCGATCAGCTTCTTGCGCGCGTCGAGTGTCTCCTGCATGCCTTGCACGCGGGTCTTCCAGGTTCCGTCGATGCCTTCCAGTTCGGCGGTTAGTTCGGCCACCTTCTGGTCGAGTTGAGGCAGACGCTCGGCCTGGCCAGGCACTTCCTGCAGGTCGCGACTGGGAATCCACACGGTGCTGCCGTTCTCACCGCGCACCTGGCTGTAGTCCCCCTGGGTCGTCAACAGCTCGACTTTCTGCCCTGAAGTGAGCGTACCGACTATGCGGTAGCCATCAGTCGGGCCGCTGCGCACGTAGGTAGTCAGGCTGTCGCTCACCCAGCGCACGTTGCCGGCGGGCTCCTCGGCCTGGGCCGGCGCAGCCGACGTCAGCAGGCCACCCAACAAGAGCGCAGCGAAGGCGCGAGGCTGGAGCGGAGAAACACCGGCGGAGAAATGACGGGATAGGGGCATGGGCAATCTTCACATGGCGATGGGACAAAACCCGGCATACGGGCGCGAAAGTGGCCGGCCACGCGAAGTGCTCTAGACAGGAACGCGATCAGATGGAGCCAGGGACAGCCCAGCCACCCCTGTAGCGAATGGCCATGCAATCCACCCAATGGGCCGACAGCAGACAGACACCGGGCACCCGGAAGGAGTTCATTCGCATAACCGGCGCGGGATGGGCGGTGTTTCGGGAATGCATCCGGGCGATGCTCTGCCAGTCTGCTCGTGGGGCCTGCTATCACGCCCCGAGCAAGTGCCGTGTTGGGATCCGAAAATCAGTGAATGGCGCAGGCGGGCGGCGGTGCTTTGCCGGGCCAGCACATGGGGCAGCGAGTGTGCCGAAGATCAGAGCCTCCAGACCGCCGCGAGATGGCAAAGGACTTTCACAGCAAACGCGAAAATAACACGGGCCATCCTGGTTATTTTCGCGACGGACCACAACTGGGACAAATATCGCCTCACGCGTGCATGAGTCTTCGGCTCAAAAGCGGTGACTGAGCACCAAGCCGCCACCGGTATCCGGGCTGGAGTCGGAAAATCCCTTGAGCGCGTACAGCTGAACCTTCCACTCGGTGCTGAGCCGTTGTGTCAGGAACAGGGTGAACTCCTGGATTTCGTCACCATCAGACGTCACTTTCTCGCGCCAGTCGTAAGCCGCACCCACGGAGGTGGACGGTGCCAGGCGAGTGACCAGGCCGATCGAGGTGAAGATTGGATCGCGGAAGTCAGTATCCGATGGATCGCCGAATTTCTTCCAGCCCAGCGTGGCGAACCCGCTGATTGCACCGAAGGTTTGAGTGAGGTCGACCTGGGCGGAGTAGTCGGTCTTGCCGGTTCCGAGACAATGGTTCTCGTCGGCCGTCGGCAGTTTCACCTTGCCTACAAGATCCACCAGCAGGCTTCCGCCGTCGCTGCCGTCCAGCAGTGCGTAATCGGCACTTGCCACGGTGTCGCCGACGCCGCTCTCGACGCTGCCGCAGTCGTCACCCGCCAAGGGTTCGCCATCCGGGCCCACCGCCGGGTTGGTGATTCGCAGGTAGGGAATGGTCAACTTGTAGATCATCGGGCCGGTTTCATACTTGCCGACCACTGGGACATACCAGGTCTCACTGGTTGTCGGGGTTCCATAATCGCCCCGCGAATAATCGAGCCCCATCGACATCGTGAATTCGTCCGACAAGGCCGGCAATGCCAGGAACACCAGCAGGCTCGGTGAAATCACGCGCGTGGGGCTCATGATTACCTCGTGACGATACGGACATCGACGTTCACATCAAATGCGTTGCCCCGAAGATGGCCTCACCGCTTACGGCGATAGCCATCCGTTCTCCTGGCTATCAGGCTGACGCCCGGCACGGGACACCCTTCCCAGCATAGACGGCGTGCCGGATTCCGTTTTGGGGTGTGCAGGGCTGCGGTTGTTTGCGTTGGCTATGCCTGCGTTAGTTGTTGCAACGATGAAGGAAGTGCTCTAGTGCAGACCTTCGAGGCTTCCGCGCCAGCC